>ONOQ01000004.1 GCA_900319485.1 uncultured Bacteroidales bacterium | reverse complement strand
TCATACGTATTGCGGATGGTCCGGGGATGTATTGGATTTTTGTGAGAATTGGATTAACTTTATTGGCATAAAACATTTGACATATGGCAAACATTAATGACTTCATTCAGAAGGCCGTCAGCGCGGCGGCAGGCAAAGTAGACATCCCTGCAAACATCAAGGACCAGGTTCTTGGCGGACTGGGAGATTCCATTATGGGTTCACTCACACAGACTGCCGCAAAAGCAGGTGGCCTGGATGAGATCAAGAACCTTCTCACAGGAAAGACAGATGCTGCAAAGAGCGGTATCACCGCCCTGGCGGGAGACCTCTTCACCAAGAACATCGTAAGTAAACTGAACCTCGGTTCACTGGCCCCGGCCCTTACGGCGCTTATCCCCGGTATTATCGGCAAACTGTCCGGCTTCATCAAGGATCAGGACGGAGACGGTGACGTTGACATCAACGACATCCTCCTTTCCCTGAAGGGCGGCGCCGGCAGCGGCCTTCTTGGCGCTGCAACCAGCATCCTGGGCGGTTTGTTCGGCAAGAAAAAATAAGGAGATATGAAAAAGACCGGAGTTCTTGCAAAATCCTCCTGGATTGCACTGGCGGTGACTGTGGTGGTGATAGGCATTATGGCGTCCTGCTGCACCACAATCGACTCTGCTTCAGTTGGTATCAAGTTTAAAAAGTGGAGTTCCAATGCGGCCCTGAAGGGCGGCGTTGAAGGCACCTGCCGCGGCTGGGTGTGGTATAACCCCATCACGGAGAGTATCTTCGAATACCCCACTTACATCCAGCGTGTAACCTATGAGCCCTTTACCGTGAACCCCAAGGATGCAGCCATCTTCTCCATGACTCCTACCCTTGCATACCAGATAGACGAGGCCAAGGCGGTGGATATCTTCGTGAAGTACCGCAAACCGGTGCGCGAACTTGAGATGGGCTACATAAATACCTGTATCTTTGAGGCTTACCGCACCTGCGCCAACAACTACACCTCAGACGAACTTATGGCCAACCGCGCCAAGTTTGAGAACGAGGTCCGCGCACGCCTGGATGAGTCCATGAACCGTGAAGGCTTCATTGTGAGAGAGTTCACCACAAAGATAGACCCTCCGGCATCCCTCACCGCCGCCATCAACGCCAAGAACGAGGCTGTCCAGAACGCCCTCAAGGCAGAGAACAAGGTGAAGGAAGCAGAGGCAGAGGCCAAGATTGCAATTGCCAAGGCAAAGGGTGAAGCGGAAGCCCAGCGCATCCAGGGTGACGGTGAAGCCTACTACAACCGCGTTGTTGCCGCCTCTCTCAACGCACTGCTGGTCCAGCAGTACGCCATTGAGAAGTGGGACGGCAAACTTCCCACCTACAACGGCTCAAACGCTCTGCCGTTCATTAATCTTACAAAGTAATTAGACGTGCTCAACCTCCGGATGGAGGGTGATGCCGTATTTGGTTTCTATGGCCTGGATAACTTCGGTTTCCAGGCCTATGATTTCTTCCGGGGAAGCCTCCCCGCTGGCGTTAACAATGACCAGCGGCTGGTTCTGGTAAACCTGGGCGCCGCCAAGGCGTTTGCCCTTGAAGCCGCACTGCTCTATCATCCAGGCCGCAGGGACCTTGATCTGGTCCCCCACCTCATAGTGCGGCACCTGGTAGTCTGGGCCGTTGTCCTGACGGGCGATGTCTTTGATTCGTTCAAAGTGCTCCCGGCTTATGACCGGATTGCAGAAGAAGCTTCCGGCCGATCCCGTCACCGCCGGGTCCGGCAACTTTGCGTTGCGGATGTCGATGATGGTCTGGCGGATAATCTGAGGGGTAAGGGTTGCAGAGACACTGTCTCCAACCGTCGCTTCGCGACCCCTCCCACTGGCTTCGCCAGCGGGCCCCTCCCTCTTATCCGGCCGAGGGTGGCCAGAGGTTGGAGACAGTGTCTCTACACCCCTATCAGCAAGGGCCTTCCGGAGGCCGCCGTAGTCCAGGCGGGGCTGGGGATCACGGCTTAGGCGGTATGTGACGGCCGTGATAATGAAACGGCCTTTCCACTCTGTCTTGAATTTAGATGTGCGATATCCGTAGGCGCAGGTGGCGGGGTCAATGTCCACAAACCGGCCTTCTACGCGGTCCCAGGCACGGATATCGGCAATAATATCCTTTGCCTCAACGCCATAGGCGCCGATGTTCTGAACGGCGCTGGCTCCCACCTCTCCCGGTATAAGCGACAGATTCTCCGGACCCCAGAGGCCTTCTGCAGCAGCCCAGGCGCAGAAATCGTCAAAGACCGTTCCGGCAGGCAAGGTGACAAAGCACCCTCCGGCGGACGTGTCCACCCCCGGACACGGGTAGGGGGAGGGGGATGATATGTGCAGCACGGTTCCGGGGAAGTCCTTGGTGAAAAGGAGGTTGGAGCCGCCGCCCATAACCATTACGGGCTGGGGCAGGGAGGCAAAGTCCAGGGCCGCCAACTCTTCTTCCGACTCTATCTCAACATACAGGGCACATTTCACCTTCATTCGGAAGGTGTTGGGGATGGGGTAATTGGAGACCGTTTTCATTAATCCGCTGATAATAAGGCGTTTATACATTTTCCTCCCAGCAAAACAGCCGGGAGGAAAAGTAGTAAGTAATTGTTACTGAGCGTTTTGAGGAGAACGCAGGGAAATCTGAAGTTCGTCCAGTTGCTCCTGGTCTATCTGTGACGGGGAATCTATCATCACATCACGGCCCTGATTGTTCTTGGGGAAGGCAATGTAGTCCCTGATTGTGTCCTGACCGCCCATAAGAGCGCACACGCGGTCAAAGCCGAAGGCCAGACCACCGTGAGGCGGGGCGCCGAACTTGAAGGCGTTGATGATGAAGCCGAACTTGTACTCGGCCTCTTCAGGGCCGATTCCAAGGACCTCGAACATACGCTTCTGCATATCGGCATTATGGATACGGATGGAGCCGCCGCCAAGTTCATTGCCGTTGAGGACGAAGTCGTAGGCGTTGGCGCATACGCGTTCAAGGTCCTCCTTGGCGTTGCTGTAGAACCATTTTTCGTGCTCCGGCTTGGGGGCGGTGAAGGGATGGTGCATGGCGTAGAAACGCTGGGTTTCGTCGTCCCATTCAAGCAGCGGGAAGTCCACGATCCAAAGGGGTGCGAACTCCTTGGGGTTACGGAGACCAAGGCGGCCGCCCATCTCCAGGCGCAGGACGCCCAGCATTGTCTGGGTTTTGCGCTTGGCACCGCTCATCACAAGGATGAGGTCTCCGGGCTTTGCCTCTGCGGCGGCGGCGATGGCGGCAAGGTCATCGGCCCCATAGAATTTGTCGATTGAACTCTTGAAGGAGCCATCGGCATTAACCCTTATGTAAATGAGGCCCTTGGCGCCTACCTGAGGGCGTTTTACCCACTCCGTAAGTTCGTCAATCTGCTTGCGGGTGTATTCCGCGGCGCCGGGAACGGCAATTGCGCCGATATACTGGGCGTCGTCAAGAACGCTGAAGCCCTTGCCCTTTGCGGCGGCGGTAATCTCGTGGATCTTCATGCCGAAGCGAACATCGGGCTTATCCGAGCCGTAGTTATCCATGGCATCATACCAACTCATACGCGGGAGAGGGTTGGGGATGTCTACGCCGAGGACGTTCTTGAACAGCGTACGCATCATACCCTCGAACATATTCAGAACATCTTCCTGCTCCACAAATGACATCTCGCAGTCTATCTGGGTGAATTCCGGCTGGCGGTCTGCGCGGAGGTCCTCGTCACGGAAGCAGCGCACAATCTGGAAGTAGCGGTCATAGCCGGCCACCATAAGGAGTTGCTTGAAGGTCTGGGGGCTCTGGGGAAGGGCGTAGAACTGACCGGGGTTCATACGTGAAGGAACCACAAAGTCACGTGCGCCTTCCGGGGTGGACTTGATGAGATAAGGAGTCTCGATCTCCATAAAGCCCTTGGAATCCAGGTAGTTACGGCACTCGTGAGCAACCTTGTGCCTTAAGGCCAAGGCCCTCTGGAGCGGACCGCGGCGGAGGTCAAGGTAACGGTATTTCATACGGAGGTCTTCGCCGCCGTCGGATTCTTCTTCAATGGTGAAGGGCGGAGTGACGCTCCTGTTGAGGATATTTATGGCCGATAATTTAATCTCGATGTCACCTGTGGGCATCTTGGCGTTTTTGGCCTGGCGCTCGACAACCTCTCCGATGGCCTGAATCACGAATTCACGGCCGAGGGAGGTGGCGGTTTCCACAAGCTCTGCGGGGGCATCGGCCTCAACCACAAGTTGGGTGATTCCGTAGCGGTCTCGGAGGTCAATGAATGTCATTCCGCCAAGTTTGCGGGCTTTCTGGACCCAACCGGCCAGGGTAACCTGCTGCCCTTTGTTCTCTATGCGGAGTTCCCCGCACGTGTGTGTTCTGTACATATTTTGAGTTTAGTTTTTTCAGAGTTTACAAAGTTAGCAAAAAAATGCATATCTTTGGGAAAACTTTTAACCTATGGCTTGTTTTGTAGCACCCCTTGTTCAGGCTATCGCCACCACCGCATACCGCAAAATCAGCAGGAAGCCCGTTCCGGCTTCCGTGAAAACCCTGGAAACCATGCTCTGGGGCGGCTCAGTTATGCTTATAGTGGACCACATAATAAACGGAGAACTCACCTGGCAGTTCCCCTTCTTCACGGCGCTTTCGGAGACCGGCGGCGCTGCACAGATGTGGCGTGAAATCCTCACCGTGGGTGTGCCCATGTGCCTTGTCATCACGGCCGTTTGGGCGGTGTGGGCGCTTCTTTCCCGCAGGCGCAAGGCAGCTTCGGCAGCCTAATGGAAGTACGCGCAAAAAAAGCCCTTGGGCAGCATTTTCTCACGGACCAAAAAGTGGCCCGCGGCATCGTGGATGCGCTTGCCATTTCAAGCGCAACCGAGAAATTTCCTTTTCCCGTGCTGGAGGTTGGCCCAGGAATGGGGGTCCTCACTCAGTACCTCCTTCAGAGGCCGGAACTTGACCTCAAACTTGTAGAGATTGACACTGAAAGCGTGGAGTATCTTCTCACGCACTTTCAGGGAATGCAGGGCCGTCTCATGGAGGCCGATTTCCTCACGCTTCCGCTGGAGCGTATCTTCCCCGGAGACTTCTGCGTCATTGGCAATTTCCCTTACAATATCTCTTCCCAGATTTTCTTCAAGGTACTGGACCACAAAGACCACATTCCTCAGGTTGTGGGCATGGTTCAGAAGGAAGTTGCGGAGCGCATTGCTGAAAAACCCGGTTCCAAAACCTACGGCATCCTGAGCGTGCTGCTGCAGGCTTGGTATGATATAGAGTATCTGTTTACCGTTGGCTCCGGCTGTTTTGCCCCGCCGCCTAAAGTTGAAAGTGCCGTCATACGGTTGCGCCGCAATGGCCGCACAGACCTTGGCTGCGACGAAAAACTGTTCAAGACCGTTGTTAAAACGGCCTTCGGCCAGCGCCGTAAAATGATGCGTAACCCTCTCAAACCCCTTGCAGCGGCAAAAGCCACCCGCGAAGGCTGGACAGCCGAAGAATTATCGGCCTTCCTGTCGCAGGACGTCTTTACACAGCGCCCGGAACAACTTTCCGTAGAGGATTTTGTGGCGCTGACAAATCTGTTAGCATAACCCCCTGGCGCGTAGTTCGCTGCTACACAACAAGTTACAACTTCCCGGGTGCACCGCAAAGTGCACCCGACTATTTATAAATAGCTCATTATTAATACCTTAAGCGCCAGCTTAGAACTGGAAGTAGATGAAGGACTGGAGGTCCGCGGTGATGAACTGGTAGAAGAAAATCACGATAAGGACCACAACAAGGGCCATGACAGGCAGCGGGAGGGCGCTGAAGGTAATGCGATAACGCCTCTTGAAGCGCTCCGGGAGCCAGTGGATAAGCATTCCCAGCACAAAAAGGATGAGCACCGCGCGGTGCTGGTGGATCATAGCCGGAACAAGGCCGATGTCCCAGTGGGAGCCAATCTGGTTCACCATGTTCTTGGCGGTGTTCCAGGCCTGCTCGTTGGCAAGTGCCGGGTCAAGGTTGGAGCCACTGCGGAAGAACAGGCGGGTAAATGTGATAAATACAAAGGTCTGGAAGATGTCCCAGGCGTTGGAGAGCCACCGGAGAGACGCCCGGTCGGGGCCGGGCGTGACGGAAGGAGATTTCTCCGCTCCGCCCTTACGGGCTGCGGTCGAAATGACAAAACGGACGGCCGTACCGGCCAGGATGATGAGAGTCCACACAAAGAACATATTCCACACGGGATAGTGGAGGGTGAAGGAAAGCGTGCCGCAAAGGGCCGTTACAAGCGTGATGATAAGGAGTTTTACGCCCATCGTGCGCTTGGTCCATATCTTATAAATCACCATCCCTATGCCGTTGAGGCCGCCCCAGATCATGAAATTCCAACTTGCTCCGTGCCAGAGGCCGCCAAGGAGCATGGTGTTCATGGAGTTGATGTTGGTGGTGATGAGTTTTCGGTCACCTGGTTTACGCCAGGCCCAGAGGCCGATACCAGCCGCAAGGGCCGCCACGGCCGCCGCAACCCACCAGGAACCGCTGAGGAAACTGCCTATCACCGCAATTGCCGCAATGATGATGAAAGTGCCAGCAGAAGCGTTTCTGTTGCCGCCGAGGGGAATATAGAGGTAGTCACGCAGCCAGCGGCTCAGGGTCATATGCCAGCGGCGCCAGAAGTCCTGCGTATTAGGTGCTTTATATGGTGAATTGAAGTTCTTGGGAAGGTAAAAGCCCATGAGCATCGCTACGCCCGTTGCAATGTCAGTGTAGCCGGAGAAATCGGCATAAACCTGCAGGGAATAGCAGAAGAGGGCCGATAAATTCTCAAAGCCGCTGTAAAGGAGCGGGTTCTCGAAGACGCGGTCCGCAAAATTTACCGCCATGTAATCGGCCAGAATTAACTTCTTAAGGAGGCCGTTCATTATCCAGAAGATGGCTATTCCGAACCACCTGCGGGAGAGGTTATAGGGCTTGTGGAGTTGCTCTACGAACTCCACGGCGCGGACGATGGGGCCGGCAACCAGTTGCGGGAAGAAACTGAGGTAGAAGCCAAAGTCCAGGAAGTTCTGGACCGGGGCAATCTTCCGGCGTTTTACGTCCACTATGTAACTCACCGCCTGGAAGGTGAAGAAGGAGATTCCAACCGGGAGGATGATAGCGTCTACGCGGAAAAGGGACGTGCCCGTGAGGGCGTTCAGGAACTCCCCAAGGACGTCGTGGACCTCAATGGAAAGCCCGAGGAGGTTGTTCACGAAGTCCGTTATGAAGTACGCGTACTTGAAATAGGCCAGAACTCCAAGGTCTATCACAACGCTTACCGCCGTCAGAGCCCGTCTCCAGCCTTCTTTCTTAAGCCGATACAGTCCCTTTGCCGCAAAGTAGTTGTAAACTATCACAAATACAAGGAGCGCCAGGAACACGCCGCTTGTCTTGTAATAGAAGAACAGGGACACAGCAAAGAGGAAACCGTTACGGAGGAGGACCTTGCTGTGGAACAGGGAAAACACCGCAAACACCAGCGCGAAGAATGCCCAGAAGTAGAACTGGGTGAACAGCAGCGGATGGGCCTGGTCAAAAGAGAACAGGCTCACGGCAAAGTCCCGTATGATGTCCAGGAGGGTCATCTGTACTCCATTATTGCGTCAAAAAGAAGGTCCCCGATTAGGCGGTAGCCGGCGGGGGTGAAATGGACTCTGTCCCCCTGCATAAGGCCGGCCTCTTTCCAGGCGTCGGAGGAGCCGTAGCCGCCCATAACCTCATACATATCCCAGAACACACCGTCAAATTCGGATGCCAATTCACGGAAGGCCTTTTCAACGTCCGGGGTATGCGGGTTCACGTGCTTCCCCTTGTAATAACTGTCGTTGATGCCGGAAAAGAGCACGGCGCAGCGGGGATTCACGTCCCGCACCTGGCGGAGGAGGAAGCGGTAGTTTTCCTTGAATCGGCGAGGATCGAAATCGTGGCCCTGGATATCGTTGATGCCGATTGAGAATATCACAAGGTCCGGCATCACGCGGGAAAGGTCCTCGGCCCAGTGGGAGCACTTTGCCCAGGAGGAGGTGGAGGCGCCGTTGATTCCGGCCTCGTTGTAGGTGAAGCCGCCGCCGGTGCGGTCAAGGTAGAGGCCGCGGAGGGTGTATCGGCCCTCTCCTTTAAAGAAGAGTTGCAGCCAGTCCGTGTAATAAGGGAGGTCGAAGTGCGTGTACTGGTGGGAGGTAACGCCGTACACCGTATCCCGGCCCTGAAGCAACAGGACTGGCTCCATCTCCCCTTCCCCAAGGACGTCCACGCGGTTGAAGGCGTAACTCTGGCGGAGCACGGGGCCGCCGTTACGGGCAAGGTCCACGGCTACGCGGGAGGCGGTGTCCTTAACCTCCGCGGCAATGCCGGTGAGGCCGAGGTCGGAGCCATCGGCCTTTATGCAATTATGGGATTCCCAGAGGCCGGAGTAGGAGGTTGTGTAACTGACGGGGGTGTTGGTGAGGGCCGCCGCAAATGGGAAAACCAGGCCCCTGCCGCCATCCAGGCCGTATCTGAGGGAGAGGAAGCGGGTGCGGAGACGGTCACTCCAGGTGCCGCCCTGGACGTGGGAGCCGCCAACGTGGAGGACCCTTACGTCTCCGGTGCCCCAATGCACCAGGGAGTCAAGTTTTTGCCTGAAGGCGGTAAATGAGGCCGATTCTCCCTCAAGTCCGCGCTGGATAAGCACGGGAGGGCGCTGGGCTGCACACGGCACTGCCAGGGCAAGAAGTACTATAAGGAGGAGGCGCTTCACTTGACCAGGCGGTAATAATCGTAATAGGTAAGGAGGGAGTTGGAGAGGGCGTCTCCAACCTTCTGCGCGCCGGCGGGGGTGAAGTGGATGTAATCAGGCCCGGCGTAGGGGGGATTGTGCTTAACCCACTGACCCATGGAGTTTTCACCTCCCATCATGCGGAAGAGGTCCCAGTAGGCGGCGCCGTTTCTAAGGGACGTCGACTTGAGGGAATCAACAAGTTCAGGGAGGCGGGGCCAGGTGACAATGCGGCCCCCAACGCTCTTTCCCATATCGGACGGGCCGATAAAGAGGATGCGGGCCTCCGGGGCCACCTCCTTGAAATACCGGATCTGGGCCTCTATCTGCTCCTGATACTGCTCGATGACCTTGGTATTACGGACTACTGGCATATAGTTTCCGCCAAACTGGAGGATGATGAGGCGGGCGTCCATCATTGCCATACAATCGGCCATAAGAGGCTTGCTGATACGGGTGAAAATGGTGCCCGAGCAGCCCCTGAGGGGGATGTTGTCCACCTGGACGCCGGAGTCTGGATCGGCCGATATTCCATAAATCTCCGCGTTGCCGCTGAAGCGGAGAACTGCTTTCTGGACGGGCCGGCCAAAGTGCCAGGTGACCTTGCGGAGGCCGCTCTCCCCTACTTCTTCTACGGGGGTGGGTCTGAGGGTGTCCGAGACCGCTCTTACGGAGAAACCGCCGCTGGGACGGCCGTAGAGGACGGTGACGGATTCAAAACTGTGCACCCTCTCACGGGCGTTTTTGTTGCTGGTGGAGCGAAGGGTGACGGTGCCGCCGCCTGTGAGGGTTACCACCTGGGCCAGGATGCCGTAGCGGCTGTGACCGGCGCGCATTGTGGTTGAGTCTCCGTACATTGTGTACTGGACAAAGCCGCCGCTGGCCGTCTTGGAGATGCTGGCCGACGGAACGTTGCTGAGGGCCGGGAAAAGGCCGGTGCCGCTCCCTCCGAACCTTGCCTGGAGGTCCTGGCGGAGGTCCTGGGAAATGCGGTCAAGTTCTATCTGGGAGTCTCCGTAGTGGACTACACGGCTGAGGCCTTCTTTCTCAAAATCCTTGAAAACGGGATCGAAGAACGTAATGTCATCACCGGGAAGATAGATTCGGTCCGGGTTTTCCGTGAAAAACTGCCTGTAGTACTCCAGGGTGTCCTGCTTCATCTTGAAACGGGCCTCAACGGCATTCAGGACGGAGTCTACGTCCACCTTGGTCTCATTTGCATCCCTCAGCGTTGCCTGCATATTGGAAAAACGCAGGGTAAGAGGCCCGGCGGCGATGCCGTCGGCCGGCATAACCAGCCACAGCACGCCCAGGGCGGCGAAAACGCTGAGAAGGAATATGAGTACCTGACGGGCTTTCACGGACTACACTTCCGTGGCGGTGGCGAATTCCGAGAGGAAGCGCATATCGTTCTCGAAGTAGTGGCGGAGGTCATTGACCTGCCACTTGAGCATTGCGATACGCTCCACACCCATGCCAAATGCGAATCCGGAGTACTGGGAAGGATCAATTCCGCTGGCCTTGAGAACGTTGGGATCCACCATGCCGCAGCCCATGATCTCCAGCCAGCCGGTGCCTTTGCAGATGTTGCAGCCCTTTCCCTTGCAGATGTTGCAGGAAACGTCAACCTCTGCGGAAGGCTCCGTGAACGGGAAATATGAAGGCCTCATACGGATCTGGGTATCGGCCCCGAACATCTCACGGGCAAACAGCAGGATGGCCTGCTTCAGGTCTGCGAACGTGACGTCCTTGTCAATGTACAGACCCTCCACCTGATGGAAGATGCAGTGGGCACGGGCCGATATTGCCTCATTGCGGAAAACGCGGCCGGGGCACACCACGCGGATGGGCAGCGGCTGGGTTTCCATGGTGCGCACCTGCACGGAAGACGTGTGGGTGCGGAGAAGGAGCGGATTCAGGTGGCCGGTGCTCACGAAGAAGGTGTCCTGCATCTCACGGGCAGGGTGGTTGGGCGGGAAGTTCAGGGCCTCGAACACGTGGTAGTCGTCCTCAATCTCAGGGCCCTCGGCCACATCATATCCAAACTTGCGGAAGATATCCACAATCTGCTGACGGACAATAGAAACGGGATGACGCGATCCCAGCGGGAAAGCATCTCCTGGCATTGAAAGGTCCTCCTTGGGGGCATCGGCCACGGCTGCAGTCTCTGCGGCAGCCTTCAGTTCATCTATCTTTGCAATTGTGTACTGCTTGAGTTCATTGAGCCGCTTGCCGTACTCCCTCTTGAGTTCCGGGGCAATGTTACGGAACTCGTCCATAAGGGCGGTGATTTCACCTTTCTTTCCAAGGAAACGTATACGGGCTTCTTCTGCCTCTTTCTGGCTGGTGGCCTTCAGCTCCTCCAGCTCTTTGAATATTCTTTCAATGGCTTCTTTCATTGCTTATCTTTCTTATAACTTACAAAGATAACTATTTTTTGCCGATTTCCGCCATGGAAGTTCAGTAGCACTGTCTTGACCTGCAACACTGCCCCATCAATACCTTCCGCAGCGGCCTGGGCAACGAAAGCGGAAATTAGTGGAGGTTAAGTGGTTGATATACAAGAATTTACCGGATCGTTTAGGATTACTGGTTTTCCTAAAAGATCCGGTAAGCAATTGACGCTCAGGCACTTGAGCCCCACCGCATCGGCATTACAACATGGGGCGGAAGCCCTACGCTGAGGAAAAGGCTAGTGCAGCATCACGGTGAGGCCGGCCATGACGATGGAGACCATGCTCATCAGTTTGATGAGGATGTTGAGGGAAGGGCCGGAGGTGTCCTTGAAGGGGTCGCCGACGGTGTCGCCTACAACGGTGGCGTGGTGGCTGGAGGAGTTCTTGCCGCCGAAGTGGCCTTCCTCAACGAACTTCTTGGCGTTGTCCCAGGCGCCGCCGGAGTTGGCCAGGAAGATGGCCAGTACGAAGCCTGCGCCAAGGCCGCCGGCAAGGAGGCCGATAACACCTGCAGGGCCAAGGATGACACCAACAAGCATGGGGACAATGATGGCAAGGAGGGACGGGAAGATCATCTCGTGCTGGGCAGCCTTGGTGGAGATGCGCACGCAACTGGTGTAGTCGGGGCGCTGTTTTCCTTCAAGGATGCCGGCAATCTCACGGAACTGCCTGCGCACCTCGATGACCATCTTCTCTGCGGCACGTCCCACGGCGTTCATTGTGAGACCGCAGAAGAGGAATGCCATCATTGAGCCGATGAAAATGCCCACCAGCACCATAGGGTTCATGAGGGTAATGTCATAGTGCTCCACAATATCCGTGATGCTGCCGTGTGCAAGGCGGGAGAATTCCGCGGCCATTTCTCCGCCCTTTGCGGCAAGGTGACCGAAGCCTATCTTGATCTCCTCAATGTAGGACGCCAGGAGGGCCAGGGCAGTGAGGGCAGCGGAGCCGATTGCAAAGCCCTTGCCGGTTGCGGCGGTAGTGTTACCGAGGGAGTCAAGGATATCGGTCTTCTCACGTACGGAAGGATCCAGTTCACTCATCTGGGCGTTACCGCCGGCGTTATCGGCGATGGGACCGTAAGCGTCCGTTGCCAGGGTGATTCCAAGGGTTGAGAGCATGCCCACGGCGGCGATTGAGATGCCGTAGAGGCCCATACTCAAAGTGTCAACGCCAAAGTGGAAGCCGGTTGCGAAGCCGTAGGCCAGAAGGATGGCAACTGCAATTGTAACAACGGGAACGGCGGTGGAGATCATGCCAAGGCCAACGCCGTTGATGATGACGGTTGCGGGACCTGTCTGGGCGCTCTCGGCCAGTTTCTGGGTGGGCTTGTAGGAGTGGGAGGTATAGTATTCGGTAATTTTGCCGATAACTACTCCCGCCACAAGGCCGCTGACCACGGAAAGGGCCATCTGCCACCAGTTGGGGAAGCCAAGGATGTAGAACACGCCGAAGGAAACCAGGGCGATGAGGACGGCCGCAAGGTTAGTGCCGCGGCTGAGGGAACCAAGGAGGTCCTGCAGCGAAGCGCCTTCCTTTGTACGAACCACGTAAATACCTAATATTGAGAGGACTACGCCAATTGCCGCAATCATCATAGGGGCAAGGATAGCCCTCATCTGGACGGCGGTTCCGTCTCCGAAGAAGGCCGATGCACCAAGGGCCATGGTGGCAAGGATTGAGCCGCAGTAACTCTCATAGAGGTCTGCGCCCATACCGGCAACGTCACCTACGTTGTCACCCACGTTATCGGCAATGGTGGCAGGGTTGCGGGGATCGTCCTCGGGGATGTCCTGCTCTACCTTACCAACGATATCGGCCCCCACATCAGCGGCCTTGGTGTAGATGCCGCCGCCAACGCGGGCGAAGAGGGCCTGGGTTGAGGCGCCCATTCCGAAGGTAAGCATGGTGGTGGTGATCACCACAAGGTTCTGGGCCTGCGTGGGCTCATAGAAGATCTTGAGGATGCTCCACCAGATGGCGATGTCCAGAAGGCCCAGTCCAACCACGGTAAGGCCCATGACGGCGCCGCTGCGGAAGGCAATCTTAAGGCCGGAATTGAGGCTTCGCATTGTTGCATTTGCCGTACGGGCCGATGCATAAGTTGCGGTTTTCATACCCACGAAGCCGGCAAGGCCGCTGAAGAAGCCGCCGGTAAG
Organism: uncultured Bacteroidales bacterium; assembly: GCA_900319485.1. Lineage (GTDB taxonomy): Bacteria > Bacteroidota > Bacteroidia > Bacteroidales > UBA932 > Cryptobacteroides. The sequence continues at coordinate 102,278 of ONOQ01000004.1, read as the reverse complement.
GAATGCGAACGGCACCCAGGGGTTCTGCACGCCGAAACCGTATGCCAGAACGGCAAACAGGGCGGCCAGGACTATGAATACGATTACAACAACTTTGTACTGCTGTTTAAGGTACGCCATTGCGCCCTCACGCACATACTGTGCGATTTCTTTCATAGTTACGGTTCCTTCACTCTCCTTCATCATCTGACGGAAGAAAATCCACGCAAAGAGCAGGGCCAGTACTGCCGCCGCCGGAACCAGATAAAAAAGATAGGTCATTTATAAAGGTTTAGTTAGTTGTAGTAGAAATAGGCGGTCTTTTCCTCTCCCCACACCCTCTTGCCAGTGCTTTTCAGGACGGCATAGGCCTGATACGTGATGGTTTGTACCACGTCTTCAAAGTACCAGGTCCTGTAGTCTGTAAACTTTCCGTCAGTAATGTTGTTCCATTTCCAGGAACTGCCACCTTCCTTAAAGCCGATCTCCGTGGTCTCGGATGTAGAATAGTAACTGAAGGTGGCGTCAAGTTGCGCTGAGAAAGGATAATAAGTGCTGTTATATGTGACGCCGTAGGCCAAATTAGATACGCTGAATCCTTCCGTAACGGCGTATGTCTGGATATAATTGCTCTCATCCGAATAGACCACAGAACCGTCCGACAGACGGGCGTAGGCCCTGTAATAGAACATTTGGCCGGGGCTCATGGGGATGTAGCCCTGCATAGTGCTTGACGTTCCTGCTATGGCAACTTTGTAGTCGTTCACCGTAGGTACTTCCGATGTGCCGTAACAGAATCCCCTTTCTGTACAGCCGTCAAAACTGCCTTCCTTGAGGACTGCCTTAACGTAACCGCCGTCCTTGGTGTTGGACGTGGGATAACCATCCAGTTCAAGAGAAAGAAGGGATTGAGTAGATATTTCGAAAAGCTCGCTATAATATGCCGATCCGTCCGATGTGACAAAAAATGCCCTACATAAATAATTGGTATTTGGGCTTAATCCCGTAATGACAACAGGGCCGGACGCCCCATATTTTAAGTCGGCCACATAGTCCCCTATGTCCGGCGTGCGGACCGGATTGCAGCAAAGACCATATCGAGAGACAACTGCGCCAGAAGCGGAGAAATCCACAGACTCCGCCCAGATGGTTGTTGCCGTTGAATAGATCTGGCTTTGGACGATATGGAAGAAACGGTTATAATCCGGATCCGCGACCGGGGCGTTTTTATCCTTCACGGCGCAGGATGCGGCAGAGATGGCAAGAAGAAGAATCAGGGCAAACTTTTTCATATTGAAAAGCCTTAAAAATTATAACCCACGCCAAGGTTGAAGCGAAGACAGAAGACATCCAGGGGGATAACCGCGGCTCCGGCCATAAAACTCAGATGCCCCGCGTGGAAAATACCTCCAAGCTCTGCCTGGAATGAATCGAAATCGTCATACTCCACCCATCCTTTATCCTGCTTCTGATACAGTTTCTGGCCTGTCGCATAACCGCCGCCAAGATATAGATTTACGGCAGGGGTTATTCTCCAGATTCCGCCGGCGACAGCAGAGATGCGGGGATCCCGGCGCATACCGTTGAGAACGAAATCCTGCGTATAGCCCTTCTCTGTCTTGGCCGGGAAACCGCCAATTCCGGTTTCTGCCCCAACGTAAAAACCAAAATGCCATACCATACCGAACCTGAGTCCGAAAACGCCGGTTGCGTCAAAATGGTTTTTCCGGAACGAAAATAACTCAGGACCTCCGGTGGCCATTATGAAGGCTTTACGCTCATAGACCTTTTTCACGCGCTCCGTATTGATTGAGACGCCGGTGAAGTCAATGGTGGTCTGGGCCCCGGCCGACAATGCCGCAAGAAGCAGCGCCGCAAGAAGTATCAGCCTTTTCATAACTACTTGACCTCCATTTTGGTTTCTGTCTGCACGGCTTCCGTGGAGGAAATGGACCTTACGCTCTTACCGCTTGAAAGGGCGCTGTTGATGTACACGATGGTGGTGTCAGAAGGCTTGACGTTACGGAAATTGGTGTAACGGGCAGGATAGCCTTTCACCCTAACGGTAAGAGAGATGATGCGGCCGTCGCTCTTGTCTGTGACAACGGAGAAAAGCGGCGCCACTATGAGGTCTGCTCCGGCACTTTCCGCGAACTCAAACAGGGCCTTGGCCTTGAGTTCCTCTATGCCGTCCAGGATAACGTGCTTGGCGTCTGCGGCATAGCGCTCCAGTTTTGCAACATCCTTGGTGTCCGGGACCTCGGGGATGACGATGGTGCCCTGGGTCTTGAAACTGGAAGAGGTGGCCTGGATAATAGAAATGTCGGCCGCGATGGGGGTTACCAGCATCTTGGGCTGGGCCTCAACGGAGGTTGCCTCAAACTTGGTGACGTTTACACCTGTTACTGTAGTTTGTGCAAATGCCGAAACGCAGGAAAGGACTGCCGCCACGGCAATTGTTACGGAAAGGAGGAACTTGGTTTTCATTTTGAGTAATGGTTGAGGTTGCACAAATATAGTAATTATTTGATTTATAGTCACTCTTTTACTTCTATGGTTTCCCCGTGCTCCTGGGCGACGGTCTCCTTCCAGAGTTCGGTGTAGCCGGGCCACTCTACCTTTTCAGGGATGCCTTTGGAGAATTCCGAATGCTTGAATGAGCCGTCCGGGTTCTGGGGTTTGACGTTTCCGTCCATAAACTTCACAAGGAGTTCCTCTTCCAGTTTCTGCCAGGCTGCAAACTGCTCCTGGGCGGTGTTCACGGAGTAATCCGTAACGTACTTCACAACTTTTGCAAAGGGCTTAGAGGACACCATTACGTCTCCCTTGGAGGAGAGTTTCTTCTGGAGTTTAATCACCACCTGGTTGTACATCACAACGGCCATGGAGTCTACGGAATGGGTGCGGCGCTCCATCTGGTCACGTTCAAAGGAATCCACCTTTGCGCGTACGTACGGTGCCATGATGTTGTACATCTTGTAGCAGGCGTTGGAGACGCGGTTGTTGATCCAGAAGGATGCCGTGGGAGAGTAGTGAAGGAGATCTCCGTTACCTTCACGGAAGCATTCCGGAATCTTTGTGACGGAGGTGTAGATGGGTGAAAGGTAGGAGGTTGCTGCGTCGTCCGTGCCGAACCACAGGATGCCGCCAACAACGTCAGGGACGTAGTTACGGGCCTGGCCCACGAACCAGAAACCTGTCTGCTGGGTGGCGATTGCGCGCTCGTTGACGTAGGTCTTTCCGTCAAACTCCCACTCCATGGGCCTCCAGCGGTACGGGAGGGCGTTTCCGCCTGCGCCGATATCCTGGGTCATGTCCATGGGGGTGCCCTCGAAGTGGTCCCTCATAACATCGGCCAGTTCCTTTACGCCAACTTTCTTGCGGGGGAACACGAAGAGCGGAAAGTCCCCTTCCAGATTATTGCCCATCACGTAATCCAGATAACTGTAGGCGTCCTTTGTGACGGCGTTGCCTTCCTCATCGTAGAAGGAGAACCAGCCGTCCGTAAGGATATTGAAGGCGCTCCAGGCGCGGGCGTCGCAGCCGCGGACGGTGCCGAAATCGGCCGGACAATAAGCCTTCTTGAAGGAGAACTCGGAATCCGCCCCGTCAAAATAGCCCTTGCGGCGGGCGAAACGGATTACGTCCGGGGCGTAGAGGCAGTTGTCGGGGTCATTGAGCGGGAATGTGCCGATGCGGGCCTGGTTGGCGTGGGCGCAGATTGCTCCGTCGGGGGGTCTCTCCCTCCGACGCGTAGCCGTAGGTGTTGGCAAGGTCTACTATGATGTCAATGGCTTCTCGGGCCGATTTTGCCCTCTGGAGGGTGATGTAGATAAGGGAGCCGTAGTCTATCCCACCCTTTTTGTCCTCAAGTTCCGGGCGGCCGCCCCAGGTGGTTTCACCGATGATAACCTGGTACTCGTTCATATTGCCAACCGTCTGGAAGGTATGGGGAACCTGCTCTATGTCTCCAAGATAGCGGTTTGAGTCCCAGTCATAGATGTTGAGGGTACTGCCGGGGTCCCAGTCCACCGCGGGGCGGTAATAGAGTTCCCCGAAGAGGTAATGGGAGTCTGCGGCGTAGGACACCAGGACGGAGCCGTCCTTGCTTGCGCCGCGGCTTACGATCACATTGGTACAAGTATTGCCTTCTATGCCGATGGTCATCAAAATGGCCGAAACGGCTGCGGCCTTAAGTATATTTTTGCCTTTTTCCATTAATTGCGTAATTTTGCAAACATTGTTACAAGACTACAAAGATATGAAAATTTGTAAGATTTTCCTTGCCGCCCTCCCCTGTTTGCTTCTGGGCGTGAGCGTACGGGCACAAAACCCGCCCCAGACACCGGAGCAGAGGGAAAAGCAGATGACGGAGTTCATAGACAAGGAGGTCAAGCGCCTCACGGATATGCTGGAACTTGAATACTGGCAGGAATTCTACGTGGATTCCACGCTTAATCACGACTTACGCGCCCGCCAGGCGGAACTCCTTGACATGCAGAAGGCCCGCGTGGAGAACTCGGACCTCTATATGGCCATCTCCGACAAATGGATGGAGAAGGTTGACTCTTCCTTCAGGCGTTTCTTCACCGAGGAGCAGTGGGCCAAGTACTGGAAGAGCGGCGGCAAACGCGCCAGTAAGGAAAGGGAAAAGCGCGCCAGCAAGCGATAATCCCCATAAATAGGGATGGACAATCTGGTTTTTCCCCGTCACACAGCCATCCGGTAGCCACAAATTGGTATTGAACGACTCTGGAAACCGCCTTATCTTTGCGCTGCAAATAATAAGGCATGAGAAAAATGATTATTCTTGCCGGCCTGATAGCCGGCATTTCTTTACAGGCACAGGCACAGCTGAAGACTGAGATTGAGAAGCGTTTTTCCGTTGGCGGGTATGGTGAGGTTGCCCTTTCCCGCAATTTTTACAGTGACAATGTGTACCGTTATTCTTCCTCGGCATCGCACAAGGGAGAACAGCACGGCCGGTTTGACATACCCCATGCCGTAGTCTATCTTGGATTCGACTTCGGGAAGGGCTGGACTATGCAGTCCGAGATTGAATTCGAGCATACCGGCACAGGCGGCGCCGTGGAAAAGGAGTTCGAGGAAGCCGGCGAATGGGAAACCGAAACCGAAAAAGGAGGTGAAGTTGAACTGGAACAGTTCTGGATCCAGAAAAGCTTTCATCCCGCATTCAACATCAGGATGGGGCATATTGTGGTGCCCGTAGGAGGCCTCAACAATGCCCACGAACCCCTGAACTATTTCACGGTATATCGGCCCGAAGGAGAATATACCATACTCCCCTCCACTTGGCACGACACCGGAATAAGCATCTGGGGCCATACAACACACTGGCGCTATGAGTTCCAGGTAATTGCCGGCCTGGACGCCTACATGTTCAACACGGAAAACTTCATAAAGAACGGAGCGGGGTCTCCGTTTGAATTCAAGACTGCAAACCAGCTTGGCCTGGTAGCCCGCATAGACAATTACTCCGTAAGGAACCTGCGCATGTCCCTGAGCGGATTTTACGGCAGGGCTTTCAACAACACATACCCTTATGAAGAACTGCCGGAGACCTCCCGTTTTTACGGAGTGAAAGGGCGCACAGCCATAGGAGCATTTGATTTTGCATATGCCGGACGCCGTTTTGTGGCCCGCGGAAATGCAGATTACGGCTATGTGGGAGATGCCTATGCCATCAGTTACATGAAGCGCAACCGCAGCGCCAACAACGCCCCTTACAAGAAATCCGCCGTAGGGCGCGGCGCCGTTGCGGCAGGAGCGGAAGCAGGATATGACATACTGCCCTGGTTCAACCTCAATGACAAGGAGCAGAAACTGTTTGTCTTTGGCCGATACGAGTATTACAACTCCTATATCCCCGACCAGGGAGAAGAGCCCGCACAATGGACGGCTGTAAACCGTATTGCACTTGGCCTCAACTATTTCCCGCTCCCGCAGATAGCGGTTAAGGCAGAGTATTCCCACCGCTTCCTGAAAGCAGGGTACAACCCCGAACCTTCCATAAGCATCGGCGTATGCTACATGGCCTATTTCAACAGATAATGACTCAAAAAAAATACTGATTATGAAAACTATTGAAACATTTTTTGCCGTCGCAGCCATCGGAGTGCTTTCCATGGCCTGCAACAAAACGGACACAACAGGGCTTACAACACAGGAAACCCAGCTGAAAGAAGCCGTAGAGCAGTACGTTCCCGGCGTTATATATAAAATCTATGGTAATTTGGCCGATGCTACAGAGCAGCTCTACACACAGCTGGAGGCCCTCAAGGGCAAAAGCAGCATCGAGCAGGCCGACGTTGACAAGGTTTGCGAAACCTTCCTGTCGGCCCGTCAATGGTGGGAACAGAGCGAGGCCTTCCTCTATGGCGCAGCAACCGCCTATGGCATAGACCCCCACATTGATTCCTGGCCCCTTGACAAGGACAAGCTGGCAAAAAGCCTCTCAAATGCCGAAACTATCGCAGACCTTGACGAGGAAGGCGCAGGTGCGGTGGACGAGGTTGGCGCAGCATCCCTTGGCTTCCACGGCATTGAATTCATTATTTTCCGCGACGGAAAGAACCGCGCGGCAGCGGCACTCAATGGCACCGAAGACGACGAAGCCTTTACCGGCCGCAATGTCAGCGGCAAGGACGAGATTATCTTTGCAACCGCAGTGGCCGAAGACCTTCGCAACTACTGTTTCCAGCTTCAGGTTGCATGGGATCCCAATGCCCCGGAAGCCAGGAAAACCCTTGTGGAGGACGAACTTGAAATGAACACCGTGATGGACTCCGGCTTCACTTACGGGGAAAATCTCCTGAATACCGGAAGCGCCGGCAGCACCTACCGCAACTGGCCTGAAGCCGCAGCTCAGATTCTGGTGGCCGGATGCTCAAATATCTGCAACGAGGTTGCGAACACAAAGATTGGAACCGCACACTATGTAAACAGCGACGAATATGACGCCGACTACATTGAAAGCCCCTATTCCAAAAAATCCTATCAGGACTTCAAGGACAACATCCTCTCTATCCAGTACAGCCTCTACGGGGCCCAGGGGGCAACATCGGCAAATCCCAAATCCATTGCTGCATTCCTTGCCAACAACAACTGGGGAAGCGCAAAGGAACTGGAGAATGCACTTGCCGAAGCTGTCAAGTCCCTTGACGAAGCCATGGCCAAAGGAGCTTTTGTAGACAACCCCACTTCCGAGGAGGCCGAAAACTGCATAGTCAAGATAAATGTGCTGGACGAACTCCTGAACAGCGCCGCAGACTGGATTTCCAAACTTTAAACTGAATTATGAATAACAGGCAATTATGCGCTTTTCTGGCAGTCACGGCTCTTGCCGTGGCTGCTTGTGAGCCTAAAGAAAACGCCACGCCTGCACCGGCAAAGGAGTCCGATGCCAAATACGTGGGACAGGCGGTGGGAAATTTCTCTGCCGCCGAGTGGTATCCGGGCGGAGAACTGGGAACCACCGACAACATTACCGAAGGTTGTTACGAAGACGAGACCCCCGCAGTCACGGAGCAGGGCCTTACCCGCGCCTTCAATCATGGAGAGATGTTCTTTGAACGCAACGTAACCCTGGCCACAGAGCCCTTCAAGGGCCTTGGTCCGGCCAGCGTGAGGAAATCCTGCCTGGACTGCCACCCCGGTTACGGTCATGGAAAACGCCAGACCGTCTATGAAGCCAACACCGCCCGTGCATACGGCAACGGTTACCTGCTTGTGGTGTACTATGCCAACGAGCCCGGAAGCAATGACGGCGGCTATGTGGCAGAAGTGACAGGCATGCCCCAGACAATGGCCGCGGAGCCCTTCCTCCCGCCGATTGACGAAAGCGGAATCACCATCACCTGGAACGAGATTGGGGCCATGGAAAGCGGCCTGCCAATGACATTCCCCGACGGCGAGGCCTACAAGCTCCAATACCCGGACCTCAACATCACACGCGAGGCTTTCAACACAGACCCCAACCCCTATGACACCGCGGCCGAAAAAGGCCTTACGGTGGGCTTCCGCCTGGAATCCACAATAGGAGTCATCGGCTCCGGCCTGATTGACGCCATCGACGCCGACGACATTCGCGAGCAGTACATGGCCGAGGCTCCCTACGTAGAGCTGAACCCCGCATTCTGGAACAAAGAGGCCAACGATTTTGCGGAATCGGCCTTCTATGGCAACTGGCAGCCCGGAAGCTACGGTGACGGCATCCTGGCCGATGGCACCAAGGTGGCCCACGGAGAGTTCAAGCCAGTCAAGCGCTTCACATACGCCATGACCCGCGGTTCCCTGCAGGACGGCGCCGGCGCCAACGCCATCTGGAACATCACCAACGTGTCCCGCCCCGACCGCCCGTTCCTGTACACCACGGCCGCCTGGGCAAAAAAGATGAGCGAGACTCCTTCAGTAATTGCCGCCATCAAGGCCGAAGGAGAGGCCTCTCCTTATTATGTGGACGTGGACAAGGACGGAACGGTAACGGACGAAGAAATAGCCGAGGCCGTTTACAACCTCCTTCTCCCCTCCACCAACCAGTTTGACAACCCTTATCACAACTTTGAGCCTGAGATGACGGCCGACCAGTTCTATGACTTCATGGTATGGCACCGCGGCCTTTCCATCCCCCGTGCCCGCAACCTGCATGAGGCCGATGTCCAGCAGGGCAAGAAGCTGTTCATGGAAATGGGCTGCGCATCCTGCCACAGGCCGTCTTGGACTACAAAGGAAGACAATTACTGGTCTCCTGCCATGAACCAGGGAAAGCCGCTGCCGCGCTATGCAAAACAGACCATCTGGCCGTATTCCGACTTCATCCAGCACCGCCTGTATATGAAGAACGACATCCACGGGACATGGTGCCGCACCACCCCCCTGTGGGGCCGCGGCCTCAGCGCCATGAACACCGGGGCGTCGGACCGCCTTCACGACTGCCGCGCACGCAATGTGGTTGAAGCAATCATGTGGCATGCCTATTCAAAGGAAAGCGACGCTTACGACAGCGCAGAGAAATTCTACCGCCTGTCAAAGGAAGACCGTGACGCCGTTGTTAAATTTATCGAATCCATTTAATGCAGAAAGCACTCAAGTATCTTAGTTTCGGAACCCTGGCCGTCCTCATCCTGACGATGATGGCGGCCACGGTTCTACATTACGATGTTTATTACAATCCCGTATTTATTGCGCTGTGGGGCGTTGTGGCCGTGAGCGGCCTGGCTTATGTGGTCATCCGCGGCGTGCCTCGCAAATTGCCTGTATTCGGCCTGCACCTGGCATTTGTCCTGATTCTCGCCGGAGCGCTCATCACCCATATCTGGGGAGAAAGCGGAATGTTGCACCTGAGACAGGGAGAATCCGAAACCGTCTTTGAGGACGAAGACGGAACTGGAAAACAGCTTCCGTTTTCAGTTTCACTGGAGCGTTTTGAGATTGTGCGCTATCCAGGCTCTGCCGCTCCCGCCGACTACAGTTCAGTAGTCACCGTGGAGGGCCAAAAGTACACCATTTCAATGAACCACATTCTCAGACACAGGGGGTATCGCTTTTGCCAGGCCGATTTTGACGAGGACCTGCAGGGAAGCATCCTCTCCGTGAACCATGACCCTTGGGGAATAGGAATGACGTATACGGGATATGGCCTTCTGCTTCTTTCCATAATACTGTTTTTCTTTGTGAAGGATACCGAGTTCCGCCGGATTGTGAAGAGACTGTCGGCAACCGGACTCGCCGTTCTTGCCTTGCTGGTTGGCGGAGGCTCGCAGGCATCGGCCTCTGAAATGCCGGGAGACACCCCGAAAGTCCTTCCAAGGGAGGTTGCCGATGCCTTTGGAGACCTGTGCGTATACTACAATGACCGCATATGCCCTCTCTCCACTCTGAGCCGGGACTATTGCCTGAAAGCCTATGGAAAGGCATCGTGGAACGATTTCAACGCAAATCAGGTACTTACCGGCTGGATGTTCTATTACGACTGGTGGCGCGTGGTTCCTTTCAAGGTGAAGGCTAAGGAAAAAGGCACGCCTAAAGAGGCCGAAAAAGACTTCCTGCAGCGTTCCGTAGCGGCAGGAGACGCCTTGAAGCTCTATCCGCTGGCAGGGGATGACGGTACTGTGCGCTGGTACAATTCAAACGAAATGCTACCACTCAACGTCCTCGAAGACGAGAACAAATGGACTTTTGTGCGCAAGATGATGGACGTGGTGGCAGAAGCCGTGGAGTCTGAAGACTGGCCGGAAGTTATCCGCCTGGTTGGCAAGATCAAGGAATATCAGGAAAAGACGGCGCAGCTCCCTTCGCAAGGAAAAATAAAGGCGGAACAGCTTTGGTGCCGCCTGGCAAGGCCGATGGTTCCATTTATGGGAAGCATAACGCTGGGGCTTCTGCTCTTTGTCCTTTCCGGGGTTTATCTCTCCCGGAAAAAACCCTTGCCTCGGCTCCTGGGCAATCTGTCGGCCTGGGTGGCCCTGGCCCTGTGGATATACCTCACGCTGACTATCGGCCTCAGATGGTATGTTGCCGGACACGGACCTTTTGCCGGAAGCTACAACGTAATGATGCTCATGGCGTGGCTGTCGACATCGGCCATGCTGCTTTTGAGAAAGAAATTCCCCCTCATACTCCCGCTGGGGTTCATCCTTGCAGGATTTACAATGTTGCAGGCCGCCATGGCAAGCGCCAACCCGCAGATTACCAGGCTGATGCCGGTCCTGCAGAGCCCTCTGCTGTCTATCCACGTCCTGAGCATGATGATATCCTATACGCTGTTGGGACTGGTCGCCCTCAACGGCATCATGGGACTGATTGTTCCGGGCAAAGAGGCCAAGGAGAAACTGAGGGACGTAAGCCTGCTGGTACTTTATCCCGCCGTTTTCCTCATTACCATTGGAACGTTCCTGGGTGCCGTCTGGGCCAATATTTCATGGGGAAGCTACTGGAGTTGGGACCCTAAGGAAACTTGGGCTCTCATTACCCTTCTGGTGTACTCTTTTGCGATTCATTCCACATCACTCAAATGCTTCAGAAACCCGGTATTTTTCCATGCTTTTGCAATTCTTGCATTTATATGTGTGTTAATCACTTATTTTGGCGTAAATTTGCTGATGGGCGGAATGCACGCCTACGCGTAAACAAACGGAAACATGAATTACAACGGAATAATACTGGGAGCGGCCGTTTTTCTGATAATCGGCATTTGCCATCCCATAGTGATAAAGATGGAGTACCACTGGGGCAAACAGAGCTGGTGGGTGCTGGCGGTTGCCGGCGTCCTCTTTGGGGCCGCGTCACTGTTTGTGACTAACATTCTGGGCGCAAGCATCCTTGGCGCCGCGGCTTTCTCCTGCTTCTGGGGCATACACGAAATCCTCTCACAGGAAATGAGGGTTCTCCGCGGCTGGTTCCCGGAAAATCCCAAACGGGCCGAATATTATGCCCGCCGGAGGAAGGCCCTTGGCGACATTGAAAAATACCCCTCACACAAACACCTGAAGGAAAAACTGGAAAGCTGATATGCAAGATAGCATTTGTAAGCGGCAGCGCCGTCACTGAAATAATAGTCTAGTCCTTGAGCATTATGGACCGTAGGTCGTCTATGTCTTTTTGCGGGACTCCTATCTTTAGGAGATACTTCACTATCCTTTCCTGGTAGGTTCCGCTGTCTGTCTCCGTGAAGATTGTGGTGTGGATGGAACCGTAACTGTAGTTGTCATAGGTGTGCTTATACAGCGTATAATTGCCGTTATCGTCCTTTGACATACCCCAGTCGGTGGGAGTGAAGTACGTAAGTTCATAGTCCTTTGCCATATCGCTCTCGCTTACGCCCAGGGCCCCTTCCAGGAGAACGGCAAGCGTTGCGGTGCGATCACGTCCGGCGGCGCAGTGGAAGTAGACCGGCTTCCCTTCGCGGAGTTTCTGTACAACCCACATAAATGTATCTTTCACCTTAGGCTGGTTGTCGCGGACCATCTCGTTGTAGCCGCTGTCAAAGCCCGGGGCGTAGAAATCCACATCGCTTCCAAGAGGTGACGACGACGGGACGTCTTCGGCCTCACGGAGGTCTACCTCGGCCTTGATACCCTCGGCCAGCATTTCCTTCCGGCCGTTTGAACTGGCGCGGGAGCCGTGGATGGCGCCGCCGCGGAAGAGTTTGTGATATGCCACGGTTTTGCCGCCATAGCCCTTGTAACCGCCAAGGTCACGGCCATTGCGCACATTGGGCTCATAATATACCTGACGCAGGTGTCCCCTGGTGGGGAAACTGCCGCTGGCTACAACAGCGTCTCCGGAAGTTACCCTCCACTGATAGGTGGTATTGGGGACAAGGTTGGTGATGTCCTGGCTTGAGGCGCTGGAGGAAAGGGTGTATTCCCTGCTCCATTCTCCCTCTGAAACGGTGAGTTTCTGCTGTCCTGACCCTGAAGGCGTCCAGGTGATTGTATATGTGGGAGGAAGTTCTTCGTCGTTTACGCTGGGGCCGCCGCCGGGATATCCTTTTACCTTGGAACCGCCTTCCTTGCCATAAGACAGGTTGGTGCCGTAATCCACTTCCGACATATATTTTTCAATATACGCATTGGTGGCGAGGAAAGAGGCCGATGCGTCCGGAGTCCAGCCAAGGAGCGGACCGGCGATGGCCTTGGACAGCGTCCAGTTGGTGTCGTCGCCCTCGATTGCCCAGTACATTGCGCCCTTCAGGCCCTTATCCTTGATGTAATTGGCCTTGAGGCTTATGGACTGCTCGTTGTCATAACTGAGGACCATAGTGCCCGCGGCGTTGGTAAGATAAGGCACCAGGGCCTGGCTGTCCCAGCGCTCCACGTAGGAACCCACGGTTATGTCATGATAATAGACATAGTTGTCGTCGTCTCCCGCCGTGAAGGCGTTGTGGTCGTCGCGGCCATAAAACGGCATTCCCAGGACTATCTTCTCATAGGGAACTCCGGCGGTGTAGTGAAGCGCCACGGACTCGTCGCAACTGCGCTTTGTCATAGCGGACTTGTAAAGGCCTGCATTGTGATACGGCGGGTTACCCATATCGTAGGTCATAAGGTTCACCCAGTCCATATAGTCTATGAAGTCCTTGAAGTTCACATACTTTGCATTGGCCGATGAAGCCATGGTGATAAGGAGGCCATCCCCCAGAGTTGCACGGAGGTCCTTCACCAGGAGGGTGAAATTCTTTGTGTCGTCAGGGGAGGACGATATTCCAGCGCTGCTGCTGGTGGGATACTCCCAGTCAAGGTCTATGCCGTCCAGGCCGTACTGGTTCACCGCCTTGAGGCAGTTCTCGCAGAACTTTTTGCGGTGGCCCTCATCGGCCGCCATCTCGGAGAAATTGCCTGCGCCCCAGCCGCCTATGGACAGCAGGACCTTCAGGGAAGGATTGGTCTTTTTGAGGCCGACAAGCTTTTTCAGACGGGAATCCGTGTTGATTTTGAGGGTCTCGAAATCACTGCCGATCTTTCCGAACGCATAGTTGATGTGCGTAAGCAGGGTGGGGTCCGGCATAGTGCTTTCCCAGTAGGTGGCATAGCCGATAACGACATACTCGCCGGGGGTTCCGGGATTTGTGCCGGGGGTATCACCGCCCGGGTTTGGATCGGGATCATCCCCGCCGGGGTTGGTGTCCTCTCCGGGACCCGGAGCCGGCGGTGGAACCAGGGGGCCGTTTTCCGGAGCGGCGCAGGCCAGCAGGAACGGGAAAAGGATAAGAGCCAGAATGTGTTTGATTCTCATTTTGCTTAACTACTACAATCCAGTGAAAGAAATCTTGTAAATCTTGGAGGTGGAGCCGTCGTCTCCAACCCATACGCAGCCGCGCTGGTGGTCTACGCAGACGGATTCCGCATTCCCGATGAAGGAAACGTCGTAGATGGCCTGAAGTTCCGTTACCTCCCCGTCAAATACAAACAGTTTGCAGGCCTCGGAGTCCGACACCCAGAGAAGGTCTGTCTCCGAGTCATAGAAGAGGTCTCCCACTTCCTTGATTCCCGGAGCAAGCGCGCCAAGCTGCTTTTTCCACACCTTGGTTCCCCCAAGGGTATAGCGCCACAGCGTTGCCCCGCTCTGGGCGCCGACGTAAAGGTCTCCCTTATACCAGGTTATTCCCTCAACGCCTGAATTACCCATATTTGCGGCATCGTCAATGACAAAGATAGTGGTTTTTGAATTATACGGTGACTGCACCCTGTAGACGCGGTCAGACTCAATTCCAAGATAAAGCGTTGTGGATCCGGGGTCTATGGTTACGCCTTCCATATCGGCACTATAAGTCCAGACGCTGGTATAAGCTATGGCGTCCACTCCGCCGTCAAGGTTAGTGAACTTGTACAGTTCCCCCTGGTCTCCAACGCCCCAGAGATAGGTTTTATCCCAACTTAGGCAAAGGCCGGAGAGTTCCTCGACTCCGGAATCGAACACCTTGCGGGTATAACTGCCCTGAACGGGCATTCCCGGCTTGTTCTGGAACTGCTCCTGCTGCTCGGAAATGCACCTTACGCTGCCGCCCTGGGCCGCCTTCTGGGAACTCTTTGAAGAAGTGCTTCCGTTAAGGAACACCCCGTAGCCCTGGTTGTTGGCGGAATCCATATGGGAATTCCAGATCTTGGTCTGAGTTCCGGCGCCCACGTAGGTTCCGGTAACGTCTATGTAACCCGTGTATGGGAACCAGACCTGCGGTTCACCCACGGCAAAGGCATATCCGGCCGCATATTGCCAGCCCTTGGCCGACGAAAGTGGGTCTATGGGGAAGAAACCGGAAAGGTCTTCACGCATAGGGACCTTGTATCCCGGAGGACAGGGGTCGTAGATGGTTTTGGTGGCGCCGTCTCCCCAGACAGTCTTGTCAACGGAACTCATCCAGGTGCCGTCGGCATAATAGAACGTGTCCGGATGAGAGATTGTCTCCTGCCTGGAAACCGGACCTGAGGCGCGTTTTGAAGGGGTTTCACACGGGAACGGATCCTTTCTTCCCCACTGGTACAGAAGACCGTAGGAATCTGCTCCGGCCTGGGCCGATGCAACCTCCATCGCACCAAGGTTACGGTCCATGGTGGTGTAGAAGGAGAATCCGTACTTGTCTCCTCCTATTTCCGTTTTCGGTATCCAGATGTGCCAGCTCCAGAGAATGGTTCCGGAGGCGTCTTTGGCTGCCACAAGGGCATTTCCGGGCACCAGGGGCTCCTTTGTGGAGAAGATCACATACCCGTTGTAATACGAGGCGTCTTCAAGGCACTCCCCTCCCCAGAGAATCTCTGCGGAGGCCGCCGTTCCCACCGACGCGGTGCCGTTTCCCTTCACGGCCTTGAACTTGTAACTGCCTGCAGACGTTACGATGTAGCTGTTGGCAGTTCCGTTCAGCCCAAGGTCAGTGGCCAGTGACGGATCCGGAGGATTGGGATTGTCAGGGGTGTCCGGGGTACCCGGATTGTCCGGCGTGCCGGGGTTATCGGGAGTACCGGGATTATCGGGGTTGTCGTTCTTCTCCCCGGAGTCTTCTGAGGAAGGAGGAGGCGGAGCGGGGAGATTACTCTCCCTGGTACCGCCGCAGGCAAGCAGCAGCGGTACCAGGAAAGCAACCAAAAAGACTGTCAGTTTTTTCATATCAAGTTTTATCCAGGCACCCGCCAGGCCGGTCGGAGCCTGGCGGATAAAAGCAGTACTATTCGTCGTAGGTTTCGCAGCGGATTGAAGCGCCGATGGAACGGGACTTCTGGCCTTTCTTAAGGACTCCGTCTGACACCAACATACAGTATGTGGAGTTAGCGGTATCGTGGTCCATATGAGTGTTCCAGACCAACGCGCCGTCTGCGTAATAAGTCCCGTCTTCGTTGAGATATCCGCAGAGAGGGAATGCCGCAGACGGATTACCAATCAGGTAATACGCTTTTTCAACGTCGGCGCTGAAGGTTGCCGCGACTGCGGGATTCTTGTCCGGCTCATAGAACTGACCACGCTTACGTCCTCCTACACGGTAACCATACGGACAGGGGTCGTAGATGGTCTTCTTGTTGGAACGCTCCTGGTCTCCCCAGGCTTCGCGGTCGTCAATCAAATTCCAGTCTGCTCCGGTGACCGTGAGGAAAGTGGTGGGCATGGCGGCCGTATCTTCCAGGTCGTCAGATGACTGATCTTGAGTAACGCGTTCTGAATAGGTTGTCATGGCTGTTCCCACGAATGTTGCCGATTCGTCGGAGCCGGCTTCCTTCGGGCCCAGGAACGGATCCTTGCGACCCCACTGGTAGAACAGGCCGAAGGAACGGGGATCGGCCATAACTCCGGGCTGGGTGTCCACCAGGGCGCCCAGGTTGCGGCTCATAATCTTGCACCCCGCGGCATAACCGTATTCGTCTGCAGTGGGCGCTGTCTCCGGCATCCAGATGTGCCAGCTCCAGAGGATTGTCTCATTCTCGTCCAGAACGGCGACAAGGGCGTTACCGGCATGGAACGGTGAAGGAACCTCAAAGTAGAACTGGCCTCCCTCGAACATGGTGATGCTTATGAGGCTGCCCTCTGTCACGGTTTCTCCATTGTTCCAGGTCTCCCATAACACATTTGTGCTTTCTACGGAGCCAACTGATTTTGAACTGTTACCCTTCACCGTAGGGAACTTATAGATTCCCGGCTCTGTAACAATATAGCAGTTGGCGTTGCCGTCAGGAGCAAGGTTCACCGCCTTGGTCACATCGATGGCCTGCTGGAACCCTGTCAGGTCTGCAGTAATGTCACCAAGGTCCAGGCCACTCTCCTTAAAGGAGACCTCTTCCTTTTCAGTGTAAACCTTCTTGGCCTCGCCGTCCTTGAAGAACTTCAGGTCAAAACCGCTGGGAAGAACAGTGCCGGCGGGGACATAGATTGCCTGGGCGCCGGAAGCCAGTTTTCCTGTTACGGTTACCAGGGCTCCCTGACGGTACTGGTTCAGGTTCTGCTCCTTATCAGTAATCTTCACCTGCAAGGCTTCGTATCCCGTTACGGCGTCTTTCCTGCCGGTAATGGCATAAGAGTCAAAATCGCCGTTTACGGAGAAACTGAGACGGGAACAGACCTCCATAAACTGGAACTTGTTCTGGGCATCATTGCAGGCCGCAAGAAGATAACGGTTGGACGTATTGAACTTGGTGTAGAAGAAGCAGTGGGGCAGAAGGTCCACGGCATCGGCCGGATAGCCGGCATACAGGGTGCTCCCCACATCCTCACGGACATAGGGCTTGAGGCCATCTACGGTAAGGCTGGCCGTCTTGCCGTCGGAGCTGATATCTCCGGCGGCAAGGGTTACGGTCACCTGGTCTTTTGCATATTCTCCATGCACAACTATCTTGTCTCCCGCCACCCAGGCTGTTTTTTCAGCATTGGCTGGAAGGACAAAGGTAAGAGGCAGGGAGACGGGCTCCACTTCCTGCTTTTTCCCGGGAGTTTCACCACCTGAGGGGGTGTTTTCCTTTTGGGCACATGAGAAGAGGACGGCCACGGTTGAAAGGATTGCTAAACTTGCAAATATCTTTTTCATATCTCTTCCTTTCTTAATTATCCCAATTGATAGGCTCAGTGTACTCATACCATTCAAGGACAGCGCTGCCGGCAGTCTTTCCTGATTCAAGGTCTGCGCCAATGTACATATTGATGTCGCTGCCCCACGTTGTTGTGCACATGGTGTTTTCGGAAGTGTCGAAGGACGCCATCTCAACACCGTTGCACAGGTAGGTAACATGACAGTATTCAGTTCCGCTGGGGTCAAACTTGACAGTTACCTCAACGGGCTTGGACCAGTCTATGGCATCATAGGAGTAGATGATTGAGGGTTTCTGGGTGTCAAGGCCGTCAGGGGCGTTGAAGTCAAAGCTGATATACGGCTTGGTGGGACGTACGTCAATCTTGAGTTCCGCGCTCTTGGAGAAGCAGAACCAGTGACGGATACGGACATCGTCCGTCCAGTCTTTCCAGCGGAACGAGTAGGTTCCAAACTTCATCTCTCCGTTGTGTAGACGTGCCTTGGACGTGAAGAGCGTTCCAACGCCCTCTGTGAATATGGGAGCATTAGCCCAGTCGGAACTCCAGGAGCCCATAACATCATTGTTCATAACCACGCGTACGGGGTTGATAGGATACGCCTGCTTGATGGCTATTTCCTTCTCAATCACGGGATCCCCCGAATTTGTGGGGACGGTCTTGATTGTAACCACGCCCTTACGGAGTGCTTTTCCGTCCGGGTTTGGCTGCACCGTGATGGAGAAGTCTCCGTCATTATTGTGGCCGGTAGGATTGTCAATACTGAACCAGTCTGACTCTCCCTGTTTTTCCACCACCCATGCGCTGTTGGAAACCACGTGGAGGGTTGCGGCAACCTGATCATAGCCAAGGCGGATTTCAAAGGCTTCCGGATCCAGCTGGACACCGTCCTGGGTTATCTTGATCATTGCACGTTCTTCGTCGTGACGGTCATAGACACCTACGAAAGCATAGCGCTTTTCGCCGGTATTCTCCTTGACTGCCACCGTGACGGTGCCGTCAAGTTCTCCGGTTTCACCCTCGGAAATTGAAAGCCAGTCCGTTGTTCCACCCTCATAAGGAAGGATCTTGGTGCTCCACTTCTGGTTGGCCTTTATGTTGATGGTCACGGAGCCCTGGGGCTTTTCTACAAACAAACCGCCTTCTATATCGGCCTCAGGAACATTGAGGTAAGCGATACCCCTCTGGTAAACCGTAACGGTCTTTGCCACCAGATAATCGCTGGCTATCTCAATTTTGTCTATTCGGTCGTCCAGGTCTGTGTTGTCGTAGTACTGGACCTTCACGGAAGTGCTTTCGCCCTTTCCCTCATGTACCAGGGCGCCATCTACCGCCTCACCTTCCTCCTGGCCGATGATGCACCAGTCCGGGTGCTGGCTGGCTATGCTCCAGGGACGGCTGGATTTCACCACGATGGTGAAGGGGGCCGCGTCCCTGGCTGGAAGCTGGTATTCGCTCTCTACACGGTAACGGAGCTCTACAACATCCTTGTTCGCCTGAGGAATCTCATTTTTGGATGAGCAGCCGGCAAACATTGCCGAAAGAGTGAAACCAATCAAAATGAAATGAAATATCTGTTTCATGTCTTTTCAAATTAAGTCATTAGAGAACTACCATCCGGGGTTTTGAGGCCCAAGGTTAGGGTTGCAGAACAGCTCGGACTGAGGGATGGGATAGAGGTACATCTTGTCGTCCCAGGTGCGGTTCTCCACAAGCTTGCGGGCATAGGTTTTTGTTCCGCCAGCATTTGTGATTTCCACACCGGAAACAGACTTCTGGGTATCGGCCGCAATTTTCCAACGGCGGACATCCCAGAAACGATGGTCTTCAAAGGCAAATTCCACGCGCCATTCACGCTGTACAGCCTTGCGGAACTCATCCTTGCCGCCAACTGTCACGTTGGGCATTCCGGCATTGGCGCGAACCTGGTTAAGGGCCTCGCGGGCGCTGAGGGTAAAGTCGGCGTCTGTACCGTCCGGGCCCAGGACCTCGTTCACAGCCTCGGCATAGCTGAGGAGGATTTCGGCATAGCGGGATACGATCCAGCTGTGCTTGCCGGAGACCTCGGCTTCAGGAGTGAAGTCACAGGATTCGATGATGTACTTGCGGAGGTAATAGCCGGTTGGAGAGCCAAGGTCCTGTCTGGTGGCGGAATAGTCTGCACCACCTACGCTCACGTCAATGACGGAGCCCTTGAACGCCATTCCGTCGGCAAGGACGGCACGGGCAAGGCGGGGATCACGGCCGCCGTAAGGATCGGCGGGGTTGAAGGCGGGATCGGCGCTGTGCCAGCCATCGGCCCCAAGGGTTACGTCGTATCCTCCAATTGTCTGGAAGGCATCCACCAGGTTCTGCGTAGGATAGGTTCCTGCCATTGAAGTGCGCTGCCCCATAGTAAATCTTACGGGGAAGTTGTACTTCTCAAAGCTGTTGCTCTCAGAGCGCATGATTTGGAGAATAACCTCCGGAGAAGGAATGATGTTGTTGGCTTTCTCTGCGGGGTCAAGGACATAGACGGGGGTACCGTTACCGCTCTTAAGCTCAATCACCTCCTTTGCGGCGAAACCGGCTTTCTTCCACTTCTCCACATCAGACGCCGAATTGTGAAGCGGGCTGGCGGCATAAAGAAGGGCCTTGGTCTTGAGAGCCTTGGCAAAACCTCTGGTAACGCGGCCGTATTCGTCGTCAAGTATACCGATATAGGTATCCGGGAGATATTTGGCGCAGGTGTCACATTCTTCGGCAATGTATTTTACAACATCGTCAAAGGATGTTTTTCCTATTGAATTTGCCTGCTCCGTGGTAAGCATCACGTCTACCGGCATCGCTATGTCCCCGTAACGGCGGGCAAGCTCAAACAGGTAGAAAGCGCGGAGAGTCCTGGCCTCATAGGGGAACAGGGCCATATGTTCCATATATCCGGGATACTTGGTGTCGTATTGATACCTTGAGATATCTGCGGTTTTCATGGACTCCAGGAACTCATTGGCCGAGCGGATTGCGTTATAGAACGTCCACTTAGTGTCTACGGTCTGGACTGCGCTCCAGTTGCCGTTGGTAAACAGCTGGACGGAGGCATCGGGGTCTGCATACTCTGCATCATCCGAGCCGCAGTCCCTGAGCGCGCTGCTTACATCGGCGATATCCTTGCAAGGCATATATCCATAGACGTTTGTGAGCATCTTCTGGATATTACTGTACGTGGAGTACATGTCGTCCCTGTCGTAGAGCGATGATGTCTCATCGAAATCCAGGAAATGGCAGCCTGCTGCAAGCAGAACTGTGGAAAGTATGTAAATAATCTTTTTCATTTCGTTTCCCGGTTTAGAAGTTGAACTTTACACCGGCCCAGAAGACACGGGTGGTTGGATAGTTGGCTCCAAGCTGCTCCGGATCTGCAAACTGGATTGTGTCGGCGCTGAACAGGTTGGTGGCGTTCAGGGACACGTTAGCATCACAAATCCTGAGGATGCTTCTGGGGATTGTATAGGAGATTCCTATATTACGGAGCTTGAGGAATGAACCGTCGCGGTAATACAGGGAATTGGAGCGGAAGTTGTTCTCTCCTGACTGAGTGGTAAGGCGGGGCATGGTAGCGCGGTCTGCGGTTTCCGGCGTCCACGGAATCTCACGGCTCAGGTAAGTTGTGGAGATTGTGCTGTTGCTGGATGTGAGCGGCTGGTACAGCGGAGAGTCAAGAAGGCTCAAGGTGACACCCGCCACGCCCTGGAAATCGGCATAGAACTGGAGGCCCTTCCAGGCGGCGTGAAGGCCGAATCCGTACTGGAGCATAGGCGTTGTGGAGGTCATCAGCTTTACCTTGTCCTGGCTGTCGATGACGCCGTCGCCATTCTGGTCCTTGTACTTGATGTCTCCGGGGCGCACATCTCCGAAGCGCTGCTCGGGGCTGGCTGCTATATCGGCCTCATCCTTGAAGAAGCCCACCACCTCAAGGCCATAGCACTGACCCACGGGGTTGCCCTTGTGGTAGAGGTAATCGTAAGCCTGGAAAGCCTGGCCGTCATCTATAACCTTTGAGCCAAGGAGGCCGGCATTGCCATAGACGCCATAGGAGAAATCTCCTATTTTGTCATCCCACGCAAGGGAAAGGTCTGCGCCGGCATACTTGTACTCACCGAGGCTCTGGGCGTTCATCTCCACACCAAGGACTCCGGACACGTTGGAGGGTTCTATCAGAATCTTGGTGCGGTCTTCAAGGAAGCCTTCCAGACGGGCATAAAGGCGGTTGCCAAAGAGGCGGGTCTCGGCGCCCAAGGTTGCCGTTGCGGCTTGTTCGGGGGCAAGCGTAAGGGCTGCCATATTTCCTTCTGCGCGGCCGGAATAACTCTCTACAGGGAGGGTGAAGTTATAGCTATGGCCGTTAGATGAGCCGTAATTCTGGCGCCAAAGTTCATGCTCCAGGTCTCCGTCGCTGCCGGAAAGGCCGATTGAACCGAATGCCTTCACATACGGATCCTTGGAAATGATGCCGGACACGCTGAGTGCAGGATAGAAGTTGAAGCGCTTGCCGGGGGCAAGATAGGCCGATCCTGAATAGTTCAGGACGAGGTCCGCGAATACGCGCTGCTTCCAATTGTAACTGGCGGTTCCGAAAATTTCCTGAGTCTTGGAAGAGGCGTTGCGCTCTGCCTCGATCCAGGAACGCTGGCGATAAGCCAGGTGACCTTCAATGTGGTGGTCTCCAAAGCCGCGGACGTAATTGACGCGGGCCATCATATCGAATTTCATTGAAAGGCTGCTGAACCAGTGGCTGTAATCAATGGTCTTGGAGTCTGTTCCGTAGTAAGTGAGCGCACCTCCTACCAGCTCTGCGTAACGGTAGTCTTTGGTGGCGGTCTCCGTCATCTTGCCAATGTAGTCGAAGGCTACGGCAATATCGGCCGATAATCCTTTCACCAGGGCGCCGAAGTCCTGACGCAGCGTTACATCGGCAAGAACCTTGGGACGGAAATACTGGTTTTGGCCGGACTCCTGGAAGCTTGCCACGGGGTTCTTGGTCTTGAAGAAGGCGCTTCCGCCGTAGGTCCCGTCTTCCTGCTTAATGGGATAGGCCGCCGCCGGGAGGTTGTAAATGTCTTCCTCGATGGAGCCGCTCCTCATATAATAGGGCTTGTTGTCCTCCCACAGACGTGCCATAACGCCAATCTTCATCGCGGTAGACCTGGTGATATTGACATCGACATTGGTGCGGATGCTGAGACGGTTGTCATAGACATGGCCGTTGTAGCGGTTGTCCGATGACGGGGTCACATACATAGCGTTGTTTTTTACATAATCCACTGCGGCATAGTAACGGAAGTTACGGTTACCGCCGGTGAATGTAAACTGGGCGCGGTGGTTGTCTCCGTGGTTACGGTAAATCTGGTTCCACCAGTCTACGTTAGGATATGCGTAGGGGTTGGCATCGGCCGCGCCGCCCACGGTGCTGTAAAAACCGTTCAAGTCCGTATTGGAGTAACGTGGGGCAAGACCATCAAGCTGACTGGCCTGGTTCACATAATATGCATAAGTATAGGCATCGGCAAACTTGGGCGTGCGGGTGGCCAGAGCCAGGCCGTACTGATATTTGACCGACACCTTGAGCGGAGTATCCTGGCCGCGCTTTGTGGTTATCATTACCACTCCGTTGGCGCCCTTCACTCCATACAGAGCCATAGCGGCGGCGTCTTTAAGTACCGTTACCGACTCAATCTCCAAACCGGTGATATCGTTCAGTTCACGTACAAAACCATCCACCAGGATAAGCGGACTGTGACCGTGGAGACGAAGCTTGGACTGGTTGTCCTCACTGCGGCCTGTTCCCTGCTTTACAAGGAGGCCGGACAGCTGTCCGTACAGAGCCTTGGCAATGTCCACTTCGGGGCTCCTGTCAAAAATCTCGGAGCCGGCTGATACGTTTGAGGCAGCCTGCAGGTGGAACATGTTTCCAAGGTCAATCGAATCGATCTGACACGTCGGAGCCATGATGTCCTGTGCGGAAGCGGCCATCGAAACCAACAGCAAAGGAAGTATGATGTATGTATATAGTCTTTTCATCTTCGGGTACATTTTAAGATTACCAACCCGGATTCTGAGTCATACCGTAGCCCTTGTTAATCTCTACGGCGGGGATAGGAGTAAGATACCACTTGGTATCAAAGCCGTTGTACCAGGCCCTGGGAGGATATGCATCCTTGACCTTAAAGGTGAAGCTGGTGGAGTTGGCGCTCTTGTTACCAACCACATCCAGGCCCTTGAGCTTTGTGGTAAATGCGTCCTTGAGGCCCCAGCGGACCATGTCAAACCAGCGCACTTCCTCAAAGCCGAACTCAAGTTCACGCTCGAGTATGAGGGCGTCGCGGAACTGCTCCTTGGTCATTCCGGTTGCCACGGGAGGAAGGCCCACGCGGGCACGCACGGCGTTGAGCCAGGACTCGGCCTTTGCGTCGGGACCACCGTTGGACTCGTTGTAGGCCTCGGCGGCGTTAAGGAGAACCTCCGCATAACGCATAAGGCACCAGTGAGGAGGAGTGTTGCGGTCATTGTCCTGCTGCATGATAAACTTCATCTGCAGGAAGCCGGTGTTGCCGTCCTGGAAACTGGGACTCTTGGCGTTGGTGTAAGTGGGACCTACGTTGCCGTTCTTCCACTTGTCACCGGGAACGCAGACGTTCTCATAGAGGCGGGGGTCACGGGTTTCCGTGAAGAGGCTGTTGTCCACATTGAGCTGCCCCTGGACATCGGCTTTGAAGAAGGGATTCCTGTCGGGGCCGCCGGAAGTGGGGTTGCTCCAGTCGAAGTCCTCCGGGAAGGGAGTTCCGTCGGCATAGGGGAACTTGTTCACCCAATTAAGGGTGGCGCCGCATCCGAAGTCGTCCTGGAGGTCCATATTTTTGTCGTGATAGCTGGTACTGTTGCTCTTGCGCACGGAGATGATGCTCTCTATGGTGCCGCGCTTATTATAGGCGTCACGATATGCAAGGCGGTAGTCCCTTGGAGTGCAGTAGGGA
Source organism: uncultured Bacteroidales bacterium (assembly GCA_900319485.1). Lineage (GTDB taxonomy): Bacteria > Bacteroidota > Bacteroidia > Bacteroidales > UBA932 > Cryptobacteroides. Next base: position 77,766 of record ONOQ01000004.1, on the reverse strand, counting down.
CCGTTAACAGGATCCACGCCGGTAGGAACTGCCTGTACAAGGCCGTAGAATCCGCCGGAAGCAAGTCCGCTCATGAATTCATCGGCAGCAGCCTTAGCCTTGTCCCAGAGACCTTTGTCATAGTTCTGGCCATAGCGGACATACTTGCCCATATTCTCCCAATCGGCCGCGGCAGGATGCCATGGCGTGTCTGAGTTGAAGGTGGGAGATGCCGCAAAGCAAAGGATGCGGAGTTTAAGGCCGTAAGCGGCAGCTCTTGTGAGACGGCCGTCTTCGGTGGCAGGCACGCTCCAGGGAAGATCCGGGGCGGCTTCGTCGCACATCCTAACGATGAAATCTATTGTCTCTGCAAAAGTGTTGCGGGGGAAATGCATTTCCTCACTGGTTTCAATATGGTGGTCTATGATGGGAACGCCGCCCAGATAACGGACCATATTGGCATAGGCAATTGCGAGGCACATTTTGGCCTCGGCCTTCTTCCTTGCGAGTTCCGCCGCGTTGAAGTCCTTGGAATTTTCCGGAATCCTGTCGGCATTCTCAAGGAAGAACCAGGCGTAACGGATGGTGTTATAATCCTTCTCTCCTCCAAAACGATAGGCTTCACCGCCAGCTGAGTCTCCGGAGATATTTGCTCCAAGGGCGCCGGTGTAGTAGAGGTCGTTGGGACCGTCGCCTTCCGTATGTTTGTTGGAAACGAAGTGGTCTGTAATAGATTCAAGGATATCCTTACCCATCTTGCTGTCAAAGTCGGAAATCAGGCCGTAAGGAAGATAGTAGTAGGCCGATGTAAGGACTTTGTCGGCATCCTTGATGGATGCGAAGAGAGTATCCAGAGTGGCTCCGGATGTCTCCGGGGCTCTGCTGAGGCCGGCATCGCCGAGCTTGAGGCTTTCGCAGGAGGCCGCACCCACTGCCAGCAGGGCTATGATAAGTATTTGAATTGTCTTTTTCATTGTGCAGCCTTTTAGAAGTTGATGTTGATGGACAGGTTGTAGGTCTTCACCAGAGGATAGGTACCTGCCGAGCTTGAGGACTTGGCCTCAGGGTCCTGGAGGGTCATCTTGGATATGGTGAAGATGTTGTAACCGGTAAACATAATACCAAATGAGCCAATTCCAAGTTTATCGAAGAATCTGTTGCGGGAGAAGGTGTAGCCAAAGCTGGCGCTCTTCAGACGCAGGTAACTGGCATCGACGGTCCATAGGGTGGAATCTTCAGAGTTCCAGGGATAGTTGGTCTTGGTGAAACGCGGGAGGTCTCCGTCTTCACGTCCCGGAGCCCACGGGTTGTCATTGTCAATCCAGCTGCGCTCTGCGAACATCTGGAGCAGGCCGCGGTGACCGGAGTTGGTGAAAGGAATACGATAGTCTGCGTTCCATACACGGTTCACATTGGTTGCAGCAACCCAGTTGAGGGCAAGGTTGAAGCCCTTGTATCCAAACTTCCAGTTGGAACCGAACACATATTCCGGACGATCCGGGAAGCCGGTGTACATCTTGTCAAGACCGTCAACCTTCATATCACCGTTGAGGTCCTTGTACTTACAGTCTCCGGGGTAAACTGTGCCGGCCGGCTGGGGAAGTTCAGGATTCAGGACGCGGTTACCGTTTTCGTCGGTAATGAAATCTGACTTCTGGTAAAGGCGATCGAAGATATAGAGGAGGTGACGGTTGGTAGAGCCGCCTGTCTGGGCCTGGTAAGGCTCTGCGGGATCTACCTCGTCCATAAAGATAATCTTGTTGCGGGCAAAGGTCACATTGGCGTTGATGTCATACGTAAAGTCGCCGATGTGGTCCCTCCAGCCCAGTTCAACCTCGTAACCGGAGTTATTGACCTCACCCCTGTTCATATTCTGGGGAGTGAACGCTATGACGCCGGGAAGTGAATTTGGCTTCACAAGGATGTTAGTACGGCGCTCGTTGAAGATATCTCCGGAGAAATGGAGCCTTTTTCCAAAGAGGTCCATATCAAGGCCGATATTAGACTTGAGGGCCTTTTCCCAGGTAATACCGAGGTTGCCGGGAGTACCAAGTTCATAGCGGGGAACGCCGCCTGAATTATTGGTTCCAAAGTAGTAGGAGCCTTCCTCGTTCCACGTCCCTTCCATATACATAAATCGGGTGGATTGGCCCTGGTCATTACCTACAAGGCCGATTGATCCGCGGATCTTGAGGAAGTCCACGAACCCTACCCTCTTCATAAACTTTTCTTCTGAGATTACCCAGCCAACTGAAGCGGACGGGAAGAAACCGTAACGGGTTTTTCCGGGGGCGAAGTTTTCCGAGCCGTTGTAACCGGCGCTGAAGTCTACCAGATATTTGTCTTTGTATCCGTAAGTTACGCGGCCCACAAAGCCCACATAACCACGAGGAAGGTAAGAATACTTTGAAGGATAGTAGTCGCGGGACTGGTTGTAAAGGAGCAGGGCGCTCACATTATGTGCGTGGGCGAACTTGCGGCTGTAGTCGATTCGGCCTTCAAGATACCAGCTCTTGTCGTCGTCGGTGTCGGGATCCTTCCAGCTCAGGGGAGCCTCTGAATCACTCACGATGACCTTGTAGGTCTTGTCAAAGTCGGGATCGTTAATGGGAAGACCGTAAGTTGGTGAGTCCTTTGTCCAGGAATCGTACTCATAGGTGTAGTGAAGGCCGCTTCCGCCGATACGCTTCTTTGTCATAGACATGGAGGCGTCATAGGAACCGCGGATGCTGGCACTCAGGCCTTCCGTTATGAAGTCCAGTTTCTGGTTGATGGTAAGGTCCATCCCAAGGGTGGTCTTGTACTTGTCCGTGTAACCACTCATATAGTAGTACTCCCAGCCGTTCCACTTGGTAAGACCGGAAGGAAGGGCGCTGGTGGATACACTGGTGAATACCTGATCTCCCACAACACCGGGGCTGCCTACAGGATGGGCCCACAGCATGGTGAGCGTCCAGATGTTGTCACGGTCATTGTAGGGCTCGTGGGTGTCTCCGATAACACCGCTTATGTTGAAGTGCATATCCGTGGTCTCCGTAAGCTTGAAGTCCAGGTTTGCGCGGTAGTTGTATCGGTTGTAGGTGTAGTTGTTGTCATAGTCAACTCCCGGAATGGCCTTCAGGAGGCCGTTCTGGAACATATAACCCATGGAGACAAAGTAACGCACCTTGTCCGATCCACCAGAAATGTTGATGTTGTTCTTGGTCTGGAGGAATGCCTTGCGGAACATCACCTCGTTCCAGTTAGTGCTGGGGAACATGATAGGATCAGATCCCGTACGGTATGCCTCGATGGCTTCCGGCGTGAAGTAGAGGTCCTGCTGTTCCTTGCCGTCATTCCACTGGTAAACATTGTAATAACGCGCGAAGTCGTAGGCGTTACTCTGCTTGATGTAGGACATGGGCATCTGGACACCGGTAATGGAGCTTACGGAAATCTTGGGCTTGCCGGTATCACCGCGTTTTGTGGTGACGATGATGACGCCGTTAGCGCCCCTCACACCGAACACTGCGGTTGAAGCAGCATCCTTGAGGATGGACAGGCTCTCGATTTCATTGGGGTCTACGGTGTTGAGGGGACGCTCCACGCCATCTACCAGGATGAGCGGGGTTGAAGCGCTTTCACTGAGGGAACCCACGCCACGGATGTAGATCTTGGCGTAGTCCTCACCGGGCTGACCGGTTTCCTGGATGGTGGACACACCGGGCATCTGACCGGCCAGCACGTTGGTAACGTCGGCCACAGGCGCCTTCACCAGGGTTTTTGAATCAATGGTGGTAAGGGCACCGGTAACCGTTGCTTTGGTCTGGGTACCATACGCCACCACCACGGTAGCTTCAATGGACTGGGTATCGTCCTGAAGAACCACCGTCAGTGTCCGCTGTTTGCCGATTTTCACCTCCTGGGTTGAATAGCCAAGGGCAGAAACCTCAATAACAGCAGTCTCTCCGGGGACAGTGATCACAAATGATCCGTCCGCCCCGGCGGCAACACCGTTTGTGGTCCCCTTTATGGTAACCGCGGCGCCGATAACCGGAAGACCGTCATTGTCTATTACCGTACCCTTGACGGTGACGCCTCTCTGGGAGAAGGCCGGAACGCCGCCCAGAATGGCCAGAAGACACGTGACAGCAGCCAGTCGGAGAAATTGGACTACTTTGTGTTTCATTGGTTAAATAGTTAATTATTAGGTTAATAAATTATTCCAAAACGGATTCTTTATTGTAAATACTCTTCACAAGTGCCTTGAGCAGGGCGTGGTCGTCAGTGTCGCAGCGGTATTCCCAGAACATTGCGCCCAGCATTCCGTTTGCCCTCACGTAACTTCCCTTGGCCGATACGGATTCAGGGTCATCATATGAAAGTACGTTCTTGCCGGCGGCATCTATAAGGTAAGGGACCATTGACGAGGGTTCCCAGGCGCGCGTGACGGGGCGTACCAGATCCTTGCCTTTGTATTTTCCCTTGTTCAGGATGTCAGGGATCTCATAATACCTTACTGAATAATCAAAAATCTTTGTCCCTTCTGCCGGATTCTTTTCGGCCTTTCCGTAGAAAGGAACGCCCATAACCATGCGGTCACGGGGCACGCCGCCTTTCTCGTGGGCGTCCACGCTCTCGTCCCAACTGCGGTGGTTGAAGACGGCAGATTTATGGAGCGGTGAATTGTGCCCGTTTGGTGCCGCGCCCATATCGTAGGTCATCACGTTCACATAATCAAGGTACTTCATCGCGTTGGGCCAGTCCACATACTTGGCGCTGGAAGAAGAGGCGAATGAGATTATCTTGTCCGTGCCGATAGTTTCACGGAGTTCCTTCAGGACAAGGTTGAAGTTACGGGTATCGGAAGGATCGGCCCCGGTTTCGTTGTCGGCGCTCTGGGTGGGATACTCCCAGTCTATGTCCACTCCGTCAAGGGAGTGCTTGTCCAGGAGGGATTTAACGCTCTGGCAGAACGCCGTGCGTTTTGCGGCGTCACGCGCCATCATTGAAAAGCCGTCGGCGTGGGCTCCCCAGCCGCCAATCATAAGCATCACCTTGAGCCTGGGGTTGACGCTCTTCAGGGCCACCACATCCTTGATGGGGGCCTTCTTGGATTCCGTGATCACAATACCGCCGTCTCCGGTGGAGGGGTTTGCGAACCTGCCGTGGGCATAGTTGATGTGGGTAAGGAGGGACACCTCCGGAAGGACCTCCGTGTACTCCGTGAAATACGCAAGGACAATGGGAGTCTGGCCGATATCCGTGCAATGGGTACCGTCTGAGGTGTCCGGGGTCCCGTCTCCGCTTCCCCCGTTTCCACCGGGAGTGGTGTCATCTTCACCCGAAGCCGGCGGAGGAGGAGGGAGGGTATTGGCATTGCCGCCGGGCTTGGAGCAGGAACAAAGATGGAGCATTGTTCCCACTGCTAGGCAGGACAGCAATATTACAAACAGTTTTTTAATCATATAAGGTTAAGTGTTATCTGCTTTTCTTATAAGTATTTCCCCGCGGTTACGCGCGGTGGTCCAGCCGCCGCGGACGTTGCTGAGGAAGCGCACTGTCACCTGATGATAACCCTTCCTGAGGGCTATGCCGGCATCCTGGCGGGAATGCTTCTTGACCTCCCGGCCGTTGTCTATGAGTTTCTCTCCGTCCACCCAGAGTTGGTCAAAGAGGGTGCTAAGGACATACACTCCGTCTTCAGGGACCTTGATGTAACCGGTTGCCTCGGCCGCATAGAAATTGAGTCCCATCATATTGTAATGGGTGGGTTCCTGCCTGGGGATATCCCTGAAACTGTCTATGGGGCGGGGCTCCGTCCAGAATGCGCCGGAAGGGATCTCGCTCCAGTCAAGGAAGAAGCCGTAGGTGGTGCGGAGCATAATGGAAGGCTTTCCGTCCAGTATCTTGGCCGGGCGGAGGGTATCTTTCCGGATGTCTATGGTGCGCGCCTTTCCCATCTTTCCGTAGGATGTGACGCAGGCAATCCTGAGGGTGGCGTCGGAAGTGAACTCCAGCGGCCCTTCATAGGTGGCCGATTCCGGAGTGGGCTCAGAGCCGTCCAGGGTATAGACCATGCGCATTGGCCTTGTGGTGGTGAATTCAAGGACGGCCTTGTCAAGGAATGCGACGTGGTTGTAACTGCCTCCGGGCTGCTCCGGCATGGGGATGTGATAGTTTATGCCGCGGGCGTCAAGGTCCTCGCAGGCGCGGTCCACGGCGGTGCAGAAGGCCGTGAAGTCCTTGTTTTCAGGTAGGGTCCAGCCTATTTCCGCTATGGCGAATGCGCGGGGGAAGAACATATACTGGCGCTGGGCTTCCGAATAGATGTATTCACTCCAGAGATTGCCCTGTACGCCCTTCACGGGGATGGAGGGATTGTAGGAATACACTTTCTCAAGGGTATTGTCTCCGGAAATTGTCTCCGGCTCAATCTTGGGATCTCCCTGGTAGTGGTCAAGGTACATTCCGTCGTGGGAAGGTGTCATAATGACCTGGTGACCCCGCTCTGCGGCGGCAATCCCGCCCTTTTCCCCGCGCCAGGACATAACCGTGGCGTTGGGGCTGAGGCCTCCTTCAAGGATTTCGTCCCAGCCGATAAGTTTCTTGCCGTACTTTGCGAGTATGCCCTCCATACGCTTTACGGCATAACTCTGGAGGCGCTCCTCCGGCGTTGCATCGGCCGTGGCGGAGAGTCCTTCGGCCTTTATGCGGGCCTGACAGGCGGGGCACTTCTGCCAGCGGGTCTTCTTGCACTCGTCCCCTCCTATATGGATATATTCTCCGGGGAAAAGGGCCGATACTTCGGCAATTACATCGTCCAGGAACTCGAACATCTTTTCCTTTCCGGGGCAGAGGACAATGTCCGGGGAGCCCCAGGTGGAGAAACTTCCCACCGGCTCTTCCGTGCAGGAGAGTTCCGGATATGCCCTTATGGCAGCCACGGCGTGGCCGGGCATCTCAATCTCAGGGACAATGGTTATAAAGCGCTCTGCGGCATAGGCCACTACTTCGCGGACCTCATCCTGGGTGTAGAAGCCGCCGTGTACGCCGCCATCCCATTCCGTGCGCCAGGCGCCTACCGATGTGAGACGGGGATATTTCCTGATTTCAATGCGCCAGCCCTGGTCATCGGTAAGGTGCCAGTGCATTGTGTTTATCTTGTACTGCGCCATCACGTCTATCATGGCCTTGAGGTCCTCAACGCTCTGGAAATGGCGGCAGGGGTCTACGTGGAAACCTCGCCAGGAGTAGCGGGGATAATCCTTGATACTGACGCAGGGTATCCGGTCTCCGTCCGTAAGCTGGCGGAGAGTCTGCTTCGCGTAGAAAAGGCCTGCGGGCGTTGAGGCTACGGCCTTCACGCGCGTACGTGTAACGTTAAGAGTATAGCCTTCAGGGGGCAGCCCGCACTTTGGATCAAGCCTGTACTCAATCTTACTGCGGGTGTTTTCGGTTAAACGGAACGAACCACCCCGCTCCTGCACGGAGACAGGAGCAGGGATGATCCGCGCCACCATAACCAATATTACAACTAGCCATTTCATTTCAGCAACTTCCTCACTATCTGGCCTATTTCTGCATTCTCGTGTACGCCGGAGAAAGCCTCGGCACCCGGACCGTATGCAAATACGGGAACAACAATTCCGTCGTGGCCCCTTGTGGAGTAGTGCACCTTGACGTTGCGTTCCTCGATGCTGCCCTTGAGGAGGGTGAGACCGCCGGTATTGTGATCGGCCGTTACCACAACAAGGGTATGGCCGTCTTTTTCGGCCCACTTGAGAACCGCGCCAATTACCTTGTCAAAGTCAAAGAGTTCCTCGCACATATAGCCAACCTTGTTGCGGTGGGCCCAGTCGTCTATCTGGGAGCCTTCCACCATAAGGAAGAAACCCTTCTTGTTATCCAGCATCTGAATGGCTTTCATAGTGCTTTCCATAAGGATGGGACCGCGGTCAAGGGCGGGTTTAAGGTCATATTCGTCGTAGAGACCAAGGAATTTGTCCCCTTCCGCGCCGGCTATGTCTTCCAGTTTATCAACATAGGTATAGCCTTTGGCCTTCATTTCCTCAATGAGGTTGCGGCCGTCGGAGCGCTGATTCCAAAAATGGGTGCCGCCGCCGGAGATGAAGTCAACGTTTGCGTCCACATACTGGGCGGCCAGGCCTTCCTCGTCCTTGCGTGAAGGGCCGTGGATGCAGAAATCGGCCGGAGTGGCGTCATTGATGCGGCAGGTTACGGCAACGCCGGTCTTCATCCCCTTGGACTTTGCGTACTGGAGATTTGACTCCACGGGCTGCGCATCTTCATTTATGCCGATATATCCGTACTTTGTCTTCTCCCTTATTGCCAGGGCGGTGCCGCCGGCGCAGGAATCCGTGATGAGTTTGTCCGTGCAGTAGGTGCGGGAATAACCGGCCACGGGCATCTGGTCCACATTGAGGGCGCCGCCGTTGGCCACCCAGCCCACATTCCACTGTGTGAGACCGGTGCCGTCTCCGATCATAAAGATGACGTTCTTTATCTTCTTTCCCTTTGGCTGCTTTACCGTAACGGTCTCATAGGGAGTCTCTACGGTGTATTGGTCGTCCTTGGAAAAACTGTATGTGGCATACTTGGACTGGTCCCTGTCAAGGGGATCCACCTCCTGCGCATAGGCCGATACTGCGGCAAGCCCGAGGGCCGCTAAAAGTAACTTTTTCATATTATTCTTTCTATGTTCCAGCCGGAAAGGGTAATCTTTGCCTCGCTGCATCCTTCCGGGAGAGTGCAGTGAACAGTGCGGGACTCCCGGGGCCGCAGGGCCAGGAAGTTGTCTTCCCAAAATGTTCCGGGAATAAGGTTTCCGCCAGAATCAAGGGCCTTCAGGATATTCTGGTAGGATATTACATCGGCCTCATTGATGAGAGTCACATCATAGCCGCCTGCAACTTTTGACACCTCCATTTTGACAGAAGCCTTTGGAAGGGCGCATACAAAGGAGAGGTTGGCGTATTTCTGTATATTTACCCCCCACCAGTCTGCGTGCTTCCAGTCATAGACATTGTTGGAGCCTGCAACACTGTAGGCGTTATATTCCTTCTTTCCGTCCACGGTGAATTCAAGGAATACGTAGCAGGGGCCGCTGATGTCTCCAAATACCTTGAGGGGTTCCCTTTCAAGGCTTGTGACCGTACGGGACTCCTCCCTCACAAGGCGGCATGATGCGTCATAAACCCTGAGGACTGCGTTTATCCTGGCGCTGGGGACGGCGTCATTGACGGCATAGACGGAGCCGTCTCCGTAATTGTACACCAGTTGCACGGGCTTGCAGGCCTTCTTCACTCCGTAATAGCCTGCGGTGGGGATGCCGTACCAGTCGTAGAGTTGCCAGTAGATTGAAGGCCAGGCGCTGTTGAGCATCCACTGGACAATGCCCGTGGTGCGGGGAAGGTTGCAGCGGAAGGCTTCGAACATGGCGCGCTCCGAGTTATAGTCCATCGCGTGGGCACGGTACATATAGTCCTCAAGGTTATGGGCCTTGCCGTAAAGGCCTATCATAGACTTCACCTGGAACTCCGTGGTGTTCATATTGGAGGAAGAGGCCGTGCAGTGGTAGCCCCAGTTCTTGTCCTGCGGCCACAGGTGAGACTCGCCAACCATACGGCGCACGCTCTCAAGTTGGGGAATGTTGAGACCCGGGCCGGTTTCTGTATTGAAACCATATGCGCCGCCCCTCTGGGTATCAATATACCAGTAATCAGGGCCCACATATTCATAGGGTCCTTCCATCTTCATTCCGGAAGGCCCGGCAAGGCTGGTAAGACCCTTTGCAGAACATACGTAGGGCCTGTATTCAAGTTTCTCATAGAGGGCCAGGTACTGGCGCTCCAGGCGCTCGTTGGGGATACGGTCACTGCCGGTGAGCCAGCATATCATTGAGGGGTGGTTACGGAGGCGGATGATCTGGTCACGGAAATAGCGCACGGCAAGTTTCTCCGTTTCCGGGGTGTTGATGCAGCCGTAACCGCGGGTTTCGGGGATGCCGCAGTAGGACTTCCATTCCCACTGGCAACTCCAGCCCACCATAGTGAGGATACCCATACGGTCACAGAGGTCATAGACGTAGTCGTCCTTCCCCCAGATGTTCTCAAAACGGATGCAGTTCAGGCCCATATCGCACACCATATCCAGTTGGGCCCTGAGGGTTTCGGGGGTATCCTGCATAAAGATGTCGTCGGTCCAGCCGCCTGCCTTCACAAGGACTTTCCGGCCGTTGAGGATGAAGAGGCGGTGGCCGTAGCCGTCTATGATGCCCTCTATCTTACGGATGCCGAAGTCTGCGCCCCGGGAATGGCTCACGGTCTTTCCCTTTGCGAACTCCACGTCTATGTGGTACATTTCCGGGGAACCCATCTCCCTTGTCCACCAGATGCGCGGGTTCTCAATGGTTTTCCTCACGCGAATCTCCTTTGAGGCCGATGCCGGAATCTCAACCTCTTCCTCAAAGGCGCCGCCGTCGTCCCACTTTGCCCTGAGTGTGCCCTTCACCGGTTTTGAGGAGCGGTTGACAAGGGTTGTGACAACTTCGATATCGGCCCTGGAGAAGTCCTGAGGATTTACGAAGGGGTTCACAAAGACGTCCTGGACCTCAACGTCAGGGGTGGTGATGAGGGTGACGGGGCGGATGATGCCCATACTCTCGTCTATGGCGCGGGGGTTCCAGTCCACGTAACCGTGGTTGAGGTCTCCGTCAACGGCGCGGCGGAGGGTGACCTTGAGACGGTTGGTGCCCTTCACCAGGGACGTGACGTCAAATTCCCTCACGCTGAACGTGCCGAAGGTTGTATCGGCCGATGCTATGAGTATTCCGTTAAGTTCTACGTCGGCGTAATAGTTGAGGCCGTCGAAACGGAGGACGTGCCTGAGGCCCTTGCGTGTTTTGAAGGTGGTGGTGTAGATCCAGGGGGAGTCGAAGGGTGTCTTGTCAAGTTTTGAGTAACGGTCCTCATCCAGGACGTTTTCCCCAAAGACTCCGGCCTCATTGAGGGCGCCGGCAACGGTGCAGGGAACTGTAACTTTGTAGGAGGTTTTTTCTCCGTCTTTCCTGAGCGTCCAGTCCTTCAGTTCATCGGAGGCGCCGAAGGCGGCCGATGAGCCGGAAAACAGGAATGCAAAGAAAGACAGTGAACACATAATGAAGCGCGCGTGTTTCAATGTTATGCAGTTTTATGGTTAGTTATGCAAAAATAACTCACACGTACGCGCGAAAAAGGGAAATTTGCGTATTTATTCACCCATTTTGCGCAAATATTTGCGTCTATACTCTTTTGGTGTGCATCCTTTGATGGCCGCGAAGCGCCGGGAGATGCTTTTTGTGTCGGGCTCGTCCATAAGCGCGGCTATCTGGGAAACAGTGTCCGAAGTGGTAAGAAGAAGTTCCGCGAAGGTATCCATCCTGACCTTTGTGATGAACTCGTAGACGCTCAGTCCCGTGGCTTTCAGGAAGCGCTGTTCAAGGGAACGGCGGGACATGGGGACGTGGGAGAGGACATCTGAAACCTGAATTTTACGGCGTGGGTTCTCCGCTATGAAACGTATGGCTTCCTGGACGGACCTGTCTCCCGTCACAACTATTCCGGAAGACTGCCTTGTCACAATTCCAAGGGGCTGCATCACTATATTCTCACCCTTGTAAGAGGGGTCTTCAACCATACGGGCGGCCATTGAGGCCACGGCATAGCCGCCTCCTTCCATATCCACATCAACGGATGAAAGTTGCGGACGGGTCATAGTGCAGCGGACGTCGTCATTGTCCACTCCTATCACGGCAATCTCTCCGGGAACGGCTATCTCGAAGGTGTTGCAGCATTCAAGGAGGATATTGGCCTGGGTGTCGTCGCAGGCCATAATCCCCACCGGTTTTGGAAGGGACAGGAGCCAGTATCCCAGTTTTGCTTCGTCATAACTCCAGAGGGCGTCCGTGCGTATCCTCACGCCCTCCTCAAAATTGTCCTTGAGGCCCTGGGAGGCAAGGTAGTCCACGAATCCCTTACGGCGGCCGTCGCTCCAGACCACTCCGTGGTACCCGAAGAAGGCGAAATTGCGGTATCCGCTGGCAACGAAGCGGGTGGCCACCATTTCCCCCGTCCGGTGGTAGTCTGCGGTAAGGCTGGGGATTTGACTGAAGGGGCGGATATGGTCCATAGAAATGGCCACAATGCCGTTTTCACGGAATTTCTCCACGCGGTCATCGGGGTTGAAAGGGGCCAGGACTATATTTGCGCGCCACTTATGGGCCCAGGCAAGGAAGTCTTCAAAACTGTGGGTTTCCCTGTAGGAGGACGGCATTGTGCACACCACCCAGGGTTCATCGGCCTCCTCCTGGGAATACTTACGGATTCCGCGCAGTATCCGGTTAGGAAACTGCTCGGAAAAATCGCCCATAAAGATAAGCCTCATCTTGCCTTTTCCATAAGACGGGCCCTAATGTCTTTCCAGTCATAGTACGGGAATCCTTCAAGGCCGATAACCCTTGTTTCGCGCTCGTTCAGAAGCACTTTTACCTTAACGTCTCCGGCTTTGTTCCTGTAGAAGACGAGTTGCAGGTTGCCGGCGAAGGGGGTGTACTTCCAGCCGGGCCAGTTGGCGCATTCCTCGGCGTCAAGGCGCTCTCCAACGCCCTCTACGCCCAGCCAGGAAGAGAAGGCAAGGAGTTGGTAGTCGTGGCCAAAACGGAGGTCGGCGGCGTATTCACCGGTGGCGATTGCGGCATCGGCCTTTTCAATCACGTCCTCCGCCAGAGGCTGCACGGATTCCATACGGGCGTCTCCGAAAGGCTTGCTGTTGCACTGGGTGAGGTAGAACTCCATATTGAGCGCCTGGGCATACCAGTAAAGTTCATCCAGGGAGAACACGCGGTATAGGGTTTCCGGCATCTGGAAGGCCGCGGTGCCGGTTGCCATATCATAGGTTTCCTGCATCATTTCTATGGGGTCTCCACAAATCCGGCGGCCCTTTTCAGGGTCTGAGAATATCTTATTCTTGAAGGCGGCGGTGTCCGGCACGTGAGCGGCCGCCTGGCGCGCCAGGATGGCCCTGGTGCTGTCCCTTACCCAGCGGGGGTCGTCCGTGGAAAGGATTTTCATAAGTTCCGAGCCTGTATCCCAGTGGATGTCCAGACCGTCTTCCCTTTCCATAAGTTCCCCGGTGAAGGCGCACATTGAAATGATGCAACGCTGCACGGTGCTGGAGCGGGCGGTAATCTTCTTGCTGCCGTTATGGAACACGCGCCTGTAGTTTTTGTACATACGCGCGGCAATCTGGCGGTGCTCCTGCGTGCCAAGGTAGGTGAGGCGGCCGTCCATATTGTCGTGGTTTTTAATGAGAAGGTCTATCTGCTCCCTCACGGCCTCTCCTTCGGGGGTGAGTATGCCCGCATTATGGGCATCACGGTATTTGCGCTGTATGGCGGCATACTCCGTCCCCGCCCAGTTACTCCGTGAACCGTGGCGGCCGTAATGGCTGATATAAAAGGGTTTGTACCCCTTTGGGGCGGGTGTCTGCGGCCCGGGAAGGTATTCGTACGGGTCCATGTTCACGCCTGCGCGGAAGATGCGCTGGGCGTATTCCGCCTCAAGCCCAGGGTCTTTTTCCTGAGCGAATGCCGCCGCTACCGGAAGCAGCACGGCGAGTAAGGTTAATAGTCTTTTCATAGGTGTTTGCGCTTTTTTACCCCATAAAGGTACAAAAATATTCCAACATCACTGCGGTATTTTTCTTATCTTTGCAAACTGAACATTAATCATTATGGCAGAATCATTCTCCGAGATAGGAAAGATTGAGGGCTCAGTTACACTTCAAAAGGCGGAAGCATCATCACGGCTTCCAGGATGTACCTGGAGGGGCCGGATTTCAATCTGGTGTACTTCCCCCTGAAGCATCTGGGGTACAAATGCGTGGTGGGCGTTGTGGGAGAACTCTATGCCGCCCTGGCAAGGCCAAAACTCCTGAACGTGATACTTGGGGTATCGGCCAAACTGGACCTGCCGCAGGTGAAGGACCTCTGGATGGGAATTACCGTGGCGGCAAAGGAACACGGCTTCGAGGCCGTGAACCTGGACCTCCAGCCGTCCCAGAACGGGCTTTACGTGAGTATGAGCGCTACGGGTGAGACATCGGCCCTCACCGCAAAACGCAGGATGGCGGCAAAGAGCAAGGACCTTATCTGCGTTTCAGGGGCCCTGGGAGCCGCTTTCCTTGGGCTGCAGGTGCTGGAGCGGGGCGCTAAGGAGTTTGCGGAAAAGGGCACGCAGCCGGATATGAGCCAGTACAAGATGCTGGTGGGAGATTACCTGCGTCCGGAACTTGAGGCCTCCGTTGTGGAACGCCTGGAGGACGTTGAAATCTACCCTTCCTACGGCTATTTCGTGACGCGGGGACTGGCCGATGCCCTGAAGAGGCTCACCCGCGACAGCGGCCTTGGGGCAAAGGTTTATGCCGATAAGATTCCCTTCGAGGGCGGCAGTTTCCAACTTGGAAAGGAACTGGACCTGGACCCTGTATCGGCCGCAATGAACGGCGGCGACGACAACCGCCTGCTGTTTGTGGTTCCCATCCTCCACCTGGAGAAATTCAGGCGGGAGTTCCAGACGTTCGATATCGTCGGCCATCTTGCCCAGCCTGAGGCCGGAACGGTGCTTGTCACCCCCGAAGGCGTGGAATTTCCGGTAAAAGCACAGGGCTGGCCGGACGAAAGTGAATAAAAATTCTTATATTTACGGACGGAAACAGATTAAATCACATAATATTATGAAGAAACTCCTCAGCGTTATCGCACTTTCAGTGGCATTTGTTGCCACCGCTCCCGCTCAGGGACTCCTCGGCGGCCTTCTTGGCGGAAACTCCCAGAACTCCGATGCTACACTCAGCACCCTCGGCAACATCATCTCCGGCCTTGCAGGCACCGTTTACAGCGCTCCCATCAGCCTCAACGGCACCTACACCTACAACGGCGTGGCCTGCTCCGCTTCAAGTTCAGAGGGCAACGTCCTCACAAATCTTGCAGGCACTGCAGTTACCGCGGGCATGGAATCCAAGGCCGATGAATACCTTGCAAAGGTTGGCATCAAGCCCGGCGTAATGACCTTCACCTTCAACGCGGAAGACAACAGTTTTGTCCTCAACTGCGGTCCCCTGGCACTCCCCGGCACCTTCAAGGTTGGAGACGGTGAAAAGACCGTCACCCTCACCTTCGGAAAGACTATGAAGTTCCTGTGCATGACCGGCACCCTTGAGAGCAGCCTTACCGGCGCCAAGATGCTGTTCACCGCCGACAAACTCCTGTCCCTGATGAAGAGCATCTCCGCCAAACTGGGTGAGAAATCCTCTGAGATCAAGGCCATCGCAGGCCTTGCCGACGGCTACGACCAGTTCCGCGTAGGTTTCAAGCTGGTGAAGTAGTTCTCCCTGGCGCACAAACGGCTGATTCACAGCGTTTTACTAGTTTACGGGTGCACTTCGCGGTGCACCCCTTTTTCTGTAAGTAGCTGAGGGATTATAGCTTACGCGCCAGCACCAAATCACTGACATTTTGGCAGAAAACCCCTAACGGAACGGAGATTGATTCTATCCATAGCACAAGGAGGACAAAACTATGGATCAGAACAACAATAATAATCAATCATTCCTGCAGAGGTTTGCAATAAACCTCAACGAACGTGCTGCGCAGGGAAAACTGGACCCGGTGATTGGCCGTGACGACGAAATCCGCCGCGTGCTCCAGATTCTTTCCCGCCGCACCAAGAACAACCCTATCCTGGTTGGTGAACCGGGTGTGGGTAAAACAGCAATATCTGAAGGCATAGCCCAGAACATTGTGAACGGGCAGGTGCCGGAAAACCTTAAATCAAAGAAAGTATACTCCCTGGATATGGGCGCGCTCATTGCGGGCGCAAAGTATCAGGGTGAGTTTGAGGAGCGCCTGAAGGGCGTTGTGAAGGAAGTTGTGGACAGCGCCGGTGAGATAATCCTTTTCATCGATGAAATCCACACGCTTGTGGGCGCAGGCCGTACCAGCGGCGCAATGGACGCATCCAACATCCTGAAACCGGCCCTGGCCCGCGGTGAACTGAGGACCATCGGCAGCACCACCCTTGATGAATACCAGAAGTACTTTGAAGCCGATAAAGCCCTGGAGAGAAGGTTCCAGATGGTGATGGTGGATGAGCCCAGCCCCGCGGAGTCAATTGCCATTTTAAGGGGCCTTAAGGAGCGCTATGAGAACCACCACAAGGTGCGCATTGAGGACGACGCCCTCATAGCGGCCGTGAACCTTTCCCACCGTTACATCACCAGCCGATTCCTTCCGGACAAGGCCATAGACCTTGTGGACGAGGCCGCATCAAAACTCCGTCTGGAGATGAACTCCGTTCCGGAGCCCATTGACGACCTCAACTCCGCCATCCGCCAGAAAGAAATTGAGCGTGAGGCTATTAAGAGAGAGGGAGCATCGGCCAAAATGGATAAACTGGAGGCCGAACTCAAGGACCTTCAGGCAAAGCGCGATGAACTGATGAAGCGCTGGAACGCGGAGAAGGAGATCCTGGAAGGGCTCCAGACCTCCCGCCAGAGCCTTGAAGACCTTGCCATCCAGGCCAAGCAGGCCGAAAGGACCGGCGACTACGCAAAGGTTGCAGAGATCCGCTACGGCAAGATGGCGGCAACGCAGAAGAAGATAGACGAACTCACCGCAAAGGCCGAAGCCATCAAGGAACCAATTGTCACAGAGGCGGTTACCCCGGAAGACATTGCCGAAGTCGTGGCCAAATGGACCGGCATCCCCGTAAAGCGTATGCTGGAAAGTGAGAAGGAAAAACTCCTTCGGATGGAGGAAGAACTCCACAAGAGGGTTGTTGGCCAGGACGCCGCCATAAAGGCTGTGGCCGATGCCGTTCGCCGTAACCGTGCCGGCCTCAGCAACGAGAAACGGCCTATCGGCAGTTTCCTCTTCATGGGTACAACCGGCGTGGGTAAGACAGAACTTGCAAAGGCCCTGGCGGAGTTCCTCTTCAACGACGAGAATATGATGACGCGTATCGATATGAGCGAGTATCAGGAGCGTCACACCGTGAGTCGTCTTGTGGGCGCTCCTCCGGGATACGTCGGCTACGATGAAGGCGGCCAGTTAACCGAGGCCGTTCGCCGTAAACCATACTCCGTGGTGCTTCTGGACGAGATTGAGAAGGCCCACCCGGACGTTTTCAACGTGCTTCTGCAGGTGCTTGACGACGGCCGTCTCACGGACAACAAGGGCCGCACCGTGGACTTCAAGAACACCATCCTCATAATGACCTCCAACGCCGGGGCCGATATAATCCAGTCCTACATGGAGCGTCTCCCTGAGGTGAACGGCATTGATATGGAAGCGCTCACAAAGCGCCGTCAGATGCTGGACGAGTGCGCCTCCCGCGTCCTGGACGTCCTGAAGCAGACCGTCCGCCCGGAGTTCCTGAACCGTATCGACGAAATAATAATGTTCGATCCCCTGACCAAGGCCGATATCCGTGACATCCTGCACCTGCAGGAGGAAGAACTCCGTAAACGCCTCTCTGACAGCGGCATAAGCGTAGAGTTCACCCAGGCCTTTGAAGACCATATGGTGGAGAAGGGCTACGATCCCGCATACGGCGCCCGTCCCGTGAAGAGGGTCATGCAGCGTGAACTTGTGAACCTCCTTGCCAAGGCCATCCTGGACGGCACGGTGAAGAAGGACAGCACGGTCCACGTTGACGCCCTTGGCGGCGAGGTTGTGGTGCGATAAACGCCCCTACTTCTTCACAACCTCATAGTGCTCTATGCCGATTGAATGGAGTTCACGGATGAACTCAGAGGTGACAGCCACCTGGAACTTCTTGGAGTAGAACTGGATGCGGTAGCGGGTCTGGGGGTCATAGAGATAAAGCGTGAGGGGGATATTGCCCTTGTGATGCTTCACAACATTCACTAGGTCCTTACGGAATTTGTCCGTGAGCATAGGAGTGGTGATATCCATTGAGAAGCCGCCAAGGAGGTCATCGGCCACATTGCCAAGGAGGGTTACCTTACGGAGTTTGAATACGTATGGAGGCGCGGGTTTACCCTGCGCCTTTTCTTCCGGCTTCAGGAAATACTTCTCTGCTATCTCGCCTTCCAGGAAAAGAGTGGCCTTTGGCTGCATATACTGCATGAAAACCTCGTGATCCTTCCCGAAGAGAGTGAGTTCAAAGGAGCCGGAATAGTCTTCCAGCATAGTGCGGGAATAAGGCTTCCCGGCCTTTGTTGTTAACTGCTTGAAATCCGTCACAATGCCCGCTATGGATACCTTTGCGGTCTTTTTCTTGGCGTCGCAATCGGCAATGAGATCCTGAAGGTCATTTATCTTGCAGGTGGCGAAGTTCTTTATCTCAAAGTCATAGCGGTCCAGAGGATGCGAACTGAGGTACATCCCCACAAGGTCCTTCTCCCTCTGGAGTTCCTCCATTATATCCACGTTGGGAACGCCTTCCGGGAGACCCGGGCGCTCCGGCTTCATTTCCTCCGCATCTCCAAAGAGGGATGCGCCGGCCTGAACGGAGTCGTTCTTGTAAAGGTCTCCGTAGCGGGTGATCTGGTCTATGAAGAGGTCTCCGCCGTTTTTTCCGGGAAGGAAATACATTCCGCGGGGATGGCCGAAACCATCCAGCGCGCCGGAGTTCACAAGGTTTTCAAAACTCTTGCGGTTGACGCAGCCGCTCATCCTCTCCACAAAGTCATAGACATCCGTAAATAGGCCGTTTTCGTCGCGTTCCTTGACTATGGCGTCCACAATGTTACCCCCGAAACCTTTGATTGAACTGAGGGCAAAACGGACGTCTCCACGGGCATTTACAGTGAAGTGGCCGGAACTTTCGTTGACATCCGGGCCAAGGATCTTGATGCCATGGCCCTTGCAGTCGTCCATTATCTTCACTGTTTCCTCCATGGACTTTGAGCAGTTGAGGCAGGAAGCGAAGAATTCCGAAGGATAATGGGCCTTAAGCCATCCGGTCTGGTAACTCACCCAGGCGTAGCACGTGGCGTGGGACTTGTTGAAGGCGTACTGGGCAAACTTCTCCCAGTCTTTCCAGATCTTGTCCAGGACTTTCTCCGGGTGGCCGTTGGCCTGGCCGCCAGCCATAAACTTGTCCTTGAGGGAGTTCAGGATGTCAATCTGCTTCTTACCCATGGCCTTGCGGAGTTTATCGGCCTCACCCTTGGTGAAACCGGCAAGTTTCTGGGACAGAAGCATCACCTGCTCCTGGTACACCGTTACGCCGTAGGTGTCCTGGAGGTATTCCTCCATTTCAGGGAGGTCATACTCTATCTTCTGCTCACCCTGCTTACGGGCAACGAAGTCCGGGATATAATCCATGGGGCCGGGCCGATAAAGGGCGTTCATGGCGATTAGGTCCTCAAAACGCTCCGGCTTTAGCCTCTGCAGCCAGGACTTCATACCCTCCGATTCAAACTGGAACACGGAAGTGGTGTCACCGCGGCCGTAGAGTTCCAGGGTGGGTTTGTCATCGATGGGGATGGCCTCGATGTCAATGTCTTCCCCGTGGTGTTCCTTGATAAGGTCCAGGCAGTTATGGATGATCTGGAGGGTGATGAGGCCCAGGAAGTCCATCTTGAGCATACCCACATCCTCGATGAAATGGCCGTCGTACTGGGACGTGCGCACGTAAAGGCCCGTTTCCTTATCCTGGGAAAGGGTTATGGGAAGATAATCCGTAAGGTCTCCGCGGCCGATAATAGTGGCGCAGGCGTGCATTCCAACCTGCCTCACGCAGCCTTCCAGGGCCTGGGCATACTGCAGCACCTCACGGTTGATCTGGGGGCCGTTCTCAAGTTCATTCTTGAATTCCGGAACGTATTTGTAGCAGTTTTTGAGGGTGATTTTGACATCTTCCCCCTTATCATCCTGAAGGCGGTCAGGGACCATCTTGGAGAGGCGGTTACTCTCATCTATGCTCAGGTGGGATATACGCGCAACGTCCTTGATGGCGCTTTTGGCGGCCATTGTGCCGAAGGTGATGACGCGGGAGACGTGGGAGGCACCGTACTTGTCCTCAACGTACTGGTGAGCCTTTGTGAGGTCTTCAAAGTCCACGTCTATATCCGGCATACTGATACGGTCCGGATTGAGGAAACGCTCAAACAGGAGCTGGTACTTGATAGGGTCAAGGTTGGTGATCCTGAGGCAGTAGGCCACAACGGAACCTGCGGCGCTTCCACGGCCCGGGCCCACCATGGAGCCCATTGCGCGGGATGCGGCAATATAGTCCTGGACTATGAGGAAATAGTCCGGGAAGCCCATTCGGCAGATGGTCTTGAGTTCAAAGTCTATGCGCTCTGACTGCTCCTGGGTGAGGGTTTCCCCGTAACGCTCATGCGCGCCTTTATAGGTAAGGTGGCAGAGGTAGGCCACGGAATGGCAGAAGCCGTCTCCGCGGTAGGTGCCGTGTTTGTCGCATCGGCCTGCGTCTATGACGTCCTTGTACTGCTCCAGGTGAGAGTCTATATCGGCCATAAAAGCCGGGTCAATCTCATAGACGGGCAGCACGGGATCACGGTCGATGGAATAGGATTCTATCTTTGAGGCCACTTCCAGGGTATTGGAAAGGGCCTCAGGGTGATCCGGGAACAGCGCGGCCATCTCCTCCTCCGTCTTGATGTACTCCTGCTGGGTATAACGGAGACGGCCGGGATCGTCAATGAAGGAGTTGGTGGTAAGGCAGATGAGGCGGTCGTGGACCGGACCGTCCTCCTTACGAACAAAGTGGGCGTCGTTGGTGGCAATTACCTTGATGCCGTGCTTTGCGGCCAGTTTGAAGATTTCTTCCGTGTAGTAGCACTGTTGCTCATAGAGGTCATTTGAAAGGCCCGGAACCTCCGTGGGGTGCTTCATCACCTCAAGGTAATAGTCCTCCCCAAACACCCTCTTGTGCCACTCTATGGCCTTTTCAACACCTGCGTCATCGTGCGCCATTATAAGGCGGGGAATCTCTCCCGCAAGACAGGCCGATGAACAGATGAGGCCTTCGTGGAATTTCTCTATGATCTCATGGCTTACACGAGGCCTGTAGTACATACCGTTGATGTGACCTTCCGACACTATCTTCACAAGGTTCAGATACCCCTGGTAATTCTTTGCCAGGAGAATGAGGTGGTAATAGCCCTTTTCCTTGATTCTGTGGTCACCTTTGGAAACATAGATCTCACAGCCGATTATGGGCTTCACGTTGGGGTGCTTCTTGGCGTACTTGAAGAACTCCTTGACGCCGAACATATTGCCGTGATCCGTTATGGCAATGGCCGGCATGCCAAGTTCATCGGCCCGGTTGAAGAGGTTCTCTATGGAAGAAAGTCCGTCCAGGATTGAGTACTGGGTGTGGACGTGAAGGTGCACAAAACTCATAGGAACAAAGATAGCTTTTTTCAGCGGAATTCACCGAAAAAAGTTATCAACAACCTTCACCCGGACGGCTATATCAGAAAGTAAATCCGTAACGGAGAGTTATCGCAGGTGTCAGGAGGTGCTCTGTAGTAACGACAGAGGTCGCTGACTCGGCTGTGGTTGAACTGACTTGGTTTTTCACAGTGCTTTGCTGTAGCAGAACGCCTAATGAGAGGGAATGGCCCCGGCCAAGGTTCAAACCTGCGTGAGGCCGAATGAAAAACCCGTTATATTTGCTTTCCGTCTTACCTCCGGGTGTCCAGTCTTTACCATAAAAGGAGTAAACTCCTATTGCATATCCACCGTCCAGATTTGCAAAAAACATATTCTTGGAATAACCCACACGGAGGAAGACCGGGATATCATTTTCATTGATAAACTTCCTTCTCGGGGTTCCATTGGTTGTAATATACTGAAGACACGGCATTGAATAGCGAACTCCAGCACCTGCGCCAACGCTTATTCCATTTGAAAATCCGTATTGTGCCACAAACTCCGGAGACACGGTGAAAAGAGGGCCCTTCCAAACACCGGCACCCGCCTCCAACTCTACAGAGAATGATATTCTTCTTTGGGCACTGAGAGGAATAACGGTAAGCAGTAATGCCAAAATGAAGATAACTTTTTTCATTTGAGTGTTAGTTCTTTATGTTGATTTAAGTCCTTACCAATTCTTTTATATAGATGCATTATCACCCGGATGCGTTGCGGGGAAATGTATTTCAATGCCTTAGTCTTACAATGACGCTTGTTTACACACCGTTTCCATATTCTGGACAGCGCCGTATATCTTGTCGGTGCTTCTCTGAAAGACCTTGGGAAGAAATGGGGCCGGGCAGGACGCCACCCCATCCGGGAAAAAGGCCGAAATCCCGGACGGAGGTGGCAAAAAGGAAGTTCCGTCCGGGAAAACGGGGTGTTTTTCCGGACGGAACCTTTAGAGACGCTGACGCAGACTATTTTGCGTCGTCCTGCTGGAAGGTGTAGGTTGCGAGGGTGTATTTCTCGTTACCATACTGAGCCTCCAGGGTGACCTTCTGGCCCTTGAGGGCAAGAAGACCGGCCAGGCCGTATTTGCTGCGGTTGCTGTCAATGTCCTTTGCCTTTGCAAGGAAAGCGTTCTTTACCTTGGCGTCGCAGGCGTTCTTTTCGCCGTTGAGGTGCCAGAGGCTGGAAATTTGGTCGCATCCCGCTTCCTTGAAAGCGTCATCAAACTTGGACTTGAGAACGTCAAAGTTGTCGAAGAAATCAACCTTGACCTCATACATGAAGTCACCGGTCTGCTTGGTGCAGGAAGATGTGGCAAATGCGGAGCCAACGATTGCTGCGATAACGGCAGCGATTGCAATGATCTTTTTCATAAAAATAAGGTAAAAATAACTACTTATTCTCTTTCTTTCTTGCTGCAGCGGCAGTTGCGTCAAACATAATAGGAGTACCGATCATGATTGAAGCATAGGTGCCGATGATAACACCAAGGCACAGCGCAACTGCAAGACCGCGGATGCTCTCACCGCCGAAGATTGCGATAGCAAGCATCGGGAGGAGGGTTGACACGGACGTGTTGAGGGTACGTGTGAGGGTTGCATTGAGAGCGGTGTTTACAGTGGTGCGGAAGTCTTCCTTGGGGTGCAGGCCGCGCTGCTCACGGATACGGTCGAAGATAACCACGTTATCGTTGATGGCGTAACCGATGATGGTAAGGATAGCGGCGATGAACGTCTGGTCCACATCCAGGTTGAACGGCAGGATACCGTTGAACAAGGAGAAGAAGCCGATGACGATGAGTGCGGTGTGCGCAAGTGACACGACGCCGCCGAGACCCCAGGTCCAGCCCTTGAACCTGAACGCGATGTATGCGAAGATTGCAAGGAGGGCGAGGAACACTGCGATGAATGCGCTGCGGGTGATATCGCGGGCGATGGTAGGACCAACCTTATCGGAGGAGATGATACCGTTGGGGTTCTCCAGGGTTGAGTTGAAATCGGCCAGCTGGATATCCTCAGAGTAGAAGCCCTTGAGAGCCTGATAGAGGAGACCTTCGATCTCTGCGTCTACCTCAGTGCTCTCGGAGTTGTTCTTGTACTGGGTGGTGATCTTCATCTGGGCGTCTCCACCGAACTGCTTCACCTCAACAGAGTACTGGTCAATGCCTTCAGCCTCTGCTGCAGCCTTGAACACATCCTCAACGGAAGCGCGGACATCCTCTGCGGTGACGCTCTTGTCGAAGCGCACGATGTAGGTGCGGCCGCCGGTGAAATCAACACCATAACTGAAGCCCTTGAAGGCGATGGAAGCGATGGAGATGATGATGAGGGCGCCGGAAATCATATAAGACCACTTCTTGAGGCCGATGAAATCTACCTTGGTGTTCTTAAGGATGTTGCGGGTGAGGTTGTTGGAAAGGGTAACGGTCTTGCCGGCCTTGATACGGTCGTCGAAGATGATACGGGTGATGAAGATGGAGGTAAGGACGGAAGTCACAATACCGATGATGAGGGTGGTAGCGAAGCCCTGGACAGGACCGGAACCGAAGATGTAGAGGATGATACCGGTGATGAGGGTGGTAAGCTGACCGTCGATAATTGCGCTGTAAGCGTTCTTGTAACCGTCGTGTACCGCAAGCGAGAAGCCCTTGCCTGCTGCAAGTTCTTCCTTGATGCGCTCATAGATGATAACGTTGGCGTCAACGGCCATACCCAGGGTAAGGACCAGACCGGCGATACCGGGCAGGGTAAGGACTGCGCCGAAACTTACGAGAACACCGAAGAGGAGGAGGACGTTGCACAGAAGAGCAACATCGGCAATGAGACCTGCGCCCTGGTAGAAGAATACCATGTAGATGAGCACAAGGCAGAATGCGATGAGGAAGGAGATGAGACCGGCCTTGATGGATGCGCTACCCAGTGAAGGACCTACCACCTGCTCCTGGATGATGGTTGCAGGGGCGGGAAGTTTACCGGATTTGAGCACGTTTGCAAGGTCTTCTGCTTCCTGGACGTCGAAGTTACCGGTGATTTCTGAAGAGCCGCCGGTGATCTCAGTGTTGACGGTAGGATAGGAATATACAAGACCGTCGAGGACGATAGCGACCTGCTTGCCGATATTGTCTTTGGTGAGGCGGGCCCAGATGGAGGCGCCTTCTGCGTTCATGGTCATAGAGACTGAAGGGGCGCCGTTGCCGCCGTTCTGCGCACCGTTGAAGTTAACGCGCGCGTCTGTGACCACACCGCCGTCAAGGGGAGCCTTGCCGTCACGGGAGGTGGCCTTGATGGCTACCAGTTCATACAGGTTTGCACCCTGCACAAACTCCGTGGGTTTTACGGACCACATACCGCGGAAGCCCTGGGGAAGGACGTCGGAGGCCATTGCCAGGTACTTGTTGACGGTGGTGGTGTCAATGCCGGCTGCGAAACCGAGGCAGGCATTGTTCCAACCTGAAGGGGAGAATACCTGGAACAGAGGATTGGCAACCACGGTGCTGTCACTGAGGTTTCCAAGGATCTCTGCCACGCGGGCGTCTACGGCATAGAGGTCTACCTCATTGCCCTGGAATGTGGGCCAGAACTCAAGGGATGCGGTGCCCTGGAGGAGTTTGCGTACACGCTCGGGGTCCTTCACACCGGGGAGTTCGATGAGGATCTTGCCGGAGTTACCAACCTGCTGGATGTTGGGCTGGGTTACGCCGAAACGGTCTATACGGTTACGGAGAACGTTGAAGGAGTTGTCAACTGCGCTCTTTGCCTCTGCGCGGATAACGGAGATAACCTGCGCGTTGGTAGCGTCATTTGCAACCTTGTCGCGGAGTTCATAGGTTGCGAAGACCTCTGCCAGACGGCGGCCGGGGGCAACCTGCTCCCAGGCCTGCTCGAACAGGCCGATGAAGTCTGCGCTGGAGTTCACGTTATTGGCCTTGGCCTGGGCGAGTGCAGCCACGAAATCAGGGTCCGTGCTGTTTCCGGAAAGAGCCTTCACGAGGTCTTCCAACTGGACCTGCAGCATGACGTTCATACCGCCCTTGAGGTCCAGACCCAGGTTGATTTCCTTTTCCTTGGTGCTCTTGTAGGTGTAACCGAGGAATACCTTCTCATTGGAGATAGAGTCAATGTATGCCCTATTCCTGATGTTTGCCACAGAATCTGCAACGTACTCACGTACCTCTGCGGCGGTGTTGTTTGCTTCAACGAAAAGCTGTGCCTGCTCCTGAGCGTACTTGGCGGCTTTCTTCTCCTGGATGCGGGTTACCGCGGTGAAGGAGAGTTGCCAGATGCTGGCAATGGCAAGCATAATCGCTACAAATCTGATCCAACCTTTGCTTTGCATTGTTTTATGTATTTTTAGTTTAATATTTTGGCATATTTCTTGGCGTCAGTAGACACCACGGCAAAATAGGCTGCAAATTTACGATTTTTTTCTGAATTAACAGCTTTCTCACAACTATTTCTTAATTTTGCAGGCTACATTTGAATGACGTTAAGGAGAATCGGCATATCTGTCCTACTTTTAACCGCAGGCTTTAGCCTGTGGGGGCAGAGCCTTTCCAAAGGCGACAGCCTTATGAGGGAGTGCCGGTTTGAAGCCGCTATGTGGGCGTTTTTGCAGGCAAGGGACGACGCAGGCGTGGACCGCGCGCAGTATGCCCTGAATATGGCCGATTTCTGCGCGGAGCCCAACGTTGTTGCAAAAAAACGATTTTCAAGAAAGGACTTTTTCCTTTACTATCCGCTTAAGCCCCAGGCCTGGAGAAACGGCCCCGCCGGGCTTGCCTATGTGCCCGCAGATGCCAAGGAGGCTTTTTTCAGCGCGCCGGACAAAGCCGGCAGCCCAAGCATATTCACCTCCCGGGACCAGGACAGCCTGTGGACTGCCCCAAGGATGCTTGGAGAGGCGTTTTTGAGCACCGGTAGCGAGGTTTTCCCCATGCTTGGAGCAGACGGAAAAACCCTCTATTTTGCCTCCGACGGCCTTGCCGGACTGGGCGGATTTGACATCTTCTCCTCCACCTGGGACGCGGAGGCGGGCCGATGGGGAGATCCCGTGAATATGGGATTCCCGTTCAACTCCCCCGCCGACGACTACCTGATGGCCGATTCCGCCGACGGAGAGTACACGCTATTTGCCTCCAACAGGGACTGCTCCCCGGACAGCGTGACGGTTTATGTTCTGGATTACCAGAAGACTTTTGCGCGGTCTGCCATCAGGGATGGATCGGCCCTTAAGAAACTGATGGAACTTGTCCCGGCCTCAGACCCTACCCGCATTGACAACGACGCAGCCGTGGAAGGCTTCACAACCGGCAACGCCACCACCCAGCGGTATATGAAAAAGATGGAGGAATCCCGCGCGCTGATGGACTCCATAAGCCGCCATATGATGCCGGGAGATACACTCCTGAACATATTCAGGGCCAAGTTGGCGCTGGTATCGGCCGAACTCCGGGAGGTGGAGATGAGTTTCCTTATGAACGGCGCCGTGGGCGTTGAGGAGGACAAGGAAGTTGCCGGCGCGGAACTTGGCTACACCTTCGCAAGGGGCTCCCTGGGGCCTGATTTCAAGCCAAAGTTTGCCGTAAAGGAGGCCGCCCAGTCTTTCCGCGTGGCGCCCGTGGGCCGATTCGCCCAGGACAACACCCTGCCGCCGGGTCTTGTGTACCAGATCCTTCTGTTTGACTCCCCCACCCACGCAGACCTTGAGGACATAAAAGGACTCACGCCCGTCTACGAGAGACTGGGCGTGAATCTACGCTACAATTACTATGTGGGGATGTTTTCTTCCTACGAAGACGCCCTTGAGGAACTCAACGTAGTGCGGGTGCTGGGATTTCCCAAAGCCCGGATCACGGCCTGGCAGGACGGCCGGGCCGTACCGGCAAGACTATAAGTCAAGGAACTCCACAAAGCCGTCCGTGCTGAGGTTATAGCCGCGGGGGCCTTTGAGGGTGTTTCCCTCTGCATCCAGAATGAAATAATTGGGCTGGGCGTTAACCCCAAAGCGCTCCAGGACCATATGGGAATTAACCCTTCCAACATCTTTCAGTACCTTTCCTTCCGGGGTTGTAACCCATTTGTCTTCCGGGAGCGGAGTCTTGTCGTCCACATAGAGAGAAACAATCACATAATCCCTTCTGAGGCGCTCCAGGACGCGGGGGTCGCTCCACACGCGGGCCTCCATCTCACGGCAGTTCACGCAGCCGTGGCCGGTGATGTCCACGAACACCTTCTTTCCCTGCGCTGCCGCGGCGGCAATGCCGTCTTCAAGGTTGTCGTAGCCTGTGAGGCCGTGAGGAAGGGACACTCCGGAACTGGTGAGATTCTTCGCTTCGCTCAGAATGACAGGATTTGACGTGGGAGCGTACTCTCCCAGCACAAAATCCTGCGTCTGGATGGGCGGAAGATAGCCGCTGAGGGCCTTGAGGGGGGCTCCCCACATTCCGGGAATCATATACACCACAAAGGCGAAATCGGCAATGACAAGGGCCAGACGGCCGACGGAAATATATTCCAGAGGGGAGTCGTGCTTGAAGCGGATCTTGCCAAGAAGGTACAGTCCAAGGAGGGTGAACACAACTATCCAGATTGCAAGGTAAACCTCCCTGTCAAGGATGTGCCAGTGGTAGGTTTGGTCCGCCACAGAAAGGAATTTGAGGCCCAGGGCTATCTCCACGAAACCAAGCACCACCTTCACGCTGTTGAGCCATCCGCCGCTCTTGGGGAGTTTTGTAAGGATGGACGGGAACAGCGCCAGAAGCGCAAAGGGCAGGGCAAAGGCAATGCTGAACGCCAGCATTGTGACCATGGGTGTCCAGAATTCTCCCTGGGTGCTCTTTATGAGGACGGTTCCCACAATGGGGCCGGTGCAACTGAAACTCACCAGAACCAGCGTGAGAGCAAGGAAAAACACTCCCAAAAGGCCACCCTGGCCGCTTTTGGAATCGGCCTTGGTGGTCCAACTTGAAGGAAGCGTTATCTCAAACGCGCCGAAGAAGGAGGCCGCAAACACCATAAAGATCACAAAGAATATGATGTTGGGGAGCCAGTGGGTTGCCAGCCAGTTGAAGATGTCGGCAGTGACGGTTTCCCCGCCAAGGGCCCACGTGAGGCCGATTATAACGCAGATTGGAACCGTGTACAAAAGCACTATGAAAAGGCCGTACATAGCTGCGTTGAAGCGCCCTTTGGCGGCCGATCCGCTCCGTTTCAGGAAGAAGGAAACGGTCATGGGGACCATAGGGAAGACGCAGGGTGTGAGGAGCATCAGGAAACCCCAGAGGATGGCTTCAAGGATGAGGCTCCAGAGCCCCTTGGATTCGCCGCCGGCCGATGACACAGTGTCTTTTCCCTCCACCCGGAGGGTAGTCTCATAATCGGCCGGAGGAAGGCAGTTACCCTTGTTGCAGGCCTGCCACTCTATATAGACTTTTGCCTCCTGGGGGCCGTCCTGGAGCACTTTTACGCGTTGGATGATGACCACCGGAGACTCGCAGGTACCGATCTCCATACCGAAGGTGGGGTCGTTTTCCCTCACCACCTTGGATGTGATTTTGGCCGGGGCCACGACTTCAATGGCGTCACCCGTTACCTTAAAGACGGTGGAGTTGGGGCCAAGTTCGTACTCCTGAAGGTCGTAGATGTGCCAGCCGGCGCGGATCTTGCCCTCGGCCTTGACCTCGTAGACATTCTTTTTCACCTTTTTGGCACTCACCTCCCACTTCACGGGCTGACGTGTCTGCGCCGGGGTGGGCGCAGAAAATGCCAGGAGGGCCGATAATGCTATTACAAATCTTTTGAACATTCTCATTATTCGCTGATAAGTTCACCTATTTTCTCCACGAAATGGGCGGGTTCCCCAAAGGCCATCATCCTGATGACGCCCTGCGGGTCTATGAGGTAAAAACCGGGATAGCCCTCAACCGCATACTTGCTGTCAATGGCATCGGCCTTGCCGTTATATACCTGAACCCAGTCCATCTCATATTTCTTGATGCCGTTGAGCCAGGCTTCCTCGGAATCTCCGCAGTCCACGCTCACGACGGTAAGCCTGTCGGCATAGCGATGGGCGATTTCCTTTACGTTTGGAAGGCCCTCGACGCACCAGCCGCACCACGTGCCCCAGAAATCCAGCATCACATAGCTTCCGCGGTGCTCTGACAGGGTAAATGTCTCTCCGGTAGAGGTCTTCAGAGTAAAGTCAGGAGCCTCGGCGCCCTCGAAAATGGTTCCGCGGGCAGACTGCCTCTGGGCCTCGGCATCAATCATAAGATACCTTGCCTCGATAAGGTCTCCCAGAGGGCCTTTCTTTACCTTGTCGGAGATGAGTTCATCGGCCTCGAGGAACATTTCGGCGCTGCTGATCTCACGGGCAAGATAGGCGCACACGTCGCTGGTGGGGTTCTTGCGGATAAAATCAAGGGCTATGTTGTTCCATTCGGCCGATAGTTCACGCTCACGGGCGCTGTAGGCGGCCATATCGAAGTCTGCGTCTTCATCATCCTCTGGAATGGAGGCGCGGAGGTCATGAAGGGCTGCCGCGTTGGCCTTGGACATCTGGTGGAACTTGCCCCAGTCCTTGTAGAATTTGGAGCCGGTAACCGTGTAGTCCGTCATGGTGCCGTTGATGACGCAGTGCTCACCAGGCACAATGTACAGGGTGATAAAATCTATGAAATGATCCTTATCCACAATCATCAGGATCTGCGGCTTTTTTGATGCGGGATCATAGAAGAAGTTGCCGTTATCAAGGATGACGGAGTCCATCACCATTTCATCGGCGTCGTTGTTGCAAGTAATCAAGAGCTTGCCTGATTCAACGCCCGAGATGTTTCCGCTTACGGTGTGTCTGGGGCCGCAGGCTGCCAGTGCGGCAAGGATAAGGGCAATTACAAAATACTTTTTCATAACAATTCCTTTAACTGTTCAAGAAGGTCCGGGCTTGACGGGCGGGGAGCATTCACTGATGCTATCTTTCCGTCGGCGGCAAAGAGCATGAAGCGGGGGATTCCGGTAACGAAATACTTGCCGGAGATGCTTTCCTGACCAGCCATCGTTGCAATGAACTGGGGCCAGGAAGAGCCTACTTCCTCAAGTTTGTTTGTCCAGTCCGTCCTGTCCATATCCGTGGATATGCTTATGCACATAATCTCCGGGTCCTTGCCCAGGGATTCCACAAACTTTGCCAGGTGGGGGATTTCCTCGCAGCAGGGACCGCACCAGGAGGCCCAGAGATCCACGTAGAGAGGTTTCCCTACAAAATCAGAGAGATGGTATACATTTCCGTTGATGTCCTCGAATTCGATGTCTGGAGCATCCATGCCTGCAACAAGCAGAAGGGCGTTGCCGCACAGGGAATCGGCCCTGTCAAGATACTCCTCGTTATCCACGTTGTCGCAGAAGTAGTCATAGGCTTCGGAGAGGCCGGACACATTGCCGGCCCCGATCAGGTTGGTGAGCATGGTGACCATGGCCCACTCTTTCTGCGCCGGCCTGGAGACGCAGGACACGGCGGCCTTGAGGGCCTCGGTTGCATCTATGCCGCCGCAACTGTAGGAAGCGGTCATAAAGACGGGCTGCACCAGGGCTTGGAGTTCTTCGTCGGACATCTTCCGGCTGAGAGCAACAAATGCGTTGAAATCAGGATCGTCGGGACAGGAGCCGTTCTCCCGCGCATAATAGAAGGGGAAATAGTAGGAATAGTATTTCTCCCGACGGCTGAGTTCCGCTTTGTAAAACTTCACGAAGGGCTTGTTCGGAATGGCGGAGAGTTCTTCCCTTAAGGGACGATAACAATTGGCCATAATGCTGCGGAATTCCTTGAAAGAGGATGCCTTGTCAACTTCCTCCTCAATATTCAGGGCCCAGAGATGTGCCATGAAAGTATTCTCAGCCTTACCCTCTCCGGTAAAGGAGAAATTGGTTTCCACGCCTTCTTCTCTAAGGTCGAACTCCGCAGTGTAGGTCTTGCCCTGCTCCAGGGCTATGCGGAACATGAATTTGTCGGCAAAAAGGGCAAGGTCGTACTGGTCACGGGAAAACTGGACGGTGTCGCAGAAACTGCCGTCAGGCTGTACGTGAAGGGGGATCTCCAGATAGTCTCCATCCTGAGGGATGAAGAATTCCACATACTCTGTGGTATAGCCGATAAAACGGCCCTGGAACACGGTGGGACCTCCGTTTTGGGTTTTTGTGCCGCAGCTGCCCAGAAGGACGGCGGCACAAATTAATCCTATAAGTTTTCTCATTGTTTAATCGTCTCCTTCGGCTGTGCCGTCAATGAATTCAACTTCAAGGTTCTGGATTCCGGAGAAGTTTTCACCTACGAACATTACCATTTCTTCAGACTGGGACATAAGCATGGAAAGGATAGTGTACTTGCCGTCCGGCTGCCTGGTGAGGGACAGGGAACCATAAGCGTCGCAGATGGTATAGTCTCCCGGGGCGTACATCACATAAGTTCCGGAGGGCATGCTGAATCCGGGAATAATCTCTGTCAAGGCGCCGGGAACAAGCATTCCCGCCGCATAGGGATCCTGAGGCTCCTGACCTTCCTCGGGCTCGCCGGGAGTTGAATATGTGCCTGTCAGGTCAATGTTCTCTGAAAAATCTACCGCGGGCGTGCTGAACTGGAAAACGGTCATCGCATAGTTTTCTTCGTCACCGGAATAGAGATAGAGTTCGAAGTTTGAAGTGCCCTTCTCGTAACGGTCTCCATAGTAGTAGCACTGGACGGAGAAGATGTTCTGGGTGGGATCTATCCTGTCGGAGTTACCGGGATATCCGGCGCCTTCGGCGTCAATTTCAACCTCACCCTGATAGGCATACTTGTAGGACTTGCCGGCCTCATCCTTCATGTCGGCCTTGATCGTGTATGTGCCGTCGTTGCCTGCAACTACTTCAATGGTGCCGTCTACGAGAGGGATGGAGACGGAGGTTTCTGCATCAACGGGATAGGCATAATAGCAACCGGCAACATAGTCTTCGTCGTCCAAGTTTGAAGCGGCGCCGGGCATAAAGGTAAGTTTCTTGGCGGCAAGTTTCAGTCCAAGATAGTCGTCGCTGCCCTTTGTGTAGATGCCGGGGGTTAGGCTTACTTCTTCCTCGGAAGCGAAGAGGTCTGTGTAGATCCAAAGTACAAGATGGTTTTCATCCTCGTCGGAAAGCACAAGGAGAGCCGCCCCGCCATAATCCTCTTCTGTGGGCTTCATAAACTGATAGAGGGTGTTTCCCGTATACTCAAGGACTGCGGAACTGCAGTTGCTGAAACCATCGAAAGGACTGCCGGCCTTCTGGCTTACCGCTACGGTTGCTGTCTTCTCCCCTGCCTTGAAAGTCAGGGTGCAGGTGCGGGGCTGGTTCACGGTATTTGCGGCGGCTGTGAGGGTTACTTCGGCACCGTTCTTGTCAAGTGCCAGCCAGTCGGGATTACCTGTTACTGTGTAGTCTGGCTGGTTGGTAGTTACGGATACACGGCGGACTGCGCCTTCGGCATCAAACTCCACGGAAGCGGGAGAAACGGTAAGTGTGACTTCCGTTTCCTGCTCTTTTCCGCCGGGGGTATTGTTTCCTCCGGGGGTGTTGGCGTCGGGTTTTGTGCAGGCCCACAGGCAAGCAGCGGTAGCCATGGCTGCAAAGATTTTCATTTTTTTCATAATAATCTGAGTTATAATTAGTTAGTTATTATTTTGCATATTCAGGGTGCCATGAAAGCACGGTTGGAGGATAATGGATATAAAGGGCATCCTCGGAGAATGTATATGTCTCTTCCCCTACAGTGTGCAGGTACAGTGGCTTGAGGTCCTGGAAAAGAGGGTCACTCCAGAGGCGTTTCATATCAAACCAACTGGTGCCGAAGCCAAACTGCTCTCTCATCCGCTCTTCAAAGGCGAAGCGTACGTAATCGTCGGCCGTGACAACCGTTGCCGGGATGGCGGCGTGGCCGTCGTCCATACGGTTTTTGCGCAGTTCAAGCAAAAGGTCTGCGGCATCGGCCGTCTCCCCTTCGCGGGCAAGGGATTCGGCCAGCATAGTGTAAACCTCAGACAGGTCAAGGCCGATGTTGGTGGTGATGTTGCTCATATTGGCCGCATATGTTTCCTTGGCCGCATATTTCTTATATGCGCTTGTGCCGTTTGAAACGGCCGAAAGGAAGGCCAGGCGGCAGTCCCTCAGATCCGGGTAGAAACGCTCCAGAAGGCTGTTCCGCACGCCGAACATAAGGAGTCCGTACATTGAAGAGTACACGCTGGCCCAGAGGCGGGGCATATCCATCACGCAGAAGAGTTTCTCCGGGTTTACATCGGCCCTGACAACGTAGTCAATGTCTCCGCCCGCATCCATAAGGGGCCTATAATCTATCAGATGTATGCCCGGCTGGCCCTCCAGCAGATCAAGGCATTTTTTGAGCTGGACGGCGGCTTCCTTGTAGCGGCCCTGCATAAACAGGACCTTGCCATAGATGCCATAGCCGCTGGGCCTGAATATCCTCAGATAATGCTCCGGGACATCTTTCAGGTGCTCCACGGACTCTCCCATCTCCTTCACTATGAATTCATTGACCTCTTCTACGCTGCTGAGTTCAAAGTGGTTGTCTATGGTTGACGCCACTTTCACGATGGGCACTTCCCCAAAGAAAGTGGACATCATGAAGGTGCACCAGGCGCGGAGCATGCGTGCCTCCGACTGTATTGCCAGTTTTTCCTCCTCCGTGCCGTTCTGGGCATTCATTACCTCCGAGATGACCACGTTGCAGTTGTACAGGATGGTGGTGAAGCAGTTCCACTCTCCGCAGATCTCGTCTTCGCGGTAGACGTCAGGGTTCCACTTGTAGGCGTTGCATACGTGGTTTCCTATCTGGCTGTAAGCGTTGCCGTAGCCGTCGACGTCAGTATACGTTTCCATGCTCATATAAGGGTAGGACGTATTGAGCATAGCCAGATTGGTGCCGTAAAGAAGGCCCTCGTAGTGTTCTACGCGGGATGCTATGTCATAGCCGCGGGGTTTTACGTCAAGGAAGGATGTGCAGGACCCAAGGAGCAGGGCCGATGCCAATATGATGAGAGTCTTTTTCATACCCTAGAATTCTACGTTTATGCTAGCCGATATGTAAGGGAAGAATTTGTCGGACCTGCTGCCCCTGAAAGAGAAAGCCTCGGGGTCTATCCCCTCTCCGTTGAAGGCGATGGTGGCAAGGTTGGAGGCCTGAAGGCGCACCGTTGCCGTCTCGATGTGGAGGGCCTTGCAGGCCGGCGCAGGCAGCATGTAGCCCAGGGAGACCTCCCTGAGTTTGAAGTAGGAGGCCGGCAGCACATTGATATCGGCATATCTGTAAAGCAGAAGGACGTCAGTCTCGTTGATAGACGTATTCCTCAGGGAATAGTAGGCGGGAACGTTGGTGAAAGTCTCGTCCCCGGGCTTTCTCCAGCGCCTGGCAAAGTCGTTATGGAGGTTGCCGCCCAGACGGTAGGAGTAGGTTGAGTTTACGTCGTTTCTAAGTACGTGGCCAAGGTTGAAGATGAAGGACACCGCAAGGTCCCAGTTCCCGTAGCGGAAGACATTGTTCAGGGAGCCGAACACCGGAGGAACCGTGGTCCCCGCGTACTTTACGGCATCGGAGGTATCAATATCAGTTATGGAGCGCCTGGCTTCCCCGGCGGTATTGTAGATGCGGGGCATGCCGTCGGCGGGGTCAAGCCCTGCCCAGCGGTAGGAGAAAACCGTCCCGTAGGGGTATCCCTCCCAGTAGTCGTACTCTATCATACGGTAGGGCGATGTGGGTGGCTCCACGTACATCTGCACTAATTTATTCTTGTTGAAGGTGATGTTGAAATCCGTATACCAGCCAAACAGGCCTGCTGTTATGTTGGTGCTGTTTATGGTGAACTCCACGCCGGCATTTGTCATTGTGCCGATATTGGACAGGACCGTTGTGAAACCGGTTGTGGGGTCTACGGGGGCGTTTCCAAGGAGGTTGGTGGTATACTTGTGATAGAAGTCAACCTCTCCGCTGAGCCGGTTGTCAAGCACGGCCCAGTCTACGCCCAGGTTCAGAATCCGGGTCTTTTCCCAGGAGAGCTTGTCGTTGGCGGGGGTTACCACCACATATCCAAGGCCGAACCTGCTGTAATTGGCCTCCGTCACGGAAGAAAGGATGTTGTAGGGGCCTCCCTGACCTGGATCCGGCGAATTGCCGGCATAGCCGAAACTGGCGCGGAGATTGAGCCTGTTGAGCCAGCGGGAGGCCCGGGACATGAAGTCCTCTTTAGCCATATTCCAGATGACGCCCGTACTCCAGATGGGCTTGAACTGGACGCTGGGATCTGAGCCGAACAGGTTTGACTGGTCTACGCGGATGCTGGCGTTGAGGGAGTATTTGTCAAGGAGCGTATATGCCGCATTTGCATACATTGACACAAAGCGGTATTCGGTTTCTGACTGGCTGTAGTTGTTGGGGTCGAAGGTATTGGTTGACGATGCCGCGAATGAAGGGAGGGCGGGATTCTTCACGCCGGTCATGTTGAGGAAATAATCGTCGTAGAAGATGTGCTGCATTGTCTGCATATCGTATCCCCGGAGGAAGGTGCTGTTGGAGCCGGTCTTACGGCTGCTTATCTCAAAGCCGGCGACACCCGTGATGCGGTGGATATCGGCCTTCCCCAGAGTTTTGTCCACGTTCACCTGGTTCCTTACGGTGTAGGACGTCATATCTGTGTTGGAGGCGGTGAAATGGCCGCCGGACGAAGGCAGGTACTGGGTGCCGTCAGAGCCGGTTCCCTGCGCCCTTTCTATGCGCACGCCGAAACTGTCCTGAGAAAGGTATGTTTCTCCGCTGCCCTTTGTGAGGGAGTACTGGAATCTGCCTTCATAACTTATCCAGGGGGCGAATTTTATGGTAAGGCCGGCATTGGCGTTGGCGCCAAGGGTTTTCTCCGTGACGGGGCAGCTAAGATAGTCCGACACCGGGAAATAATTGAGGCCTATCCCCGTTATGCCCTCTATGGACTGCCTGTAGGCGTCTGTCATTACGTAATTGGTGAGAGAGAGTTCCTTGCCGTCCTGACCGTAATAACTCATATAGGGGAGGTCCGGGAGCGCGTGGGACCGGGTGTAGGCTTTTGAGTTTGAGTAAAACAGATGGGCCGATATGTCAAGGTCCAACCAGCTTGCCAGTTTGAGCCCGTCACGGAAGAAGAGGCGATACTCGTTTTCACTGTCCTTGTTCACGCCCTTTTCCCTCTGGTACTCCAAGGACACGTAGAAATTGCTTATTTCCGACCCTCCGGAGAATGACACCGAGTGGTTCATAAGGTAGGCGTCGGACATAAAGTATTTCTCATACTCCCGGCGGCCGTTGACGGCGGCAAGGGCGGCCAGTGCCGCATCCCTCTCGGCCAGGGAGATTTCTCCTATATAATAGCGGTACAGGGGGTATTCGTGCGGGTAGGTTACCCTGTAGGCGTTGCCGGTGCCGTAGGTGTTGCCCTGGACATCGGCCCACTTGTAGGTCTGGGGGTCGAATACCTCAACGGCCGTTTCAATGAACCTTTGGCTGTCCATCATATCCATATACTTCCAGTCCGGCTTCCCCTTGAAGGTGAAACTGCCGTTGTAGTTGATGCGGAGGTCTCCGCTGCGGCCTTTTTTGGTGGTGACTACTATGACGCCATTGGCGGCCTGCGCTCCCCAGATGGAGGCAGCGGTGGCGTCCTTGAGGAAGTTGATGCTCTCTACGTCGTTGGGGTTGAGCATCTTGTCCATCTGCTCGCGGGTCATGGCCACACCGTCAACTATGAAGAGGGGCTCCCTCTTTGAGTTGATGGAGGAAACGCCGCGGATAAGGTAGGTGACACCATCGGCGGTTTCTGAAACGCTGAGGCCTGCGGCCGATCCTTCAAGGCTTCTGAGGACGCTGCCGTGGATGTTGGCCTGGTCCCTCACCGTGGCACCGGAAACGCTGGCGAAAGCGCCCGCGGAACGCTCCCTGGAGATGGTCTGATAACCTGTCACCACGGACTGGTTCAGGACGCTGGCCTGGCTGTAGAGCATCACGTTTATGGTGCTGTGGCTGCCTATCCTCCGGACCGCCGGCTCCATCCCGATAAAATCAAAGGTAAGTTCGGTGTCGGGGTTGTCCGGAAGTTCTATGCTGTAGCGGCCGTTCATATCAGTGTAGACGCCCGTGCGTGTGAGGGCAACGTAAACATCGGCCCCGGCAAGGGGTTCTCCGGATTCGTCCGTGACAAGCCCCCTGATGGTTCGCGTCCTGGCCTTTCCGTCGGCCTTGGGGGCCTCAGGCTCCGGTACGGAAAAGGCAATCTGCTTGCCTACAATTGTGTATTTTATGCCACATACGGCCGACAGTGAATCCAGCACGTCCTCTATACTGTCACTGCTCACGGCGATGGTAATTTTGCGCGAGGTGTCAATGAGGTCAGTGTTGTACACGAAACTATATTCTGTCTGCGCCGATATGAGTTTCAGCACCGTTGAGAGGGGCTCGTTGGTGGCCACGACGGTAATGGCGCCCTGGGCCCTCAGCGCAGCCGGAACAAGGAGGGCAAGCGCCGTGAGGAGTATGGCTAGTTTTCTCATTTGGCAGGGCGGATTGTTATGGTTTTGTCTGTGATGGTGTAACTGAGGCGGGAGGTAAGGCAGATAAGATGAAGGACTTCCTCTATGGGCTCCGAGCGGAATTCTCCCGTGATTGAATTGTGGTAAACCTTGTCATCCTCCACATTGATCCGGACTCCGTACCATTTTTCCATGCGTTGGATGGCCTCCTTCATTGATGTATGGTTGAAACTCAGGATGCCTTCAGTCCAGTCAAGTTCCTCTTCAGGCTCTTCGATTCTGGAAATGTTGAGGAAGCCGTCCTTTATGAGAATCTGCTCCGACGGCCTCACCCTCAGGACTTCTTTCTTGCTTGTGGTCACCTCCACGGAACCCTTAAGAAGGGTAAGGTCAAAGAGAGTGTTGTCAGAGTAACAGTTCAGATTGAACTTTGTGCCGGTAACCTTTACCTCAACGCCCTGGGGGGTGTTTATGATAAATGGCATGGTGCGCTCCCTGCGAACGTCAAACAGGGCTTCTCCGTCAAGATAGACGATACGGTTGGTCTTGCCGAAGTAAGGATCCAACTTGATGCGGCTGCCGCAGTTGAGTATGACGACGGTGCTGTCTGGGAGCACCATATTGGCGCGGACTGCATTGTTGACAGTATACACTATCTCAGACTGAACGGCCCTCACCTGAGGTTCCGCCTCCCGGGGCTGCTTTCTCAGGAGGGTTATGACCGTAAACACGATGCAGGCTGCCGCAACGGTCTCAAAAACCAACTTCAATACGTTTGTTCTGCGGGGGGTATAATCGGCCCCGGGGACTTTCCCCGTCCATACCGAGTCAGGGAATGACTCGAAGACCTTTTTGTTGAATTCTTTGTCCATACGTAATTAATACGGACAAAGCGGTCTTTACCCTAAATATTTTTTTATGTTTTTGCGGAATTTTTCAAGCGCTACGCGCATACGGTATTCCACTGCCTTTTCCGATATGCCTTCCCTCTGGGCTATCTCCCGGTTTTTAAGGCCCTCCGAGCGGCTTAGCGCAAAGGTTTTGCTTATTTTGGGCGGGAGATTGCCCCAGACGTTTTTAATAAGCCGGGTGAGTTCAAGGCGGGAGATGTACTCATCTACGGAGTTGTCTTCAAGGTACTCAAGTTCCGGGGCGTTTTGTGCCCTGAGCTCATCAAGGGTTTTATTCCTTGCGATTGTGAATACGTATGCGCGGATGTTTTTGCCTTCATCAAGGCTGCGTCTATGCTCCCAGAGTACCGCAAGGGCCTCCTGGGCTATGTCCTTGGCTTTTTCCTCATCCTTGAGGTAAGAGCCGGCAAAATGCACAAGGTTGAGGAACTCCATCCGGTAGAAGAGCTCAAAAGCGCTGTGGTCCCCGCGCCGGATTTGTTCCGTCAAACTGTGCATGGGCCGTTATTGGGCCTTGAAAAGGCGGACGCCGCCCCAGGCAAGGAGGCACTGGGCGGCAACGTAGGTTACCATTACCAGGAATTCCAGGATCACTTTGGCGCCGTGGAAGGTCTGGACGGCGATGAGGCTGTCGGAGAGGGCGAAGAGCACGGCACCCACGGTGAGGATAATCCAGGTGGCTTTGTTCTTTTCACGGAGGACTCCCGCAAGGGCGCTCCAGATAAGGAGCATCAGCATCATTCCGTACACTGCAAACGGCACCAGGAAGGTTCCCTCAACGCCGATTGCCATAAGAAGGCCTGCGGTTGCGGCTACCATCACCACAACTGCCAGAATCCACTGGGCGGGCTTCAGGCCCTTCCAACTGCGGCCGCCGAAGTTTATGCAGTAGAAGATGTGGCCTACGAGGAAGCACACCAGGCCGCACGCGAAAGTGGGGAAGCCGTCAGGGATGAGGAGGATGTCTCCGGCTGCGCCAAGAAGCTGGGCTATGACAAGAAGACGGATTGTTCTTGATTCCATCCCTCCTGCCGCCGCCACGGTTGTGAGGGCGATAAGGGGAAGAAGGGCGGGCTTAACGATTGCCGCCACTGCGGCGTTTCCAAACCAGCGGGCCACAAAGTTCACAAGAGCGGCTATGACAAGCGCTACTGCAGGGATGATCCAGGACTTTTTCATATACACGGTCAAATTTTGGCTAAACTTACAAATTATTTTTCAAAAACTTGCTGTTTGAGTAAAAATTCGTATCTTTGCAGTCCCGCTTCACCGCGGGAGTTTCAACGCTTTAAGCCCGGAGGGGTGGGTGAGTGGCTGAAACCAGCAGTTTGCTAAACTGCCGTACGGGTCATTCTGTACCGGGGGTTCGAATCCCCCCTCCTCCGCAAAAAACGCCTCTGATATGCTCAGAGGCGTTTTTTTGTGTTTCTACTATTTGCTGTGCGGATAGAACCTATCTTCCGGCCTTCTTGAAGAGGTCTTTCTGGAAGCCTTTCTCTATCACCGTGCTGATGCAGGTGCTTGTGCTGCGGAAACCGTTGAACATGGTTGCATCGGCCTTGTAGGTTTTGCTCTCCCAAAGTTCGTTGCCTTCCTTGTCAAGGACAGAGGGGGTAAGCCAGGTGCGGGGGCTGTTAAAGACCATCTTCTTCTTGGCCTGAACACTGAGGACGAAGTCTGCGTCAGAAGCTTCATCTACCCGCTCCCAGGCGCCTGCGGCTGCAAATTCCCTGGTGACGTCCTCAATCTCATCCTGAGGGATGGGGTGCTCCGCGTCGTTCACGATCTCGACGTAAACTTTATTGCCGGGAGCAACTGCCTCCTTGAGGGTATTCTGGGCAAGGGCTCCGGTGCAAATGAGCCCCAGAGCCAATGCCAGAATGGATTTCAATGCTTTCATAGACTATTTCTTGGTGAGGGTCTTGGGGAAAGTCATTGCGAAGGTGCCGTCTCCACCTACGATGCTGAGGGTGTTTCCGCTGATCTCAAACCAAACAGCGCCGATTTCCTCACCCTTTAATGAGCAGGAGAAGAGATACTTTCCGTCGTTCTTCTTGATCACATAGTCATAGGTGGTGGCAGGGCCCTCTCCGTCTTTCCTGGTCAATGTTTTTTCAGTGAAGGTGAGAACAACCTTTGTTGAACCCATATCGATTTCTTGTCCGTTGAGGGTTGCGGTGGTTTTGTTAACACCTTCCCATGTGCCGATAAGCTGCTTCTGGATAGCGGAGTAGTCTTCTTTCTGCTCACCGGGCTTGGTGCAGGAAGCGAAAAGTGCGATGCAGGCTGCTGCAATTGCGAATAATTTAATTGTTTTCATGGTAAAAAAATATTGAATTGTTAATCTGCCTCAGTACTAATATTTTGCGAAGGTAAGAAAAATATTTCAAATAACTCGTCTTTTGCCGACAAACGTTGGTGAGGCTATAATTTTGATTTATAGTATATTACAGAATCTTCTCCCAGAAAAAGTTCTGGGAGAAGATTCCATAAACGCCTGATTAACAACGCGTTGGGCTCCACCAAAAGGGGAGAACCTGATGAGGAAAATGTACTTATCTGAAACGGACGCGGGAGCGGATGTCCTGGGGAACCTGGCGGGCGTCCACGTACTGCCACTCATCTATCATATAGCCGCCGTGGCGCTTGATATTTTCCTCAATGGCCTCCATAATGCCAAGGCGGTAAAAGAGGTCCTCCGTTGACGCGAAATCGTATTCAGGATGGCCCTTAAGGCTGATATAAAGGGTGTCGATGCAAAGGTTACACTGCGCGATGCCCTCCATTATCTTTTCTACAGGAACGGTGATTTCCTTGGGCTCTGCGTCCGCGGAAGTATCTGCGCTCACCATATCTTCCTCTATCTCCTGCTCAATTTCCTGATCCGGAAACTTCTCATAGCCGTCAAAGATATCGGGGTCGTCGTATTTCTCCTCAAAATCGTCGTACTCCTCAAAGCCGCCGGGGTCTTCCGCGCCTATTGATTCCAGTTCTTCAGATGACGGCAGCCTTACAAGCCCGCCCGTAGCGGCATTCAGGAGTTGGATGAACATATAGACCCGCTGGAGGCCAACCATCGGCATAAGGGAATAGGTCTTGTCATCTTCCAGGACGAAGATTACCGTGCCGCGGATCTCCTGGGCCTGCCCGTAAATAATGGTTCCGGCCATGTTGTCAGGAAGGTCCTTCATATAGCCGTCTTTGTCCACAAGCATTGCCACGTGGCAGCCTTCCAGAGAAAGCGCCTTGGTTATGCGGGAGAGAACGGGTGAAAAGTGCACCACGTCAAAACCCCGGGCGTCTACTTTTTCTGCGAGGGCTTCCAGGTTCAGTGTTTCGCCATCATCCACGTCCATTGCGTAATAAAAGCCCTGCGGATATACGGCTATCATGCCCTGGCTGTCTTTTGAGTCCTCATCCTCGGGGTTGACTTTCAGATACTCCTTGAGCCACAGTTCCTCTATCTCTTCCGCGTGGTTGGAAAGTTCTCTTGAAACATAGCCACGGGCCACCTGCTCCA
The DNA here is from genome assembly GCA_900319485.1 of uncultured Bacteroidales bacterium. Classification (GTDB taxonomy): domain Bacteria; phylum Bacteroidota; class Bacteroidia; order Bacteroidales; family UBA932; genus Cryptobacteroides. Next base: position 35,322 of record ONOQ01000004.1, on the reverse strand, counting down.
GGGTAAACTGTTCCCTGTCTCCAAGGCGCGCCGCCTGAAGGCTGGCTTTTGCCACTCCGTCCCTGCCAAGTTCATGCAGGATAACAGACTTAAGCCAAAAACAGTTGCCGTGACCCATCTCACAGCCGCGCTCAAGCGGCTCCAGGGCCTGGATAATGTCTTCGGTATAGCCAAGGTTGCCATAATACAGACATATTCCCTTGAGAAAACAGGCGTAGCGGTCGTGATGGGCTATGGCGTAATCCAGACCTTCTGATATTTCCCTGTGAAGGGCTTCCTGCTCCTCCCCGGAAAGAGCCAGGAAATCCTCCTGACTCATCCTGGCCTTGAAGCGGCGGCAGTTCACGGCTCCATTGCGGGCGCCTTCATCGGCCACCAGGCAGGCACGGTCCCAGTCTCCGGCCGATTCATAAAGCGAAGCCAGAGAATAATAACTCTCATTGTCTCCGCGGTCTATATTCACCCGAAAAGCCTTTTCAGCAGCCTCCGGGTCCGTGTCCTCCAGCGCCATGCCCAGCAGATCATAGTAGAGCGTATCGCACTCCGGGTGTTTCTCTATGTGCTTCTGGAGGATATCGGCCACCAGGGCAGGGTCCTCGCGGAATCCGTAGTCCCCGAAAATGGTGTTTTCCATAGTCATGACCTGGGCCAGTTCGCTGCCTGCCTTATAGGAGGTGTCCATAAGGAAGGCGTGCATCTGGGGCATTGCTTTATCGGCCTCCGTGCGGCCGTCAAGGTACATCTGGGCCAGGGCAGCATTGGCGTCCTGCACGCCGTTAGTACCGGCCCAGGTGAGAAGGACTTCGGCCTTTTTGAGGCACTCTCCGCCTGGATTCACCAGAGAAAGCCATCGGCCATAACCATAGGCGGCGTAGGGGTCACTTTCACTGCAGGCTTTTAGTTTTTCCACCATCTCGGGGGAAAGGCTCTTGACGCGCCATCCGGTTAGGAAATGCTGGAGGAAGTTGCGGTCCGGGGTGATTTCAAAGGTCTTTTGCATATCAATAGTATTCTTGGTTTTTAGCGTTTAAGTAGCCAGAGGCCGGCCATGGTTAGGAGTGCGTTGAGGGGGAGAATCTCGTATGAGAAGTGGTAACCTTGGAACCAGGCAACCGAGTTGAGATCCAGTACAAGGCAGATAAGAGGGGCCAGTATGGCCACTACGGGAACCCATTTGTCACGCACCTTTGTTTTGCAGCAAAGGCCGAAGGCAAAGAGCCCCAGGATGGGCCCGTAGGTGTAACTTGCCAGGCGGTACACGGCGTCTATCACGCTTGTGGAATTGAGGGCGGCAAAGACCAGGATGCAGGCCGCCATAATGACGGCCATAGCGGTATGGACAAGCGTTCTACGGTTATCGTTCCTCAATATGTCTACGGTGAAGGACGTGGTGAGCGCGGTGAGCGCGGAACCTCCGGCGGGGAATCCTGCCATTACAAGGCCGATGATAAAAAGCGCCGCCACAAGGCCTCCAGCGGGCATAAGGCCGCTCCAGGCCACTGTGGGGAACAGTTCGTCCGAGCGTTCCACGGTAAGGCCGTGAAGCCCGGCGAACTGATAGAGGTACACTCCAAGAAGCAGGAACAGGGCTATCACAACCGTCTGCATCAGGGAGGACACAATGAGGTTCTTCTGGGAGTCCCTGACATTCTTGCAGGCAAAGGTTCTCTGCATCATATCCTGGTCTAGGCCGGTGGTCCCGACAACCACAAAGAGGCCGCCAAGAAGTTGTTTCCAGAAGAACTGGGGGTGATTTATGTCGTCAAAGTAGAACACCCTCATAAGGGATGTGTCCGGCTTCCCCACCTCACTGCCGATAAGCGCAAGGCACAGGATGACGGCAAGGAGCATAGACACGGTTTTTACTATATCAAGGCCGATAACTGCCTTTACTCCTCCACGCACCGTATACAGCCACTCCAGAAGCACCACCACAAGCACCGTCACCCAGAACGGAATGCCTGCAGGGCCCGCCAGAAGAAGTTGCAGCGTTGCAATCATTAGGAACAGCCTCACGGATGCCCCAAGCATCTTGGAAACAAAGAAAAACCACGCTCCGGTCCTGTGGGAACTCACGCCGAACCGCTTGTCAAGGTACTCGTAGACGGACACCACTCCAAGGCGGAAATACAGCGGCGTAAGGACAAAGGCGATGACAAGATACCCAAGAAAAAAGCCGATGCACATCTGAAGATACCCAAAGCCTATGTTCCCCACCATTCCGGGCACGGATACAAACGTGACGCCGGACAGGCAGGAGCCAATCATAGCGATGGCAACCTTCCACCAGGCGGTGGACCGGGTTGCGTAGAAATCCTTATTCCTGGCCATTAAGGTTATTCTTATGGGACCTGCCGATAGGAATGGGCCTGTCCACACCAAGCAGTTTAACGCTTACAGCGGTGCGTTTTTCTATCCTCCATACGGGGACTATGTAGGAGCGGTGAATGCGCGCGAATTTCCCCTCAGGGAGTTCCTCAAGGACGTCCTTGAGGGGTTTTTGGGTGACTACGTCGTCGCGGTGGTCCAGATGGAAACAGGCGTAGTTGTTGCGCCCTTCAATATACTGGATGGCGCTCACGGGGATGTGGATGGTCTTGTATTCAGACTTCACAAGGATGTCGTCGTCCCTGACAACTTCCTCTGCCCGGGTGCGGACGGCATCCTCGCTTTCCTGGCGGGATTGATCGGCCTCATTCCTGGCCGACAGGCGGTCTGCCTTGGCGGAGAGCATACCCACGGGAATGCCGTAGGACACCACCGCGATGAGCATTATCCACATTGCGCGGATATGCGGGGCAAGGCCGGTTCCGTACTCAGGATTACGCGGGAATTCCACCGGCGTAAGGGACATAAGGAAGGTGGCGGCCGCCGTCAGGAACAGGACGCCAAGCACCGTGAAATAGCCTTTTTTGCCGTCCAGAAGGACGGGACCCAGGGCTTTTCGGCAAAGGAAAAAAACAAGGTACAGCCAGCCTATGTACAGCAGCACATAACTGGAGTGCCACTGCACCCAGTCCCCTATTGGAAAGAGAAACATCATCAACGGCATCAGGATGACGCCGAAGATGATGTCTAACCAGGCGATAGTTTTCACGGTTTAGAACTCGTAACCGGCAAACTCGATGTCCTTGGGGGCCCTTGCCTTAAGGTCGGCATTGCGGAAGGCCTTCTCAAGGTTCTTCTTCACGCCTTCTGCGTCTCCCTGACGGGCGCTGATGATGGCCTTGAGATACCAAACCTTGGGATCTCCGCAGTGGGCGGTCTTGAGGGCCTTGTCAAGTTCATCAGTGAGGATGAGTGAAAGGACGGTGTTGTGGCAGCAGCCCTTGGGGTCCTTCAGGACCTGGACGGCTTCATCGTACTGGCCGGTGAGGATAAGGACAATTCCGAGGTTTTCCTTGGCCTCGGGGGAGGTGGACTTGCGGAAGCAGTCTTCTGCGGTCTCAAGGTCGTCCTTGCGGAGTGCCAGGACGCCGATAGCGTTCACAACGTCGTCATCACCGCTCTGAACCTTTGCAAGTTCCTTCTCTGCGGCTGCGTTCTTGCCCTGCTGGAGATAGAGGGCTGCAAGGTTGTACTGGGCGCGGTCACTGCCGAATTTGTCTATGGCCTTGCGGTATACGCTTTCCTTCTGGGCGGGATCCTTCACGACGGAAGCGACGCGGAGGAGGGCTTCCTCGTCAAGGGCGTTCTCGTTATTTGCGAGTAGTTCCACAAGTTCATCGTTGGTGTAGTTCTTATACTCCACGTTTGCAATGAGGCGCGCGCGGCGGAGTTCAGGAAGGACCTCTCCCTTGAGGGCGGTGTACACCTGGGACATATTCTTGATCTCGTTTTCACGCACTGCAGGGTCTGAGTACATTGAAAGGACGCGGAGGATGAGGTCTTTGTCCTCGATGTTACTCTCGGAGACAAGTTGCTGGAAGCCTTCCCAGTCTTCACCTACGCTCTTTACCTCGGGGGCCGATGCATCCGTGCCCTTGGTAACCTTGTTCCAGGCCTTGAGGGCGCTGTCGCCGCGGTTGCCGGAGAGTTTGTTGTTGAGGTCTGCGCCGCCTTCGGGGGAGGCGTAAGCCACGATTTCCGTGCTGGTGACGGTTGAGCGTTCATCGGCCTGGACTGCCTCCAGGGCGGCCACGAAGTCCTTTACGGAACTTCCCTTTAGTTCAGAACCGCGGACTTCGCTGCTGTTCACCAGGTACTTGATCTGGCCTTCGGTGGTGCTGGAGAGAGTTTCCTGATAGTTATCGGCCTTGAAAGCCACGTTTCCGGTGCGCTTTACAAGCATATAGGTGGTGTTGGCGCCGTCGGCAACTTTCTTGGAGGGGAGGTCTATGACCTTCTTGCCGGCGTATACCTTGCCGCGGAGTTCAAGATAACTCTTCTCCATACCCTCAACGTACTCGAAGTGAACTTTTTCCGTCACTTTCTGGCCGTCTGAGGAAACAACCCTGAAGTTGTCCTTCACGTCTTCGCCCTGATACTTGAAGGGCTTCATTGCGGCCTCACCGCCTTCATAGACGATGACGGGGGTTACCTCCAGGATGACCTTGGAGTTGAAATAATCCTTGGGATAGGTTACGGAAACGGTGGCGTCAATGTTGCCGTTTACCACCTCCAGAACCTCCGGGGTGCATTCTACGGTAACGTTTTCGGCCATCTTGGCCATCTTTTCCGGGGATGCGCAGGCTGCCGCCAGGGCTGCTACTGCAAGAAAAACAGAAATCTTTTTCATATTTATAGTTAAAGTTTTGATCCTAGTGTACAAATATAATAAAAAAACGGCGTGCCGCAAAGCACGCCGTCTGAATTCATTTTGAATCCTTTTTACTCTTCCGGATTCTCCTGGGTTACAGGGAACTCTGCGGCTGCGGCCTCTTCCTCAGTATCGGCCTGGTTGAGGATCTCTGTGGAGATGGCATCGTTGGCGCCGCGCTGGGTGCCGCCACGGGCGACGAACACGGTGATGATGGAGAGCACCAGGATGAAGGCTACCAGGTACCAGGTGGCCTTTTCAAGGATGGTTGCTGTCTGGCGTACGCCAAGAGTCTGGTTTGCGGAAGTGAAGTTGGTTGCAAGGCCGCCGTCCTTGCCGTTCTGAAGGAGGACGACTGCAATCAGGAGAATGGCTGCTACGATGATAAGGACAACCAAAACTGTAAATGCTGCGTTCATAACTATTGTTTTTTCATTTCATTCAAAAACCCCTGCGCACCTTTGTTCTCTACGTTACCCCTTCCCTAAATCCCTTCCCTCGGGGAAGGGACTTTGTCGCTTCGCTCCGGAGTCACGGTATTCAGCCTTATCAAAGGTGCAGTTGGTCAATAAGGGTTGCAAAGTAAGCACTTTTTTCCGGAAATTCCAAAATCAGACGGGAATAAATGCGTCTGGCCTCCTCTAATCGGCCCTGTTCCGCGAAAATTCGGGCAAGAGTCTCTGTAGCAAAGCGCTCCGCGATGTCAGAAGTGTCGGATTCATCCCCGGCGGTGGAGGAGGACTTGAAGGCAAAGCGGCTGAAGATATTGTCACCGCCTTCCTTCACGTTATCGTACTGCGCCTGGGAGAAGTAGTCTCCGCCCACAACCCTCACCTGGCGCTCCCCTTCATTCTGGGCCGATACCGGCTCCATAAACGAGGCCAAAAGGGCTCCGAGGTCTTTGTCGGAGCAGTCTATCTCACGCGCGCCGTATGCAAGGGATGCCATTGCGCGGCGGTTCTGGACATAAAGGGCGCTCATCGCGTACTGCTTCTCTCCCCAACTGTCTCCGCCGACCCTGGACATACGGCGGGCAAGTTCCACGTGGGCGGCGCCGTACCAGGGATAGAGGTTGACCACTCCGGTAAGTTCGTCCAGGGTGAGGCTCCTGAGGTTTATGTAAGAAGAGGCTACCATTGGGCTACTGTTGCATTGAAAATATCTTCCACCAGTTTCTCTATGATGGTTTCGCAGAGACCTGACTCCACAGCGTCAAGGGACAGCGTTGCGTCAAAGTCTTCGTAGGCGGAATAATTGTTGGAAACGTCGTCTTCCGGGTATTTCTTGTTGGAGAACTCTACCTTCACCGTTACCGTGAGGCGGTTCTGGGAGGCCATTTCATTGGCGGTAACGGCGGTTGCTTTCACGTCATAACCGGTTACGGTGCAAACCAGTTCAAGGTCTCCGTCAACGTCCACCTCCTCAAGGCGGGTAAGTTTGCGGTATTTCTCCTTAAGGGCTTCCGTAAGGTCATTGGAAAGGGAAGGATTCACCCTGAGGGCGGTGTATTCCACATAGGGGATGGTGATGGTCTTAACATCCGGCTGGATGGAAGTTCCGGAGAAGGAGTAGATTCCGCAGGAGGAAACCAGGACGGCAATGGCTATATATGAAAGCAGTTTTCTCATTTCTTACGGAATTCATCTGGGAGTTTACGGTAAAGGGTGCGCTCGCTCATTCCAAGTTCCTCGGCGGCCTTCTTGCGGTTGCCGTGGTACTTCTCAAGGGCCTGGCGGATGAGTTCCTCCTCCGTGCGACGAACACTTAAAGAATGTTCCACGGCGGGCTGTTCTTCAGGCTGGATATCTTCCTGCTCCTGCCATTCGGCTTCTTCAACGGGGGCCGATACCGGCTGGGGGAGAGGGAGTTCACGGCGGTCCATACGGGCCTTGAGGGCATCCACTTCCTGTTTTATGTCAAGGATGGCCTTGAAGATGGCCTGGCGTTCATCGGCATTGAAAGCGCTTCCCTGGGCCTGGCGGGCCGCCCCGGCGTCATAGAGCACGGGGATTGGCTCTCCTTCCTCAAGAGGCATAAACGGCTGAAGTTCCGCGGCCGATAATTCTATGCGCTGGAGGGTAGGGGTGACCTTTGTGGAAAGTTGCGCCGTAAGGCTCTGGGTAAATCCCTGGAGCTGGCGGATGTTGCCCGGCCAGCGGTACTGCTCAAGAAGGCGTATAGCCTCCGGCTTCAGGCTTATCTTGCACATTCCGTACACCTCCGAGAAATCAGAGGTAAACTTGCGGAACAGAAGATAGATGTCTCCGCGGCGGTCACGGAGCGGGGGAATGCGGATCTGGGCGGCCGACAGACGGAAGTAAAGGTCTTCCCTGAACTTGCCGCTCTTTACGGCCTCGTAAAGGTTGACGTTGGTGGCGGCCACAATGCGAACATCCGTATGCTCCACCTTGTTGGAGCCCACCTTGCGGTATTCTCCGCTCTGGAGGACGCGTAGAAGCAGCGCCTGGCTCTCCAGGGGAAGTTCCGCTATCTCGTCAAGGAAAAGGGTGCCGTGATCGGCCTCTTCAAAATAGCCCTTGCGGGTATCCGTTGCGCCGGTGAAGGAACCCTTCACGTGGCCGAATAGTTCGGAATTCACCAGTTCCTTGGGGAGGGCGCCGCAGTTCACCACGAAGAACTGGCCCTGCTTCCTGGAGGAGAACTGATGGATGATGCGGGCAAAACTCTCCTTGCCCACGCCGCTCTCTCCCTGGATGAGCACGCTGAGGCCGGTTGGAGCGAATTTCACAGCCGTCTCAAGGGCGTCGTTCAGGGAAGGATCGTTGCCGATTATATCGTATTTGTTTTTTAGTGCCTGTAAGTCCATAATGTAATAGCCTACAAAAATACTAAAAATTTCCGAAAAAAAGGCCGGCACCCTTCTGAGGTACCGGCCTTAAAATCTTGGAAGTCCTTTTAGCGGAGCTGGAAGATCACGGGGAAGGTGTAGGTAACCTTAACCGCGCGGTCACGCTGCTTTCCGGGTTTCCACTTGGGAGAACTGGAAACTACGCGTACGGCCTCCTTGTCAAGGGACTCGTCAACGCCACGGAGAACCCTCACGTTGGTAACGCGGCCATCGGCCTCCACGGTGAACTGCAGGGTGACACGGCCCTGAACGCCGTTTTCCTTTGCAATCTCCGGGTACACCAGACGGGAGTTAACCCACTTTGAGAACTCGTTGGCGTCTCCGCCGTTGAAGGAAGGCTTCTGTTCCACCAACTGGAAAGGAATTGCTTCCTCTTCCACGGCCTCTTCCTCAACCTCGGCCTCTTTGTAGTCCATAATGTCTACGCCAAGGTTTGAGTCGTCCTCGGTAAGATCCAGGAAGTCGTCCTCAAGTTTCACGTCATCGTCCACGATGTCGATCTGGTCGGAAAGGACGGGAATCTGGGGAGCCTCCGGCGGGGGCGGGGGGAGTTCGTTCTGGATAGCGATCATCTCCTCTTCGACGAGAACCTGGGTGGTGTCTTCCAGAACGGCGACGCCCTTTTCACGGGAAGAGAAGTTGAAAGCAAAATACACAATGCCAAGAGCGATCACCAGACCGATCTCGGTGAGCAGCAGTCTCTTGTTTTCGAGGCTGGCTTTGGGTGATTTCTTTACTTCCATACCTGTATGATTTTAGTTGTTTTTCTTCTGATGCAAAGTTACAAAACCCGTTCCAAGGAAAAAAATAATGCGCCCGCGAAAATCTCGCAGGCGCGTAAAAATAAGCGCTTGATTTTCAATTATTTACAACTGGGCCGATTTCGAGAAATCTCGCAAAGCCGTTGATTCACGTCGATAACCATCATTTTTTGGCTATTTACAATCACTTGTCTAAAACGGCCAATAACAGTGTTCTGTGCGTTGTATCAGACTGTTTAATGCGCTCTTTCAGGCGGTAAAGTTTGTTGTAAACGTAGGGTTTGTCCTTCTCAAGAAGGGTGGAAATGGTGGTTGAAGAGAAGCCGGAAGCGGTGAACATATAGAGAAGATAATCCTCCTCTTTCCAGGCGGGAAATGCCTCCCGGAGTTTTGTCATTACGCCGTCATATCTGGAGTTCAGGGACTGCTCCAGACTCTTCTGGACGGAAGGGTCCGAGCGCAATCCCTCAACTATTGAACGGACTTCTTTCAGAATCTTCGGCTGAAGGTTTTCCGTACCTTCATATATATAGTACTGCTCGCAGAGGCGGTCCAGGGTGTCCAGTTTTTTATCGGCCTTCTGCTCCACCGCGGAAAGACGGGACTTGAGGTCTTCCGCAAGCGACATAACCCTCTCGTTTTCCTCCCTTTCCTGCAGGAGTTGCTTTTCCAACTGTGCCTTCCTGGCCCAGAAATACAGGACCAGGGTGGCAAATACAGCGGTTATGAAAAGCAGCAGGGCGCCCATCGGCTAGAGGTTGCGGAGGAGGTTGGTGAGGGAGACTTTCTTCTCGATGAGGGCGCGGAGGTCTTCGATCCTGACGCGCTCCTGGGTCATTGTATCGCGCTCACGTACGGTTACGCAGCCGTCCTGGAGGCTGTCGTGGTCGATTGTCACGCAGAAAGGAGTGCCAATGGCATCCTGACGGCGATAACGCTTGCCGATGGAGTCTTTTTCGTCGTACTGATAGGAGAAATCGTACTTGAGTTCATCCACAACCTTCTGGGCAAGTTCCGGCAGGCCGTCCTTCTTGACAAGGGGCATAACGGCAACCTTGATGGGAGCCAGGGGAGCGGGAATACGCATTACAACGCGTTCCTCGCCGTTTTCAAGTTGCTCTACGGTGTAGGAATGGGCCAGAACGGCAAGGCACATACGGTCCACACCGATGGAGGTCTCAATCACGTAAGGAGTGTAGGAGGTGTTTTCCTCGGGATCGAAGTACTCGATCTTCTTGCCGGAGAACTTCTGGTGGTTACCAAGGTCGAAGTTTGTACGGCTGTGGATACCCTCAAGTTCCTTGAATCCGAAGGGGAAGTTGAACTCTATATCCGTTGCAGCATTGGCATAGTGGGCCAGTTTCTCGTGGTCGTGGAAACGGTAGTTCTCTGCGCCCATACCAAGGTTCACGTGCCATTTCATACGGGTTTCCTTCCACTTCTTGAACCAGTCAAGTTCGGTTCCGGGCTTGATGAAGAACTGCATTTCCATCTGCTCGAACTCCCTCATACGGAAGATGAACTGACGGGCAACGATTTCATTGCGGAAGGCCTTGCCAATCTGGGCGATACCGAAGGGAATCTTCATACGGCCGGTCTTCTGGACATTGAGGTAGTTCACAAAGATACCCTGGGCGGTTTCCGGACGCAGATAGATAAGGTTTGCGCCGTCTGCGGTGGAGCCCATAGAGGTGGAGAACATAAGGTTGAACTGGCGGACCTCCGTCCAGTTGCAGGTGCCGGAAATAGGGCAGACTATATTACAATCGATAATTATTTGCCGATATTCAGCAAAATCATTGGCTTTTTCGGCAGCAACATAGCGGTTGTGGATCTCATCCCATTTTGCTTTCTCGCGGAGCACGTTGGGGTTGGTTGCGCGGAACTGTTCCTCGTTGAAAGAGTCGCCGAATTTCTTGCGGCCCTTGGCCACTTCCTTCTCTATTTTCTCCTCGATCTTGCCAAGGTAATCCTCTATGAGGACATCGGCCCTGTAGCGTTTCTTGGAGTCCTTATTGTCAATGAGGGGGTCGTTGAAGGCACCTACGTGGCCTGATGCCTCCCAAATGCGGGGGTGCATAAAGATGGCGCTGTCAATGCCAACGATGTTCTCGTTGAGGCGGGTCATTGCCTCCCACCAGTAGTTCTTGATGTTGTTTTTGAGTTGTACGCCCATCTGGCCATAGTCATAAACTGCTGCCAGTCCGTCATAAATCTCGGAGGAGGGGAAAATGAATCCGTACTCCTTGCAATGGGCTACAAGCACTTTGAAAAGTTCGTCCTGTGTCATATTATTATTACTATTCAAAAATTTCCGGGAAGGCTTCACGGATTTCCGGTTTGGATATCTCCAGAAGCGGTTTTTTAGCAAAATCTCGCTCTGCTATAAGCGGGTGGGGAACAACCAGATCCTTGTTCTTTATTGTAAAAGCGCCGTAGCAGAGGATGTCAATGTCTATTATCCTGTTGTGGTAAATGCGATTCCCATCGGCATCAAAAAGAGGCTCTGAGAGGTCTCGGCCAAGTTTTTCCTCCACTTCCTTGACCTTTCTGAGAATCTCCATCGCGTGGTCCTCGGGGTTACCTGTCCGGGGCAGCCTGTAGAGCACGCAGAAGTTAAGGAAAGCCGGGCCGTCAAAGCCCCAGGAAGGGGTTTCCACAATACGCGAAATACGCTCCGGATGTGTGCCGAAAGCCTCATCCAGAAGGTTTACCGCCTTCAGGAGGTTCAGTTCACGGTCTCCAAGATTGGACCCAAGTCCAAGATATACGTTAACTCTCTCCATCTAGTTTACTGTAAGTGTCTTCTTCATAGTCAAGACCCAGTTCCACACGGGCTTCATCTGACAGCATACTGCGGTCCCAGGCGGGCTCAAAGGTGAGTTCAATTGTGCATTTCTGCACCCCTGGAACGGCCTGAACACCCTCCTGGACCTCCTGCAGCACTTGATCAGCCATAGGGCAGTTGGGGGCGGTGAAGGTCATAAGGATGGATACCTCGCGGGCCTTGTTTATGGTTAGTTCATAAATGAGCCCCAGGTCATATATATTCACCGGAATTTCAGGGTCATAGACCTCCTTGATTGCGGCTATCACGGCCGCATAGAGGGGCTGAAGTTCCTGAACGTCCTCTGCTGTAAGTATGTCCTTATTCTCCACGGGCAATCTTCTTTATTGTTTCAATCATTGACACCAGGCCGTTTGCCCTTGTAGGGGAGAGGTTGTCCTTAAGGCCGATTTCCGCCACGAAACCGAAGTCGTCGGCCGCTATTTCTGAGGGCGTATGGCCCGAATAAACGTCTATCAGAAGGGATATGATACCCTTGGTGATAATGGCGTCGCTGTCGGCCTTGAAATAGAGTTTTCCTTCCTTGATTTCACTGGAAAGCCATACCCTGGACTGGCATCCTTTAATTAGCCTGTCCTCTGTCTTTTCAGACTCAGGAAACGGCTCCAGGGCCTTTCCAAGTTCAATCAGATACTCGTATTTGTCAAGCCACTCCTCATACATTGAGAAGTCCTCTATTACCTGCTGTTTCTTTTCCTCTAAACTCATACCAACATATTAATAGCCTTGTCAAGGCAATCTATAAAATATCTGGCCTCATCCATTGTATTATAAGGCGCAAAAGATGCCCTCAGGAGGCCTGTAACGCCTAACCGGTCCATAAGAGGCTCTGCGCACATCTGCCCTGAACGGAGGGCTATACCCATCTTGTCCATAATGAGGGCAAGGTCCTCGTGGTGGGCTCCCTTCACGGCAAAAGAGAATAGCGGAATCTTGTTTTCCAATCCCGTTCCGTAAAGCGTAACCCTCTCATCCTCAGTTAGTTTCTTATAGACAAACTCTGTAATGGCAGGATCTGTTTCGTTTTCTTTGGAAAACTCAAGGGCGGGAACAAGGGTTGGAACAGAGTTAAAGTTTTGAGTACCAGCCTCAAACTTGGTTGGAGCCTTGGCATAAGTGGTACCTGAAAAACTCACGGATTCTATCATTTCCCCTCCGCCCATAAACGGCGGCATTGCATCCAGGAGATGCTTCTTTCCATAAAGGACTCCGGTTCCGGTAGCGGCATAGATTTTATGGCCGGAGAAGGCGTAGAAGTCACAGCCAAATTCCTGGACGTCCACCTTGGAATGAACAATGCCCTGAGCGCCGTCAACAAGAACCGGAACCCCGTGTTTATGGCAAACCGAAGAGAGTTCACGTACGGGATTTACAAGGCCTAACACATTGGAAATGTGGCAGATGGCCACAATTTTGGTGCGCTCAGAAATGAGTTTTTCCAAAGTATCGGGGGAGAGCACGCCATTTTTCTCAATGTCAAGGACTTTGAGAATGGCTCCCTTTCTTTCACACAGAAGTTGCCAGGGGACAATATTGGAATGGTGTTCCGCAACTGAAACAATAATCTCATCTCCTGCGCCCACAAAAGCCTCTCCGAAACTGTAAGCAACCAGGTTGATTGAAGCGGTTGCACCGGAGGTAAAAACTATCTCTGAGGCATACTGCGCATTGAGATATTGGCGCACGTATTCACGGGTGTTTTCATAGGCCTCAGTTGCGTCAGAGGCAAGTTTATGAACCGCCCTGTGGATGTTAGCATTGGCGTTTTGAGAGAGTTTCTTCTGCAACTCAACAACGCTTGAGGGACGCTGCGCCGTAGCGGCGTTATCAAGGTACACCAGAGGCTTGCCATAGACTTTCCGGTCCAGGGCGGGGAACTGATCTCTGATGTTTTTAAGCGCCATAATGATATTGTAAAATCCTACAAATTTACATAAATTTGCGATATGATAGACTATATTAAAGGACAAATCATTGAACTGACGCCCACGGAACTCATTTTGGAGAACGCGGGAATAGGTTACAGCATCCTCATTTCACTCCAGACATATGAGGCATTCCAGACCAAAACACAGGCCGTGGCATACATCCACCACTACATCAGGGAGGATGAGGAACTGTTCTACGGCTTTGCAACAAAGGACGAGAGAGAACTCTTCCGCCTGCTAATAGGCGTGTCCGGTATTGGTGTCGCTTCGGCCAGGATGATGCTCTCCACACTTACCTCCGACGAAATCCGTCGGGCCATCCTTTCAGAGGACGTAAACAAGATCAAAAGCGTCAAGGGAATTGGCCTCAAGAGTGCCCAGAGGCTTGTTTTGGAACTCAAGGACAAGGTAGTGAAAGGAGAGGGACAGGCCGATACCGTACTGTTCAAGGCCGGCAATTCCGCCCTGGTGGACGAGGCAACAACGGCCCTCACAATGCTTGGATTCTCCAAGGCAAACATTGCCAAAGTTATGCCTTCAATCCTCAAGGACAATCCTTCCGCCCGCGTGGAAGACATAATAAAAGCCGCCCTTCAGCGGCTATAGCGTTCCACGTGGAACAAAGATTATCGGCCAAAGTAAACTAGCAAGACCGAAATATCAGAAGGGGACACCCCGGAGATTCTTGAAGCCTGAGCAATTGTCTCGGGCTTATATCTTTTCAGTTTCTGACGGCATTCGATTGAGAGTCCCTGCAGAGAGTCAAAATCAAAGTCTGAAGGTATTCTGATATATTCCAGCCGCCGATTTTTATCGGCCTGAGCCTTCTCTCTTTCTATATAACCAGAGTACTTTATACCTATCTCTACCGCAGCAATAATATCATCCGAATAAGTTCCACGTGGAACAAATTTCATAAAATCAGAGAGTGATACCTCGGGTCTGGACACGATATCTTCCAATCTCTTGGACTCAGAAAGGGGAGTAGAACCAAGAGATTCAAGGACTGGATTAGCAGCATCGGCGCGCAACTTAACCCTGGAGACAGCGGCAGAAAGCGTCTCAACGCTTTCTTGCTTTCTCATCATAAGAGCATACCTTTCCTCTGAGGCCAGACCTAGGGAATGAGACAAAGCGGTGAGGCGGAAATCGGCATTATCCTGCCTTAGGAGTATCCTGTATTCTGCCCTGGAGGTAAACATACGGTAGGGTTCATCTACTCCCTTATTGATAAGATCATCGATGAGAACTCCTATATAAGCCTGGTCTCGGGAGAGAATGAAAGAATCCTTTTCCTGGAGATACAAATAGGCATTTATCCCCGCCATAAGGCCCTGACAAGCCGCCTCCTCATAGCCGGTAGTACCGTTAACCTGGCCTGCCAAAAACAGGTTTTCAACTATCTTTGAACGGAGGCTGTGATGCAGGTATTGAGGGTCAAAGTAGTCATATTCCACTGCGTAGGCAGGCTTGAAAACAACGGCATTCTCAAGGCCCTCGATATGTCTCATTGCCTCCAACTGAACCTCAAGGGGAAGTGAGGAGGAAAATCCCTGGAGATAATATTCCGGTGAATTAACGCCCTCGGGTTCAAGGAAAAGTTGGTGAGAATCTTTATCGGCAAAAGTCCTTAACTTGTCTTCAATGGAAGGGCAGTAGCGGGGGCCCTTACCGTGAATCATTCCGGTGAAAAGGGGTGATTTGTCGAATCCGGATTTCAGGATTTCGTGAACGGTCTCGTTGGTATGGAGAAGGAAGCAGTCCATCTGAACTCCGCCGGACTGAACAGAAGAGGGAACATCAAGGAAAGAGAAGCGCTCCGGAGATTCGTCTCCTTTCTGGCGGACCATCTTGTCAAGATCAAGGGAGCGGACATCGATCCTTGGAGGAGTACCGGTTTTCATCCTGGCGGTTGGAATTCCAAAAGATGAGAGTTCGTCGGAAATTCCGTAAGCCGCCTTCTCTCCAATTCGGCCTCCTTCAAAAGAGTGCTGCCCCACAAACATCTTTCCGTTAAGGAAGGTGCCGGCGGTCAAAATAACCGCTTGAGAGTAAAATTCTGCGCCTGTAATTGTACGGACGCCGGTAATTTTTTGATTCTCAAAGAGAAAATTTTCCGCAAAATCCGCGTAAATCCCTAATTTTGAATTACTTAGGAGAATTTTCAACCATTCGGCAGAAAACTTCTGTTTATCGCACTGGGCGCGCGGACTCCACATAGCCGGACCTTTTGAGCGGTTGAGCATCCGGAACTGGAGAGTTGCTGCATCTGTGACAAGTCCGGTGTATCCTCCAAGCGCGTCAACCTCACGGACAATCTGTCCTTTGGCAATTCCACCAACTGCCGGATTGCAACTCATCTTTGCAAGCCCGCTAAGATCCGGAGTAAGAAGGAGAACGGAAGAGCCAAGATTGGCTGCGGCCATAGCGGCTTCGCAGCCGGCATGACCACCGCCAACAACTATGATGTCAAACTTATTGTTCATACTTTGTCGCGGAGAGAAAGATAGTAGTTCTCCTTTGCGCGCATAACTGCAATATCTTCCTCCGAGTGATCGTCGTACCCAATGAGGTGAAGAAGGCCGTGAACGATCACGCGGTTAAGTTCCGTAGGGAAATCAACCCCATAGAAAGAGGCGTTCTCACGGACAGAATCAATGGAAATGAAAAGGTCTCCGGAAAGGACGTCTCCCTCACAGTAGTCAAACGTAATGATATCGGTGTAATAATCGTGTCCCAGATATTTTATATTGACATCCAGAATATAATTATCGGAACAAAATATAATTGCAATGTCGCTCAACTTCTTGGCCTCGCTGCCGGCGATAAACTTTAGCCAGCGGGAAGTAAGACGCTTTTCCTTGAAAGGAAAACTGATATCCTCAGTGAAATAAGTAACCATTATTCGAATTCAAAGATTGAAATAAAACCGGTAAGTTCCAATACATCCTTCACTACGTCATTGACGTTTCTGAGCACAACCCTGGACCCCACGCTCTTTGCCTTCTTTAAAATGCCAAGGAAAAGCCTGAGGCCGCTGGAGGCTATGTACTCAAGCCGCGTGCAGTCAATCACAACGTCCTTTCCGTCACTTTCAAGAAGGGGCTGGAGAGAAACCTCGGCATCTGCAGCCGCAGCGGTATCAAGTTCACCGTCAAGGATGGCCAGGATCTGGTTTTCTGACTTCTGGATTTCAATTGTCATACTATGGATTTTGTTAATGTCAGCACGTTGAATTCCGTCTTTCGGCAATAGGACACGGAGTCCATTATCTGGCGGGAAAGAAGTATGCCAAGGCCGCCTATTGAACGTTCCTCGGCACTTAGGGTGATACTCTGCGGTACCACCGCCGTAGGATCAAACGGAATTCCCTTATCAACAATGGTGAAGCGCAACTCCTTATAGTCGCTATCGGCATATATGGAAACCGTACCCTCCTTGGGATAAGGGTAGGCGTAGTTGATGACGTTTACTACCATTTCCTCAACCGCCAGCCTGATGCTTAGGCCCAGTTTCCCTTCAAGACTCAGTTTTACGCAGATGTCTTTAAGGAAAGCGCTTAGTTTCTTCACCTCCTCAACCTTATTCTTAAGCACAAGACTTTCCTTGAAAAGATTCTGCGGAGGATAGTGGATAAGGAGCATCGTAAGGTCATCGGCGCGGGGGGCGTCTCCGGTGAATTTATGGGCCGATTCAAGAAGAGCCAGAACTGTTTGTTCAGCAGTAAGAGAAGCGGCCAGGGACTCCTTTAGACCGTCCTCGACGCGGGTCCGTCCGAATGGCTCTCTCCGGGTATTCTTTGCCTCCGTAAGGCCGTCAGTATAAAGGAAAATGGAAGCGCCAAATGGCAATTGAACTGCCTCTTCCTCAAAAACGGTGTCCGGGAAAACGCCAAGCGGAAGATTGGCCTTGGACGGAAGGAGGGAGACGTTATGAGAAATAAGGAAAGGTTTGTCATGACCGGCGTTACTGTAGCGGAACTTTCCGGTATAAAGATCCAGGCAGCCCACAAAGAAGGTCACGAACATATTAGTGTCATTGTCCCTGCAGGCCTGCGCATTGAGGACGGAAAGAATCCTGGAGGGGCTTTCCTCCTTCTCTGAAACTATCCGGAAAAGGGAATGGATGACGGACATCAGCATTGCCGACGGCACGCCCTTTCCGCTTACGTCGCCTACGCAGAAGAAGAGTTTACCATCCCTCCGGTAAAAGTCAAAAAGGTCTCCGCCAACCTCCCGCGCGGGCTCAAGAAGGCCGAAGATATTCTCAGGAAAAGCCTTTGGCAGCATCTCCTTCTGAATGTTCCTGGCAACGGAAAGTTCACCGCTCAGACGCGCCTGCTCCTGGGAAGCCTCGCGGAGTTTTGCCTCACTTCTGGCATAACGGTAAAGCATAAGGGCAAGCACGCCTATGCCAAGAAGAGCCATCAGAAGATGCTCCTGATGCATTTGCCGGATAGGGGCCGATATTTCTTCTGACAGATCCTCGTGAACCTCCTGTTCCACCATATCAATAGTGCGCCGATAATGCAAAACAGATATTATCTCCACCAAAACGGCGGCGACAACAGCAATGCACACTATGACAATCCATTTTTTGGCCGGATTTTTCACGGTGTAAAGTTACATAATTCAAACGAAAATTCTAAATTTGTGAATACCAAACACTCTAACGATGAAACCGGCCCCCACAAACACTGTCATTCAGGACTTCGGAAAGCAAGTCAAAAGTAACCCGGGACACGTAGCAATTGTATATGAAAACGCCCGCCTGACATACTCAGAGGCAAACCGCCTCTCTGACAACCTGGCAGCATATATTCAGTCCAAGGTACCACCTGAAAGCGTAGTGGGAATAATGATAGGCCGCGGCTTGCATATGCTCACAGCCCCTATCGGCGTACTTAAAGCCGGCTGCGCCTATCTTCCCCTGGATCCTTCGTATCCGCCTGAGCGTCTGCAGTTTATGATGAAGGACGCCGGCGCCGCTATGCTCATCGCCGACGAATCCCTCCTTCCTATCCTCAAGGATACGGACGTTCCCATAGTTAAGACGGCCGATATTGAAAAACTGCACCCCGGGAAGCCGGTTTCTGAGCCATCGGCCGATGACCTCTTTATCCTTCTTTACACAAGCGGCACCACAGGTACGCCAAAAGGCTGTATGCTGAGCCACAGGAACGTCTACGCCTTCTGCTCCCACCACAGGGACAATATGGGGTATGGCCCTGATACCCGCATGACCGGCTACGCCAGTTTTGGCTTTGACGCATTTGCGGCAGACCTATACACCACAATAATCTCCGGAGGAACCCTCTATGTAATCCCGGACCGCATACGCCTTGACCTTCACGCCCTCCACGCCTACTATGAGGAAAACGGCATCACGCACTGCTTTATGACCACCCAGGTGGCCACGCAGTTTGCCATAAATTACCCTGACTGCAAGGGCCTTAAGGTTATGTTCACCGGAGGAGAAAAGATGTCCAGTTTCCCGCTTCCGCATTACAGGCTTTTCAACTGCTACGGTCCCACGGAATGCATGTGCTACGTGGTGGACGAGGAAGTGAAAGTGCAGGAGGACAACATCCCTATCGGCCTTCCACTGGAGGGCGTCCACACCTATATTGTAGATAAGGACGGCAGGCAGGTTCCGCAGGGTGAGAGCGGAGAACTGTGGGTTGCCGGCTGGCAGGTTGGTCTAGGATACCTCAACAGTCCGGATAAGACAGCCGAGGTATTCATCCCCAATCCCTTCGAGAAAGACCCTGAATTCGCCCGCATTTACCGCACCGGGGACATAGTCCGCCAGCGGGCCGATGGAAAGATAGAATACCTTGGACGCCGTGACGGCCAGGTTAAAATCCGCGGCTTCCGCATTGAACTGAAGGAAGTGGAAGCAGTGATAAGGGAATTCCCCGGCATCAAGGACGTCACAGTCCAGGCTTTTGACGAGCCCGGCGCCGGCGGCGGAAAATTCCTTGCGGCTTACATTGTAAGCGACAAAGAAATTGACATTCAGGAACTTGACGCTTTCATTGCCGATAAAAAGCCGCCGTATATGGTCCCGGCCGTCACAATGCAGATAGAGGCCATCCCCCTCAACGTAAATCAGAAGGTGGACGTGAAGGCCCTGCCAAAGCCGGAACCGAAGGAACGTAAGACCGAAGGCCACGTTGCCCCTCTGAACGTTCTGGAGGAGGAACTTGCCGCCCTTATAAAGGAGTCTGTCGGAATAGGCGGATTCGGCCTTACAGAGCCCCTTTATTATAGCGGCCTTTCGTCCCTCAGCGCCCTCAGGCTTGCCACGGAACTGTACAAGAAATACGGCATAGAGCCCAATATGGACAGTTTTGCAAAGACCGCCAGCCTCCAGAGCATAGAGAACGAGGTCCTGAAAGTCCTGATGAAGCCAAAGGCGGCCGATGACAAGAAAGAATCGGCCCAGGATGAGCCTCAGGAACTTACCTTCCAGCAGACCGGCCTGTATCTTGACTGCGTCAAGAACCCTTCCTCAACGGCCTACAACCTGCCTTTTATCCTCACACTTCCGGATGGTGTAGGTGCAATTGAACTGAAGGCGGCGCTAGTTGACATCCTGAAAGCCCACCCGGTACTCACCGGCCGCTTTGAGCAGCGTGACGGAAAGGTCCTGATGGTTCCCGGCCCGGCTCCGGAAGACATACCCTATACAAAACTGAAGTCAGAGAAAGAATTCCTCCCGCTCAAGGAGAACTTCATGCAGCCCTACGACCTATCAAAAGGTCCTCTCTACAGGCTTAACATTGTCCAGACTCCCGGCAAACTGCGCCTTATGGGAGACTTCCATCACCTGGTGTTTGACGGCCGCTCCTATGACGTATTCCTTGCAGAACTTGCCGCCGCCCTTGAAGGCCGGAAGCCTGAAAAGGAGTCCTACACCTATTTCCAGTACGCCTCAGATCAGAAATCATATCAGGAAAGTCAGGAATTCAAGGAGGCCGATTCCTACTTTGCCGCCCGTATGCAGGGTAAGGAAGAGGAAACCGGGCTTATCCCTGACAAGAAGCCGGAAGAAGGGGAGGTTGGCCATGAAAAATGGCTCCGCAAAAAGGTTGGGGCAGACGTCCTTACCCGCTGTCACACCCTTGGCATATCCCCCGCAAGTTACTTCCTCTCCGCCGCATTCCTTACCGTAAGCGCCTTCTCAGGACAGAAGAAAGTGTTCCTCTGCACCGTTGCCAACGGCCGCACGGATATGCGCGCATCGGACACCTTCGGTATGTTTGTAAACACTATGCCGCTGGTTGGAGAGATCGGCACCCAGAGGGCCGATGAATTCCTGAAGGAGACCGACGCCGGTTTTGCCACAACGCTTTCATATCAGAACTATCCCTTTGCAAGGATTGCATCGGCCTACGATTTCCATCCCGCGGTGATGCTGGCTTATCAGGTGGGGCTGCTGGAAAAATACAGCGTAAACGGTAAAACGCTTGAGGATGAATTAATTACGCAGAATACGCCAAAATTCCCCTTAAGCATCTTCATAGAAGGCACTGAGGACGCCCCGGAACTGGCCCTTGCCTACGACGACTCCCTGTACTCTGAGCCCCTTGTGCAAAGTTTTGCCGATTCCCTTGAAACAGTGTGCTGCGGCCTTATGAAGGACTGCCCCGTAACGGAGATTCCGTTTGTGGAAGGAGAACGGCTTAAAGAACTTGACAGTTTCAATGACTTCACCCAGGAAGTAGACCTTAAGGAGACCGTTGTTACCCTTTTCCGCAAGCAGGCAAAGGCCACTCCGGATGCTCCTGCAGTGCTTTTTGAAGGCAAAACAATCAGTTACGGGGACCTTGACCGCATAACGGATTCCCTGGCCGCGAAGATCCTTGGCTTTGGCCTTAAGGAGGAGGATGTGGTTTCAGTCCTTATCGGCCGGAATACCTGGATGACAAAGGCGTCCCTTGCCGCAATGAAGGCAGGCTGCGCGTATCAGCCGCTGGATCCTTCCTACCCGCCGGAGCGCCTTAACTTTATGATAAAGGACTCAAAGGCAAAACTCCTTATTGCCGATAAAGAGTTTCTCCCGCTGGTTGGGGATTACAAGGGGCCGGTGCTTACAACGGAGGAACTTGAAGATGCCCGGTCGTTGCCGGGCATGACGGAAGGGGCGGACGGTGCGTCATTGCCGGCCCCGACCGGCAATCTCCCTAAGCCGGAGGGTCTCTACATCCTGCTTTACACCTCCGGTTCCACGGGTACGCCAAAGGGCGTTATGCTGGAGCACCGCAACCTTGTGAACTTCTGCGCGTGGTACAACAAGTATTTCGGCCTCAAGGCCGGAGACCGCGTTGCCGCATTTGCAAGTTACGGGTTTGATGCAAATATGATGGACCAGTACCCCGCCCTCACCTGCGGAGCGTGCGTCTGCATTATCCCTGAGGCCGTTAGGCACGACCTAGGAGCCCTGGACCGTTTCATCACGGAAAACGGCGTCACGCATAGTTTTATGACCACTCAGGTGGGCGTTATGTACGCCAGGAACTACCCTGACAACAAGTCCCTGAAGTACCTTTCCGTAGGCGGAGAAAAACTGGTTTCAATGCCGCCGCCCTCATACGCCTTCTACAACGGTTACGGCCCCACGGAGTGCACCATCTTCTCCACAATCTTCCACGTGAAGGAAAAGGAAGACAACATTCCTATCGGCCATCCGCTCAGTAACGTGCAGTTATATGTGGCCGATCCTGAGATGCGGCGGCTCCCTGTTGGCGCTGCCGGAGAACTGCTCATAGGCGGCGCAGGTGTTGGCCGCGGCTACCTCAACAACCCTGAAAAGACAGCCCAGAGTTTCATAGAAAACCCCTTCCAGCACGGTGTAAGGCTGTACCGCTCCGGCGACATTGTGCGTTACAGGCCGGACGGAAACATTGAATTCGTGGGCCGCAGGGACGGTCAGGTAAAGATACGCGGCTTCCGCATAGAACTGAAGGAAGTGGAGGCTGTAATCCGGGAAATCCCCGGTGTGAAGGACGTCACCGTACAGGCGTTTGACGCCCCTTCCGGAGGCAAGTTCCTGGCAGCTTATGTGGTGGCCGATGGCTCCTTTGACAACAAGGCCGCGGCGGGTTACATCCGTGAGCGCAAACCGCCGTATATGGTCCCCGCATCGTGGATGATGCTTGACAAGATTCCGCTCAACGTAAACCAGAAGGTGGACCGAAGGGCCCTGCCGCCGGCAACCCCCAGCGCAATGGACGACTACGTTGCCCCCGCTACAGAGACGGAAAAAGCCCTCTGCTCCATTTTTGCCGATGTCCTTGGCGTAGAGAAAGTGGGCGCCACAGACTCTTTCTTCGACCTTGGCGGCAGTTCCCTTATGGTCACCAACGTAATGGTGAACGCCGAAAAGAAGGGCCTCCGCTTTGCCTATTCAGACGTTTTCTCCCATCCATCGGCCCGCACCCTTGCAAAATTCCTTGGCGGGGACGAGGCTCCGGCAGGGGAAGACAGCAACATTACGGAATACGACTATTCCGCCATTGACGCCCTCCTCAGGAAGAACAGCCTTGAGTCCTTTGCCGAAGGAGCGCGTATCGGCCTTGGAAAGAATATCCTTCTTACCGGCGCAACCGGATTCCTTGGTGTGCACGTTCTGAAGGAACTTATTGAAAGCACAGGCCCTGATACCACCATCTGGTGCCTCCTTCGTTCAAAGGGAGAAATAACGCCACAGCGGCGCCTCAGGGAAATGCTTGTCTACTACTTTGAAAAGGACTACCGAAAACTCCTCGGCACCCGTATACAGGCCGTGGAAGGCGATATTACAAAGCCCGAAAGCCTTGACGCCCTGAAGGATATCGATATGGTCTTCAACTGCGCGGCAAACGTCAAGCACTTCTCAAAAGGAACTGACATTGAGGACATAAACTACGGCGGCGTAAAGAACCTTGTGGCCTTCTGTGAACGCAGCGGCGCCTATCTGGTGCACGTTTCCACGGAAAGCGTGGGCGGTCTCACTCCCGGAAATGTTCCAGCAACACTGACGGAGCAGACTCTCTTCTTCGGGCAACTCACGGACAACCAATACGTCCATTCAAAGTTCCTTGCCGAGCGCCATATACTGGAGCATATGGTTGAAGGGACGCTGAAGGCAAAGATCCTCCGCGCCGGAAACCTCAGTCCCCGCGCCATAGACGGAGAATTCCAGGTTAATATGAACGCCAACGCCTCCATGGGCCGATTAAAGGCCTTCAAGATGCTCGGCGCCTGCCCTTATGCCCTCCTTGAAGAAAGCCTTGAATTCACGCCTATCGACGAGGCCGCCCGCGCTATGGTCCTCCTTGCCGGAACGCCTCTTGAGAACTGCGTATTCAACGTTTCCAATGACCACCTCATCCCTATGGAGGACATCCTTTCACGCCTGAAGATAATAGACGGAAGGCCTCTAAAATACGTAGAAATGCCCGCTTTCCGGAAACTGATGAAAAAAGCCAATGCAGACCCTCTCAAGGCAAGGATAATGGCTCCGCTGGTGGCTTACGAGCAGTCTGCCGCAGAGAAAGAGGGCGTGGAGACAAAGTCCTCCACAACCTTCACCATGCAGATTCTCCACCGCCTTGGCTTCCGCTGGGACCACACTTCAAGCCTGTACCTTGATATGATATTCGAAATGCTGCGCACAATGCAGTATTTTGATTAACTTTGCGCCCTATGAGTGAATTCAAGACAAATAAAGCCGTATTTGTAGGCGTAATCCTTGAGAAAGGAGTAGAGAGAAAAGTGAAGGAGTATCTGGACGAACTCCAGTTTCTGGCCGAAACTGCCGGCGCAACAGGTGACAAGATGTTCACCCAGAGGCTGGAGAGGCCCGACAAGGCTACCTATATCGGCCCCGGAAAACTGGAGGAGATAAAGGAATACTGCCTTGACAACGAGATTGAGTACGTCATCTTTGACGACGAACTAACCGGTATGCAGCAGCGTAACATTGAGAAGATAATCGCCTGCTCAGATGTCATAGACCGTACCAGCCTTATCCTTGAGATATTTGCCCAGAGGGCCAAGACTTCCTATGCCAAGATGCAGGTGGAACTGGCCCACTACAACTACATGCTCCCCCGCCTTGCTGGTATGTGGACCCACCTTGAGCGCCAGAGGGGCGGTATGGGCACCCGCGGCGGTATGGGTGAAACCCAGATAGAGATTGACCGCCGAATTGTAAAGCAGCGCATTTCCAAACTTAAGGAAGACCTGAAGAAAGTGGACAGGCAGATGGCCACGCAAAGGGGCAACAGAGGCTCTCTGGTGCGTTTGGCCCTGGTGGGGTATACCAATGTAGGGAAAAGCACTTTGATGAATTTACTGGCCAAATCTGACGTGTTTGCGGAGAACAAACTCTTTGCCACCCTGGACACCACCGTAAGAAAGGTTGTGATAGAGAACGTACCGTTCCTCCTCAGTGACACCGTAGGCTTTATCCGTAAACTCCCCACTCAACTTTTGGAAGCCTTCAAGAGCACCCTTGATGAGGTAAGGGAGGCCGATGTACTTGTGCACGTAGTGGATATCTCCCACCCTGACTTTGAGGAGCAGATGGAGGTTGTGGAAAAGACTCTCCGGGACATCGGCGCCGCAAACAAGCCCTGCTACGTGGTTTTCAATAAGGTTGATGCCTATACCTACGAGCCCTACGACGAATTCTCCCTTGAGCCAAAACAGCCCGCAAACCGCACGCTGGAAGAACTCAAGCACAGTTGGATTGCGGAGGAAAAGACTCCCTGCATCTTCATATCGGCCAAGGAAAAGATTGGTATAGAAAAACTCCGCAACGACCTTTATAAAATCGTTGCGGAGATTCATGCGGGAAGATATCCTTTCAATAACTTCCTATGGTAGACTACTCGTCTGCGGCAAAGCCGGTGTAACGGTATCCAACCACCTGATAGTGGTCATAACCATAAGCGGCTGCAAGGGCATCGTCAGAAAGTTTTATCTCAAAGAAGATTGAGTCTGCAGGCATTCCGCTGGGCGTCTTTGCGGCGCCAAGGAGGATCTTACCCTTGGAAACAACTGCTTTGTCGGTCATATAACCATTGGCAATGCCGGAGCTGGCCGGGTGGCGGTTGGGCTCTTCAGTCTCTGAACCGAATGTAAGGGCGCTTAGATTGCAAGGAACCTTTACCTGGTAACCAAGGAGGTTACTGTTTTCAGTATCTGAAACCCAAATTGAGTCTGCAACATTGGAAGCTACTGAGAAAGTCAGGGCAAGGGAATAACCCTCGTTGAAATCCTCTAAACCGGGAATAATGTCACCATTTGCATCTACGCAGTTATAAATAACGTACCACTGTCCGGCAAGAGCTGCTGCTTCGGTTTTGCCGATAGGGTCTTTCTGGCAAGATATGGCAAAAGCCACAATGGCTGCTGCAATAATGAATAATACCTTTTTCATAGCTCTTACTTTAATTTAAAGTGAAAGGAGTGAGTGTTACGAAGCAGAAGCCGAAGTTCCAGTCAAGGATGCCTGTTGCAGGATCATAAGTTCCAACAAAGGCGGCTTCGTCTGCGGGATCATAGAAGTACCAGTCGCTGGCGGTGCCTTCAAATTTGAGGGTATTGTCACCGTTGACTGAGAAGAAGCCCTCCCAGTGGAAGTCATAGGTGGGTTCATATCCGGGGTAGATACCGTAGAAATAGTATCCGCCGAGGAAGTCCTCAACGTAGTATTTTCCGCCGCCGGCGTCTTCAACTACGATGATTGCGCCTGTGTAATCCCTTGAAAGGCTTGCATTATGGGCACGGCCCTGGTAAACGGTGTTGATATTACCGGGATTGATTACCAGAACGTCTCTGACTGCTACTGCAGGGAAACCGTCGGCATTGACTACCGTATAGGTTACCTTATAGGCACCGGGAGTGGAAGTGTCAACGCCGCTTAAGTCTACGGTTACCTGGCTGGATACGTCCTCACCTTTCATCTCGGCGGAAAAACCGGGATCTGCATAGGTTCCGCCAACAGCCATTACATACGGGTTATCACCGGTAAGATTGATTGTGGCGTAGTAGGTAATCCTTGTCTGACCGGCCGACTCTTTCTTACAGGAAACGGCAAGAAGGGACAGGGCGGCGACAATAAGTATTATACTGTATTTTTTCATAATTACATCCTTTTTTATTTAGCCCAGAATACCTTTTCATTGGTTTCCTTCTGCTTGGGGCAGTTAGTATTGTAGTCTACGGATGCCTGAGGATAAGGCCAGCGCTGAACAATGCTGTTGGCACCGATCTTAGCCTCAACCTGATAAGGAGTATAGAGTTCACCGGGGGTGAGAGCGGCAGTATTGACAGCGTCTGTTGAGAAGTTGTAGATATCCTCAGCCTTCTTTCCGCCGAATGCGGGATAGCCAAGACGGCGCATTTCGCACCAGGCCTCGAAACTGTTGTAACCGCTGAGTGCAATCCACTTCTGGATGCCGATATATTTGTCGGCGTTAGCGGCGCTGTAAGGATATGCTGCAATTGCTGCTGCTGCATCGGCTGCGGTAAGGCCTGCTTCTGCGAAGGAATCTGTGATAGCAGCCTCATAGTAAGCCTTTGCGTTCACTGCATCGTTCTTTACCTTCTGGTAGTACTCTGCAAGGAAGAATTCAATCTCACTGAGGGAAATCAGATAGACAGGGTCATTGTACTTTGCTGCAGGACGGCAGAAAGCGCTTGACTTGTAGTTATCTGACAGGCTCATATTGTAACCGGAGATGCTGCCCCAGTAAGCGTTGCTGCCGTTCTTGCTGAAGAATTTTGCAAGACGGGCGTCACCGTAAGCGTCAAGGGCTGTATAAAGGGCTACGTTAAGACCGCAGTTTACCTGGGTGCTTCCGAAGTATGAAGCAAACTCTTCCTGGTAGAAAGGATTGGCTTTACCTTTCTCGTTCTTGTTGAGGCAGGTCCAGGCCACGCTTGCATCGGGGAAGTTGCCTTCCGCTACAAGTGCGTCAAGTTTTGCGTCCACGCTCTCAACTGCACGCTCACGCATATAGAGTTTGAGAAGGAGGGCGTTTGCAAACTTAACCCAGTTGGTGGCATCCTCACCATTGTAAAGGAGGTTGGTAGCCACAGGGATTGAACCGTAAACGGCAATTGCGCCGTTTGCCTTGTCAAGGGCGTCGGAGAGTTCTTCGATGATGCCCTTATAGACATCCTTACCTTCGTCGTACTTGGGGCTGAGGATTTCCTTGCCCTTGTTGGCCTCTGAATAAGGAGTCTCGCCATAGGCGTCTACAAGAGCCTGATATGCGAACACCTTGATGCAGGTTGCTGCAAGATAGGTTCCCCAGAGTTCCTGGTCTTTTGCCTTGTTCTGAACGAATACTGCGTTGCCGATAGCGGCACGGGTAATGTCAGTGTAGGAATTGGTGGTGCTACCTGCGTCTACATTGAACTGGCTGTAGCCAAGGTAGTTGGAAGTACCGAAATACTGGGCGTAGTGCTCTGCCAGATAACCGCCAATGATGCGGTAAACGTCACCGTAACGGGCGCAAAGTGCCATTTCAGCAGCGGGAAGAGCCATATCAACGGTTGCCTGTTCCTCTTCAGGAGCGTTGGGGCTGTGGTTGATATCCAGGAAGTCCTTGCAGGAGGTAAGTGAGAGGGCTGCTACAGCAGCTATGATTGTGAAAATCTTTTTCATATTCTGTTCCTCCTATTAGAATTTAACATTAAGGTTGAAACCGTAGATGCGGCAGGAAGGGTTCACGTAAGTTTCACCCATAAGGCCGTCGGTGTCAGTTCCCATATTGGTGGATTCAGGATCGATGTAGTAGTTGTCCTTTGCAGTCCAGGTGAAAGCGTTGTTCACGAAGGCCGATACGGAAAGACCTGCAAGAGGGCCGATCCACTTCTTGGGAAGGGAGTAGGTGATGGCAACGTTACGGAGTTTAACGAAGGAGCGGTCTACGAGGTAGAACAGACGGCCTTCGCCGGCACCGTATTTGTCAAAGTAATCCTGATAGGAACTGTTGTTGGTGTAGATGGGAACGGTGTTCTCGGTGAAGCCGATAACCTTGCCGTCGGCATCCTTTACCTGCATTGCAGAGTTGGGAATCACGAAAGGATTACGGTCGTTGTAAGTGGTGATGATGCCGTTACCGGTGAACTCCATAAGGTTCTTGGAACGGGAGAACATCATACCGCCCTTACGGATATCAAGGGATGCGCTGAGTGACAGACCCTTGTAACTGAGGCTGGTGGTAAGACCGCCGGTCCAGTCGTAGTTGGCATCGAAGCCGGTAGGCTGGAGTTCGTCGCCAAGCACGGGATAACCGTTTTCATCGACAATAAGTTTACCCTTGTAAGGACCGTCCTCTACATAAGTGGGAAGGTAGGTCCAGTAAGTGCCGAAGGGTTTGCCTTTTTCTGCATAGAGGGAAACCTGGTCCTTGGTACCGGAAGTTGAGAAGCGGTCAAGTTCAAATTTCTCACCAAGTTCTGCAGGAAGGTCAACCACAAGGCTCTTGTTCTTTGCGAAGTTGAAACTCAGATCCCAGCGGAAGTCCTTGGTCTGGACGGGAACTACGTCAAGGAGGAGTTCAACACCGCTGTTACGTACGGTACCGGCGTTGGAAACCATTGAAGAGTAACCCGTTGCAGGCTCAATGCTGATAGGAAATATCTGGTCTGAAGTGGTCCTGTTGTAGTAAGCGGCGTCAATGCCGATACGGCCGTTGAAGAACTGGAGGTTGATACCGGCCTCGTACTCAGTGGTCATTTCGGGCCTTAGGCTATCACTTGCAATCTGATAGCCCCTGCGGAATGCATTCATTCCGTTGATAGGGAATGATACGATAGGATCTGCACCGTATGTTCCACGGAATGATGCCTGGGAGAATGTGGGGAATACATTGTAGACACCTGCATCGTTACCGGTGCGGCCAACTGCCAGTCTCACTTTACCGAAAGAAAGGATGTCATTCTTGGGGATGTAGTTTGAGAACAGCACGCTGAGGGTAGCGCCGGGATAGAAGTAGTTGTTATTGGCTGCAGGAAGGGTTGAAGACCAGTCGTTACGTGCAGTGAGTTCAAGGAAGATTGTGTCGTCCCAACCCAGGGTAACGTCTCCGAACAGGCCCACAAGACGGCGCTTGCTCTGAGAATCGGAGATAGTGGTCTTGGTTGCACCGTTGGAAAGGTTCCAGAAGCCGGTGAGGATGGTAAGGACGTCGGTCTTGCCAACAAGTTGGGTAGCGTACCTTTCGTTGATATTGAGACCGGCGATGGCGTTGATGTTCAGACGGCCGTTCACAAGATCCTGGTTGTAGTTTGCAAGGATGTCGTGGTTGGTCTCATACTGACGATAGTAACGCGCATATACATAACCGTCGGCGTTCATATTTGAGGGAGCATAACCCATATCGTCCCAGATCTTGGAGTCGTCAAGGAAGATCTGAGGCTCTCCTTCCTTATAATCGTAGTCGGAGTAGTTGAAGCCGAAACGATAGGTGAAGGTGAGGAACTTGAAGGGCTTGACATCGGCCTGAACCTTGCCGAAGAGTTGCTTGCTGTCATTCACGTTGTACCTGTTCTCGATGGCCCAGTAAGGACTGGTGATGCCGTAAGGAGTGAGGTAAGCCTCAGGTGAATTGAAAGCGCCGGGGAGGTTCTGGAGGTCTACCATAGATATATCGCGAGGGAACTCATACAGACCATCAATCACAAACGATCCCTGATCCATAGGAATACTGTTGGTGATAGCCTTTGCGAAGTTGATCTGGCTGGAGAGTTTGATCCATTCGGTAGGAGTGTAGGTGCTGCGGAAAGCGATGGTGTTACGGTTGTAAGTATCCTTCTTTCCGGGGATGATACCATCATCACCTGCGTGAGAATAGGAGAGGAAGTAAGTTGCCCTCTGATCCTCGGTGGAACCGTTAAGGGAGATGGAGTGCTTCTGGTTGAAGCCGATTTCGAAGAAATCCTTGATATTGGTAGGCTTTGCGCTGTACTCGTGAATGAGTTGCTGGCCGTCCCAGATAGGGCCGTAAACCTGAGTGGAACCATCAAACTTAGGACCCCAGGAACCGTTCTCGATGAAAGTCTGGGTACCGTTCCAACCCTGACCGAAGTCGTTCTGGAAGACGGGAAGGAGGGAAACCTGACGGAGTTCTACACCGCCGCTGTACTCAATTGAGAACAGGCGGTCTGCACCGCGCTTACCCTGCTTGGTGGTTATGATGATAACACCATTTGAAGCACGGGAACCGTAAAGTGCGGTAGCAGCGGCGCCCTTCAGTACGGTGAGGCTTTCGATGTCCTCGGAGGCAATGTTGCCAAGGCCGCCGATAACGATGCCGTCAACCACGTACAGAGGCTGGTTGTTACCGTTGATGGAACTGTAACCACGGATGATGACGTTGGTTGCTGCGCCAGGGTCTGTGGTTGTGGATGAAATCTGCATACCTGCAACCTTACCTGCAAGGGCGTTAGTTGCGTTGGTTGCATGATAGCCCACAATTTCATCGTTCTTCACCGTGGTTGCTGCGTAACCCAGTGATTTTTCAGAACGAGTGATACCCAGGGCGGTTACCACTGCTTCATCCAGTGCAAGGAGGTCTTCCTGCATAGTCACTTTGAGGACCGGGCCGGAAACCGTCACTTTCTGGCTCTTCATGCCGAAGAGATAGAAATTGAGCACCTGCCCATCCTTAGCACTGATGGTAAACTCACCGTCGGAGCCAGTGATGACGCCGAGGGTTGTACCTTCAACTACAACAGAGACACCGGCGAGAGGTTCACCCTTGGAATCAACGATGGAACCCTTCACCTGCTGACCCTGTGCTTGCAGTGTGGCCGATAATGCCACCAGAAGGCACGTAAGAATCAGTTGGATTCTTTTCATAAGCATGAAAATTTTAGTTAAACATAAATATTGATACAAATGTGAATTTGCACCTTGTATACACTACTAAAAATACACTACCCTTTCCCTATATATTAAGGGAACCTGGCCGCAAAAATGGCGAAAAAAAATAAAAATTACAAGTAGCGTTTTTCTAGTATAAGTTACAGATTATTAGTAATAAAAGTTTTTATTAAGTTAAAAATCGGTTCTCTAAAACAAATTTACTTATATTTTTTTAGAAAATAATAACAAAATCTAATAAATTATAAATAATAAAATTTTTCATTAATTTAATCAAATTAGGGCGATTTCAATCTGAAACCGCCCTAATCAAAACATACTGAAACACTTACTCGCTGAAACGTGCCTTCAGATATTCCCTGTTGAGACGGGCAATGTGGTCAATGGTAACGTGCTTGGGGCACTCCATTTCGCAAGCGCGGGTGTTTGTACAGTTACCAAAACCTAGTTCGTCCATCTTGGCAACCATAGCGCGCGCACGGCGTGCAGCCTCCGGCTTACCCTGAGGCAGGAGTGCCAGTGAACTTACACGGGCTGCCACAAACAGCATTGCAGAGCCGTTCTTGCAGGTTGCAACGCAGGCGCCGCATCCAACACACGCTGCAGCGTCCATAGACAGTTCTGCGTCATCGTGAGGAATGAGGAGGGTATTGCCGTCCTGCGCGCTTCCGGTACGTACGGTGATGAAACCGCCGGCCTGGAGGATCTTGTCAAATGCACCGCGGTCCACCACAAGGTCCTTGATCACGGGGAAAGCGCCGCTGCGCCAGGGCTCCACGGTAATGGTTGCGCCGGGTTTAAAGTGACGCATAAAGAGTTGGCAGGTGGTAACTTGGTCGTCCGGACCGTGGGCACGGCCGTCAATGTACAGGGAGCAGGCTCCGCAGATACCTTCACGGCAATCGTGGTCGAAGGCGATGGGGTCAATACCCTTGCGGATAAGTTGATCGTTCAGGATATCAAGCATTTCGAGGAAAGAAGCGTCTTCCTCCACATCCGTAACGTGGTAGGTCTCGAAATGGCCTTTTGCTTTGGCGTTTCTCTGACGCCATACTTTTACATTATATTCCATACTCGGGATTAGTCTTTATAGTTACGGGTTGCTATCTTGATGTTCTCATACTTGAGTTCTTCCTTATGGAGCTGAGGTTCCTTACCTTCACCCTTGTACTCCCAGGCGCCTACATACATGAAGTTTTCGTCGTCGCGCTTGGTTTCGCCGTCCTCGGTCTGCATCTCCTCACGGAAATGACCGCCGCAGGATTCCTTCCTGTGAAGGGCGTCACGGGCCATAAGTTCACCAATGTCAAAGAAGTCCACAAGGCGGAGAGCCTTCTCCAGTTCCTGGTTGAATTCCTCATTGCAGCCAGGTACGCGGACGGATTTCCAGAACTCCTCACGGAGTTTTCCTATTTCCTCGATACCCTTCTTAAGACCTTCCTCATTACGGGCCATACCTACATACTCCCACATAATGTGGCCAAGTTTCTTATGGAGGCTGTCCACGGTTTCAGTACCCTTGACGGCAAAGAGTTTTGCAATGCGCTCCTTGACTGCCTTTTCTGCGGCGTCAAATTCAGGGGCGTTTATATCGGTCTTAGGCTCTGCAAACTTATGTGAAAGGTAATCGCCGATGGTATAAGGCAGGATGAAGTAGCCGTCGGCAAGACCCTGCATAAGGGCCGATGCACCCAGGCGGTTTCCGCCGTGGTCGGAGAAGTTGGCTTCACCAATTGCATACAGGCCCGGGATAGTGGTCTGGAGGTCATAGTCCACCCAGAGGCCGCCCATAGTGTAGTGGATAGCAGGATAGATCATCATAGGCTCTTCCCAGGGTGAAGAGGAAGTAATCTTCTCATACATCTGGAAGAGGTTACCATAACGCTCCTCTACCCTCTGGTGACCCAGGCGCTTGATAGCATCGGCAAAATCAAGGAACACGGCAAGGCCGGTCTCGTTTACGCCGAATCCTGCGTCGCAGCGCTCCTTGGCCGCGCGTGATGCAACGTCACGGGGAACAAGGTTACCGAAGGCGGGATACCTGCGCTCAAGATAGTAGTCGCGGTCCTCTTCAGGAATCTGGGAGGCCTTTATCTCATGTTTACGGAGTTTCAGGACATCCTCCATCTTCTTGGGAACCCAGATACGGCCGTCGTTACGCAGGGATTCACTCATAAGGGTGAGTTTGCACTGCTGGTCACCGTGTACGGGGATACAGGTGGGGTGAATCTGGGCAAAGCAGGGATTTGCAAAGAAAGCGCCCTTGCGGTATGCCTGCATTGCGGCCGATCCATTTGAATTCATGGCGTTGGTGGAAAGGAAATAGGTATTTCCGTAACCGCCGGTGGCAAGCACAACCGCGTGCGCGCCGAAACGCTCTATCTCACCGGTAACAAGGTTACGGGCAATGATACCCTTTGCCTCGCCGTTGATAATAACAAGATCCAGCATTTCGTGGCGGGGATAACTCTTGACGGTACCCGCTGCAATTTCCTTGTTCAGGGATGCATAGGCACCAAGGAGGAGTTGCTGTCCGGTTTGTCCCCTGGCATAGAAAGTACGGCTTACCTGTACACCGCCGAAAGAACGGTTGGCAAGGTATCCGCCGTATTCACGTGCAAAAGGAACGCCCTGCGCAACGCACTGGTCAATGATGGAAGCGCTTACTTCTGCCAGACGATACACATTGGCTTCACGGCTGCGGTAGTCACCACCCTTGATGGTGTCATAGAACAGACGGTAGATTGAGTCGTTGTCGTTCTGGTAGTTCTTAGCAGCGTTTATACCACCCTGCGCGGCAATGGAGTGAGCGCGCCTGGGGGAGTCGCTGATACAGAAAATCTTGACGTTGTAGCCCATCTCACCAAGGGATGCAGCGGCCGATGCTCCGCCAAGACCGGTACCTACAACAATCACTTCC
This sequence comes from uncultured Bacteroidales bacterium, assembly GCA_900319485.1. GTDB lineage: Bacteria > Bacteroidota > Bacteroidia > Bacteroidales > UBA932 > Cryptobacteroides. Next base: position 1,345 of record ONOQ01000004.1, on the reverse strand, counting down.
AGTTTCCTCTTGTTGTTGGGAGAAACAATCCGGATTTCCGCCTTGCGCTTGGACCATTTGTCCTTGAGCGGTCCTTCCGGAATCTTGGAAATTAATTTAGGATCTGCCATATAATTATATTAATTGTGTTTCTGAAATGCAATTATACGCATTTTTCGTGAATAAATTGTCACTTTTTAGAACAAAGTGTTGTCGTCGGGGGTGTATTTCCGCTGATTCAGGTATTCGGTCATCCCCATATGCTCATACGCCATCTCGGTTGCAACGCGTCCTCGGGGGGTGCGGATAATGAATCCCTCCTTGATGAGGAAAGGCTCATAGACCTCCTCAATGGTACCTGGATCCTCGCTTGCCGATGTTGCAAGGGTGCCGATTCCAACAGGACCTCCCTTGAAATTCTGAATGAGGGTACGGAGAATCTTATTGTCAATTGCATCCAGGCCCCTCTTGTCGATTTTGAGTTTATTCAGGGCAAAACGCGTAATGTCAAGGTTAATCCTGCCGTCACCAAGCACCTGGGCAAAGTCACGGACACGCCGTAACAATGAATTTGCAATACGCGCCGTGCCACGGCTTCTTAGCGCAATCTCATACGCTGCATCGGCATCAATGTCAAGGGAAAGGATGCGGGCGCTCCGAAGGACTATATTCTTAAGGTCCGCTGTGTCGTAATACTCCAGGGCGCAGGTAATGCCAAAGCGGGCGCGGAGAGGAGCAGTGAGAAGACCGCTTCTGGTAGTAGCCCCAACCAGCGTGAAAGGATTGAGGGAAATACGAACAGACCTTGCCCCGGGCCCCTTGTCTATCATAATGTCAATCACATAGTCCTCCATGGCGGAGTAGAGGTACTCCTCCACCTCCGGGGAAAGCCTATGGATCTCATCTATGAAAAGGACGTCACCCTGCTCCAGGGAAGTGAGAAGGCCGGCAAGGTCTCCGGGCTTATCAAGCACCGGACCTGAAGTGACCTTCATATTCACCCCCATCTCATTTGCTATTATATGCGCAAGGGTTGTCTTTCCAAGGCCGGGAGGGCCGTGAAAAAGCACGTGGTCAAGGGCCTCTCCGCGCATTTTTGCCGCCTTTATATATATGTCCAGATTGGACACTATTTCCTTCTGGCCGGTAAAATCACTCAGCCCCTGCGGCCTTATAATTCCGTCAAATTCACTATCTTTGTGGTCGATTGCACTGTGCGGGTCAAATTCACTCATCGCTCGTGGAGGTTCAATTCAAATACAAATATCATTGCTGTCCACTAAAAGTTGTGGACGATTATTATAAGGTTTAACATTTAAAACAAACTAAGTTCATCAAAACTATTTTGCTCTTTGACAATATTGTT
>ONOQ01000048.1 GCA_900319485.1 uncultured Bacteroidales bacterium | reverse complement strand
GTCGTCGGAGGGGAAGTCCTCGTTGGCCGACGAGATTACCTCTTCACGGTTGTGGATGCCCTCCATACCCACAAGGTAGTTGATATGGTGCTGGCCGAACTCAAGGTTATGGTTGAGGGTGGAGTTCACCGTCCAGTTGCTGTTCTGGTTGTAGCGCACCGTAAGACCGTTGGTCTCGTTGATGCGGTCTTTGTCGCCCCAGGTCTTGTTGTAGAGCCTGTAGGTGTTGTGGCGGTAGTCAAGACCCATGGTGGTCTTCCAGAACAGGTTCTTGGTGAAGTTCACCATAATGTTGCCTGTCACGAGGAGGGTCTTGGTGCGGTTGGTGCGGTCCGTATACTGGGTGAGGCCTTCCGGGCTGTAACCGTCGCCGAAGAAACTGTTGTATGCGGCCGCGCCGTAGTAGGTGCCGGGCATATCCACGTAGTTTCCGTCGTTGTCAAACACGGGGATGGCGGGGTTGCGGAAAAGGGCGTAACGTACCACGGAGCCGCCCTGGTCGTTCTTGTAACCGTCACCGGATGAAGACAGCATCTTATTGTTGGCGTAGGAACCGTTAACGTTGAGGTCCACCTTCAGCCAGGGCTTGATCTGGGAATTCAGGCTGGCGCGGAGGGAAGCCTTGTCATAGGAGGAATTCCTGATGATACCCTGCTGGTTGAAATAATTGGCCGATACAAGGTAGCGGGTCTTGGAGTTGCCGCCGCTGAGGGTGAGTTCGTGCTGGGTGATGGGAGCCACGCGGAAGATCTCCTCCAGGTGGTTCACGTTGGGGAATTCCTTGAGGTATTCGCCCTCGATGAGTTTACGCTTGATGGAGAGGACCTCGTTGTCGGCGGTTGCGGCCTCGTTGTAGAGTTTGATGTATTCCTCGGTGGAAGTCATCTGAGGCAGTTTGCCGTGGAACTGGATACCCGTCTGCATATTGTAGGTGATGCGGGCATCGCCTTCCTTGCCGCCCTTGGTGGTGATGAGGACAACGCCGTTGGTGGCGCGTGAGCCGTAGATTGCGGCCGATGAAGCGTCCTTCAGGATGGTGATCTCCTCGATGTCTCCGGCAGACAGGGAGTTGAGGGCGCCCTCGACGGGAATGCCGTCAACTATGTAGAGGGGCTCGTTTCCGGAAGAGATGGAGCCGGTACCGCGTACACGTACGGAGATATCGGCACCCGGAGCGCCGGTCTGGTTGGAGATGTTCACACCGGCCACGCGGCCCTGCAGGGATTCCTGCACGCTGGCCACGGGGACCTTGGTGAGTTGTTCGTTACCAACCTTTGAAACTGCGCCAAGGACGTCGCGGCGCTTCATGACGGAGTAACCCACAACCACTACCTCGTCAAGGAACTGGGTGTCTTCCTCCATCTGGACATTCACCACGGCCTGGCCGTTCACCGGGACGGTAACGGTCCTGAAGCCGATGCAGTCGAACACTAGGACTGCATTTGAGGGGGCGCTGATGGTGTAAGTACCGTCCATGTCAGTGATGACGCCCGTGGAGGTACCCTGCACCATTATGCTGGCGCCGATAACGGGTTCTCCGTTAGCGGCTTCCGTCACGGTTCCGCTTACCGTATGCTGGGCAAATGCGGCAAGGGGCAGCAGGATCGCCGCTGCAAGTGCGCTAATTATTCTTTTCATTGTATGCGATTATATTGTCGTTTACAGTCAGGTTGCCGTTTTCATCGGCCTTGATTACGCTGCCGGCGGGAAGTTCCACTATCACGGCGGAGGAATCGGGTTCAACAAGGATACGGGCGCTTCGGCACACGCTCTTTGCAACGTAGCGGCGGGACACTATGTCGAAGAGGTCCTTGCGGCCGCCGTCCCCGATTTTGTAAGTCACGGACTTCACCACATCGAAGGGATTGTACATAAGGTACACTGGATAGGGCCTGGATGCGTAGAAGTCAGTTGCGTTGCAGTTGAGACGGAGGACGCCTTCCACGTTGGTGGTTTCAACTATGGCGCCCAGGATTCCCACTGCCGATGTGCTGTATACGCTGAACATACTCTCCATAGGGTTGTTCTCGTTCCACAGCGGGCCGTCGCCAAGGGCCATAGGATGAATGCCCTTGTGCTTTTCGGGCTCGAAGATCTGGTCCTCGTAGCGGAGGCCTTCGTAGGCGATGATGGAATTGGTGTAGTCCTGCATTCCGGGGAGGCACTGGTTCTCGTCGGGAAGTTGGTCCGGGAAGAAGAGGCGGCAGTTGTTTGCCAGGTTCAGCATCCATCGGCCTATGGAGCGGGCCCACTTGGGCTCATACTTCACAAGGGGGACGAAGGGCCAGGCCACGTCTATGGAATTCATCAGGAAGGCAAAGCCGCCGCGGTCTATGAGGCTGCCCTGGAGGCCGCTTATCTCATAGTCTCCCCACTTTCCGGCGGTGATTCCCCAGCCGTTGCGGCCGTCGGGAGCCTTGCAGCCGTCAAACACCCAGTCAAGCATCTTGCCGGTGTCGAAGGTGCAGCCCTGCTCCGCGTTCAGGCGGGCGGCGGTGTAGATGCCCATAGGGAGGAGGATCTCATAGAAACGGCTCTCCTTCTGGGAGTCAAGGGCGGCCATAGCGGTCTTGGCGCGCTCAAGGTAACGGGGGTCTCCGAACTTCTGGTATGCGCTGTAAAGGACCCAAGCGTGGCCGCCGGCGGCGTCCTGCTGCTTGGGGATCCAGTTGTTGCAGCCCTTCATCTGGGCGTAATCGAAGTATGTGAAATCGTAGTTTCCGTCAAGCACTTCATCGGCCGCGGCAAATTGCTCCGCCACCGTGCGCATTATTTCATCGGCCCCGTCCACGCCCGGGAAAATCTCGCTCATAGCGTAGAAGAGGATGTTGGGATAGACGTCGTACCACCAGTCACGGCCGTAACCGCCGCCAAGGAGGGCAACCTCCGGGCAGGTGTTGTTCATCACAATATTCCACCCGTTGTCAGTGTTGAAGTAGTTCTGGGACATCTTCACCCAGTTGTAGCCGTCCTGGGAAGTCTTGTCGATGCCGTTGAGGCCGGCGCCGATAAGTGTGTGAAGGATGTTAAGGCTCTCGTGGAACTCTCCGCCGTTGTTGTCGGGGCCCTGGCGGGCGTCCTTCATTGCGGTGTAGAGGCCGAAGGTCACCTGGCCGTTGTTGCGGCCGGCGCCGTCCATCCAGATCACGGGACCTGCGGGAAGGGTGCTCTCGAAGTCATAGACATATGCGTCAAAGTCAAGGGCCTTCTGATGCCAGTCAAGGATCTTGTAGGGCTGGGGCATTGCTGCCATAAGTTCCACGCGGGGAATGCTCACCTGCTCCACGGCGGGGCCCCAGGACTCTTCAGGAGTGTTCCGGCAGGCTGCGAGGGCGGCAATAAGGGATATTACAAGGTACTTTTTCATTTGTTGCCGTCTATTTCTTTAATAATGTTCTTAGCAAGGGGAAGGCTGAGCATCTGGATGGCGCCCACTATCACAAGGGCGTAACGGAGGGCTATATCCTCGCTGAATACCTTTGCCAGCACTATGAAAAGGAGCATACCGAACGCGCGCCCGGCGAACAGGCCGAATTCGTGGCTCATAATGTAGGTGTACTCGTCCCTCTTCTCAATCTTTGACACGGCGTCGATGGTCTTCATCATAGTGGGAAGGTACGCCAGGTCGTGAATAGGCTGGAAGAGCACCTTGCAGAGGATGAACACTATCACGCCCACGCCGCTGAAAAGGACGCTGTTTGCCACCGTTCCAAGGAAGAACACAAGGAGGCCAAAGCCGAATATCTTCATACGGTCCTCGGGCTTTGCCACGCGGCCAAGCACATACACCAGGATGGCGGTAAGAGCACCGGCGATACCCTGGATGAGGCCAAGTTCGCCTTCTCCGCCGATGAATTTCATGATGAGGATGGCGGGAGCGGTCACAAGGAAGCCCTGCACCATACCCTTGAGGCCTGCAAGCGAAAGGAGTTTGTTCCAAAGCCTGTGATACCTGAGGTAGAAGAAGTTCTTGCTTTCAGGAGAGCGGAACTTTCCGCGGGAAAGCACAAGGCAGGCGCAGATTGCTATCACAAAGGCTACCATAGTAATCACCCTGTAACCCGCATTCACGTCAAGGGTCATTCCGAAGATGGTCCTGCCGTCAACATAAGCCAGGAAGGCGCCCACCACGATGGGAATCACAATATTCCACAGGGAGAAGAAGAAGGACTCGAAACCGAAGAAGTAGTTGCGGTTCTCGTCGTTGGTGGAATAGAGGGTGAGGAGGTAGCGGTTTGTCCAGAAGAATCCGGTGGACAGGCCGATAAGGAAACCTGTTGCGCAGAGCATAGGGAGGGTGACGCTGCGGATGAACATCATCACCATAAGCGCAATTGCGGAGATGATGATACCGAAGGTGTACAACTGGGAAGACTTGAACCACTTGAGGAGCAGGCCGTTCACCATCGCGGACATAACCACGCCCACGTACATGCAGAGTTGGTACACCACAACCCAGGAGGGGCTGCCGGTATTGCGCATAATGTAGGCTCCCGCAAAGATCTCGATGAGGGGGAGCACCATCGCGAAGAGGAGATTGGTGACAAGAAGGGTCCTTATCTCCTTGGGCTGGGACTTGAAGAAAGCCAGTTCGTTTAATCCTTTCATTACTTACAAAGGGTGTCTAAGATTTCTTTGATGGAGAATTCCGCGCTGCAGATGACTTCGTCGGAGGCGCCGTAGAAAATGCGGACGGTGTCTTCGTCTATACGGTAGAAACCGTTGGTGAAGACCACGTTTCCGAAGAATCCGGTCTGCTCATAGGGAGCGATGGGTTCCATGATGGGTTCATCGCTTCTTGCAATGACTTTGGTGGGATCATTGAGGTCCAGCAGGAGGGCTCCAAGGCAGTAGCGGTTTTCCTTGTTTGCGCCGTGATAGATCTCCAGCCAGCCTTTTTCCGTGCGGATGGGGGCTGCGCCGGCGCCTACACGGGCGCTGTCCCACTTGCCGGGACGGGTGGTGGCAATGCAGATGTGCCTGCCCCAGTGGATGCGGTCCGGAGACTCCGCAACCCAGATGTAGTTGCCGCCAAGTTCGGGGCTGCTGGGACGGTGGAAAGCGTACCACTTGCCGCCTATCTTCTCCTCAAAGAGGGCGCAGTCCTTGTTGTGGGGAGGGAAGATCATACCTTCACGCTCAAGCGTCTGGAAGTCCCTGGTGTGGATGAGACCTACGCCCACGGCCACGGGGGAAACCTCCGTGAAAGTGAGCCAGAATCCGTCCTCCATAGTTGCCACGCGGCAGTCCTCTATGCCGAAGGACTCCTGGAAGCCTTCCCCGAAGATGGGACGCATTGAAGGGTCCTCGTAGAAATGGACGTCGTCGTCGGAACAGACGGGACGGAGATACGACAGGGTTGTGAGGTAATTCTGTCCTTTATATCCTATGACGCGGGGGTCGCTGGCGTCAAGGTTAGGGTCGTCCTTGGAAAAACTCAGGACTTCTATCTCACCTTTATCATTATATACGGGGAAACTGATCACTCCTTCCTTCTGGACGGGGCGCTCGGCCACGCGGAGAAGAAGCCAGGTCTTTCCATTGTAGCGGAAGACGCCGGGATTGAGGAGACAGGTGATTTCCATTCCCTCTATGCAGGGGCGGAGGTCGCTGGGACGGAGCAGCGGATTGGCGGGGTTGCGCTTTGCGATATCCATACTTTCTGACGTTTTAGTGTACCGCAAAGATAGCCCCGTGTGTCCCCGAAAGAGTGCACAATTTAAACAATAGAGTGCTCAATTTTGACTTTTAGGGAAAAAGTACTTATATTTGACAAAAATGACACGCCACGTGAAAAAACTGATAATCTGCATCCTGGCACTGCTCTGGGCCGTTTATGGACACTCTGCGGCGCCCAAATACAACATAAAGCGCATCACCAACGCCAACGGGCTGTCCAACAGTTCCGTGAACGTCATAACCCAGGACAGCAGCACGCTCCTTTGGTTTGGAACCTGGGACGGCCTCAACTGCTGGGACGGAGAGGGAATGCGGGTATTCCTGCCGTCGGCCGATGAAACGGGATCGCTGAAGAACAACGTCATAAGGGACGTGGTGGAGCAAAGCGACTCCTGCCTCTGGATAGTTACGGACAGGGGCGTGGACCGCTTCAATCCCCTGGACGGCTCCATAACCAACTTCTTCACCGGCCCTACGGAAAGGTCCACCATATCCGAGGACAGTTTCCACCTTGCCGTGAGTCCTTCCGGAGAGACCGTTTGCCTTGTGAACGGCCGCGGAGCGTATGTCTACGACGGCCGGACTTTCAGGATGACGGCGTCCCTGAGGGGAAATACCGTTGTGAGGTCGTTTTTCGACAGCCGTGAGGGCCTCTGGATTCACACCGCGGAAGGAAACCTCTACCGCGGGGAGAGCCTGGAAGAGGAAGGGGTTGATTTTGTGTACTACAACAAGGCGGAAGACCGCATCTGGATTCAGAAAGGCCGGGAACTGAGGGAAATAGGCAGTTCAAAGGCATTCCAGTTCAGGGAAGGCGTAATCAGGGCTTTTGCAACCGACGGGGCTTCAATCTTCATCGGGACGCAGGCGGGCGTCTATGAGATGGACGCCCATACGGGCAGTTACTCCCCCATCCTCAAGAACATTCCTGTCCTTTCCCTATGCTGCGGCACCCAGCAAATCCTCTGGGTGGGGACGGATATGCACGGGGTGTGGCAACTCTCAGAGCAACTCTTCGATTTCGGGAATGTGACCGGTCTTTTCGGGGACAACGCCATAAGATGCTTTTCAGGGTACGGAGAGGAGGGGATCCTTGTGGGCACCAAGGGATCCGGCATATTTGAGTTTGACAGGGACCTTAATCTCAAACGCCGTTTCACGGCTGCAGACGGGCTTTCTCACAACTCAGTGTTTTCATTCGCCCAGGCGCAGGACCGCGTGTGGATAGGGACGGACGGAGCCGGAATCAACTACCTGGAAAACGGGAAGGGCCACGCCATCAAGTCTCTTTCCCTGCCGGAAGACGCTCCCATCCACAGCGTCTACGCCATACTCCCTCAGGGAGAGGACACTCTCTGGGTGGGAACCAGCGGAAAGGGCCTTTACCGTCTCATTTTATCGGCCGATAAATCAGCGGCCGCGGAAGTGACGCATATCCCGGAGGAGGAACTTGGGAGCAATGTGGTCTACAGCCTTCTCAAAAGCGGCGGCGGGCATATCCTTGTGGGAACAAGGGGCGGAGGCATCTCCCTTCTAGATACGGAAAGCCTTGAGGCCGAACACATAATCGGAAGCACCGGAGACGATATCCTCTGTATGGCGCGTGACTCCAGGGGGCAACTCTGGGCCGGGTCCAGCCTGGGGCTTATGCTCATAGACCCCGCGGAGGGGGTTCTCAGGAGGTTTTCTCTCAGCGACGGCCTTCCCAGCCAGACGGTGCACGGGATCCTTGAAGACGCCGGGGGGAATATCTGGGCCAGCACCAACAACGGCCTTGCAAGCCTGGAGCCGGAAACCGGGTATATCCTCTCCTACTATGCCATAGACGGGCTCCAGGACAACGAATTCTCCGACGGAGCGTCCTTCTCCCGTGACGGGCTGTTCTACTTCGGGGGCATCAAGGGATTCAACCGCTTCGACCCCCTTTCCATTCATTCGTCGGGTTACAACCCCAAACTCATCCTCAAGGAACTGAGGGTGGACAACGAACTTGTCATCCCGCCCTCCGGCGGCGCCGCCCTGGAACTGGATCCGGGGGTTATGTCGGCCAGTTTCACGTTCACTCCGGTAGACTACATTTCAGGTGACAGATGCCTCCTTGCATACAAGGTGGAGGGCCTCAACAAGGACTGGATCCAGATAGGGCAGTCGCGTACCGTGGCGCTTTCCAACCTCAAGCCCGGAAAATACAACCTGGTGGTGTACTGGACCAATGCCAGCCATCTCCTTAACGAGGAGCAGTGGACGCTTCCCATCCACGTTAGACAGATCTGGTGGAAATCCCGCGCCGCCATGATCGTATTCCTCATCCTTGCCGTCATTGCGGCGCTGAGTGCCATCCTTATGTGGCTCCAGGGCAGGATGGCAAGGCGAACCCACGACGCAAAACTGGACTTTTTCACAAACATAGCCCACGAGTTCTCAAACTCCCTGTCGCTCATTTACGGGCCGTGCCAGCAACTGAGGGGGTCATCGGCCATAACGGGGAAGGATATGAGAAGCGTCCTTTCCATAGAGTCCACCTCCAACCGTATGCTCACCCTTATGCAGCAACTCATCTCGTTCAGGAAGGCGGAGACGGGGCATCTCAAGATAAGGATCGGCAGGGTGGATATGCCGGCCCTGGTCTATAACGTCTACGACAATTTCAGGGAGCAGATGGAGGCCGCCCGCATCACGTTCAGATGTGACACTCCCCCGGACGGCCTTATCTGGACGGCCGACGGCGACTCTATGGAAAAGGTTGTCTTCAACCTGCTGTCAAATGCCCTCAAATACACTCCGGAGGGGCAGACGGTGGAGGTGAAACTCCGGAAATCGGCAGGAAGGATGGTGATGGATGTCACCAATTACGGGGTGGGTATTCCAAGGGACAAGCAGGCCTCCATCTTCAACCGCTACGACGTCCTGGACCGCTTCGAGAAAGCCCTCCAGAAGGGACGGACAAGTAACGGAATCGGCCTTGCGCTGTGCCAGAGCCTGGTCCAGATGCATAAGGGCCACATAGAGATAATAAGCGACGGAGAGTCGTTCACCTCATTCCGCGTATCCGTCCCTGAACTGCCGGTGGAGGACTCCTCCCTGCCAGTTTTCAGCGGCTCGGGGGCTCCCGCGGGCAATGAGGCCGATATCACGGAGGCCGCCGCTTCTGCGGAGCCCTCCCCTTCCGCCGGCGGGGAAACCATCCTCATAGTCGACGACGACGAAAAGATCCTGGATTTCCTCTCCGGAATCCTGCAGCCAAGATTCAACGTAGTGGCGGCTTCGGGAGCGGAGGAAGCCCTCCGGCTTATGGCCCAGTCCGAGCCCAAGATAGTGGTTTCAGACCTTTCAATGCCGGGGATGGACGGCCTGCAGTTAAGGGCAAAGATGAGGGAAGACGAGCGCCTCGGGCACATCCCGTTCATCCTTCTCACGGGAGAATCGGCCGTGGACACCCAGATCAAGGCCCTGGAGGGCGGGGTGGACGCATATGTGGCAAAGCCTTTCCACCCCCGCCACCTTATGGCCCGCATAGAGCGAATCCTCAGCCGCGACACCGAGGTGATACGTTACAGCCAGTCCGCGCAGGCATCAGTGGAAAAGGTTGCCGGCAAGGAGATAAAAAAGGCCGATAAGACCATCCTCACCGCCATCACGGACATAATCCTCGCCAATCTTGACAAGGAGTCCCTTAACGCCGATATGATTGCCGGGGAACTCAACATAAGCAAAGTTCAACTGTACAGGAAACTCAAGGCCACTGTGGATATGACCACTACGGAGTATATCCGCAGCGTCCGCCTTGAACAGGCCCAGCATCTCCTTAAAACCGGCAACCTGTCTGTCCAGGAAGTCATGTACGCCTGCGGCTTTGTGACAAAGACCTACTTCTACAGGGAATTCCAGAAAAAGTACGGCGTAACTCCTGGAGAGTTCCGCCGCAGCCAGAAATACTGAGGGAAGGGCCCCGGCAGCAGAGTCCGCCTCGCGCTGGTGTCCGAAAGTTAAACGAAAGCAAGCGAAACCAAAATGAAACGCGGGGCGTTGCGGTATAGCAGTTTTTTCCGTAATTTTGTGTGAACCATAGTATTAACCTAAAGGGATGAAAAAGTCTTTTCTAATAGCCACATCGGCAGCCGCGCTGGCCGCCCTCCTGGTTTCCTGCAAGGAGACCGGGGAACCTCAGTTACAGTATTACCAGACTCCGTTTACCTATGATATTGTGAAGGTACAGGAACCGCCCCAGACAAATGAGGTTAAGAACATCATCTTCATGATAGGTGACGGGATGGGCCTTGAGCAGGTAAGCTGCGCGTGGGTTCTCAACAAGGGCAAACTGAACTTTGACAACTTCAAGTCCGTGGGCATCTCCCGTACGTGGTGCACCAATGCCCTTATAACGGATTCCGGCGCGGGCGGAACCGCCCTGGCTACCGGTCAGAAGACCGGATACAGCCACGTGGGAACGGCTGCGGATACAACTGACCTTTATTCCATCCTGGTGGATGCCTCCCGTCTTGGCAAGAGCACCGGCGTGGCGGTCACCTGCCACTTCGCAGATGCAACTCCCTGCGACTTCTGCTGCCACAACGAGTACCGGTACAATCAGGAGGACCTCATCGCAGACTATGTTACCTGCGGGGTGGATTACCTTGCGGGCGGTGGCCTGGACTGGTTCACGGTAAACCGTACGGACGGCCGTGACATCACAAAGGAGATGGCCGCGGCGGGGTATAATGTTGCCCTTACGGAGGATGAACTCCTGAAGGCGGAACTCCCGGTTATCGGCATTCTCTCCCCGGATAATCTTCCGGTGGCTCAGGAGCGCGGAGACCTCTTCCGCCATATGGTTTCCCGCGGGCTGGACAGGCTTTCAAAGAATGAAAAGGGCTTTGTGATGATGATTGAGGGCTCCTGCATAGATGACTGGCTGCACGGCAATGACATTGAAAAGGCAATGGAGGAACTCCTGGACTTTGACCGTACGCTGGGCGATGTCCTCAAGTGGGCGGAGGCCGACGGCCACACCCTTGTTGTAATGACCGCAGACCACGCAACAGGCTGCCTGACGCTTCAGGACGGCAATCTTGAGGAAGGCCTTATCGGCGTCCATTTTGCCTCTGAGGCACATAACGGCATTGCGGTTCCCTTCTACGCCTGGGGCCCCGGCAGCGCGCAGTTCACGGGTATCCGTGAGAACGAGGACTGGGGAAAACTTGTAGCATCTTTTGTAAAATAATATGGCACAGAAAAAACACAATTGGCTGCTGTATGCCCTGATAACAATGATTACCTGGGGCATCTGGATGACATTTTCAGATCCTACCATCGGGGAGCATTATCTTGGAATTCCCGCAGACTTCCCCTCCGAGATGGTGTATGTGGTGTGGGCACTCTCAATGATCCCCTGCGCAATATTCGCGCTCATAAACATCAAGTGGAAACTGGATGTTCGCCCCAAGACCGTGGCCCTCTCCATGGGCGTAGGACTCCTTGGCGCCGGCGGACAGTTGGTGCTGTTCCTGGCCCTCAAGTATGCCCCTTCATATCTTGTGATGCCTATGATTTCCGTGGCGCCAATCGTTACGGTAATCCTGTCTTCCATCTTCCTTAAGGAGAAAGTGTCCAAACTTGGCATCCTTGGCATTGTGCTGGCATTTGTAGCCATCATCTGCTTTGCCGTTCCCAGTGACACCAACGGCGCCGCCAAGGGCTGGATCTGGATCCTCCTTGCCGCTGTCGTCTTCATCTGCTGGGGCATCCAGGCCTTCGTGATGAAACTTGCCAACAACAACACCCCTGACGCCGAGAGCGTGTTTGTATATATGGCAATCGCGGCCGTGGTCCTCATTCCTGTGGCGTTCCTTCTCAAGTCTCCCGCCGCTCTGGCAGAATATGGCTGGGGCATATCCACAAAGGTGTTCTTTGTCCAGATCCTCAACGCAATCGGCGCATTCACCCTGGTGTACGCAAACCGCTACGGAAAGGCTATGGTGATTGCTCCGCTTGCCGATGCCTGCTCTCCCGTCATCTGCTGCCTGCTTTCCATAGTGCTCCTCCTTATTGCCGGTATGGATGCCCTTCCCACCATCTGGCAGGTGTGCGGTATGGTGGCGGCTATCTCCTGCGTGTTCATCTTCAGCCGTGAATAGAAGAAAATGAGAAAGATCCTCCTTATCCTTAGCGTCTTCGCGCTCACTCTGGGCTCCTGCGCCTGCCAGGGGGAAAAATTCCCCAGGAAGGCCCCTAAGGCCGATCCAGAGCAGTCCGATGACACTGATTCCGGAGAGTCCGGAGACACCGGTGATACCGGCGACACCGGTGACACCGGCGATAACGGAAACTCCGGAACGCCCTCATCCCCCACCATCCCCAATAAGCCGGAGGATGCCGGGGACAGGGTGCCGTTATCGGCCTCCATTACGGGCGTGCAGCCAATGACGGGCATCGTGCTCTGGAACACCAGCAGCGCCCGCACAAAGAGTTACGTCCAGTTGGAGTTCTCCTATATGCTCTACAGCGATGTTTGCAAGGAAAAGGATGTCTTTGACTGGGGCGTGATGGACAGGCTTCTTGCCGATGTTTCCTCCCGCGGTCATCAGGCCGTGGTGCGCTTCCGCTATACTTATCCCGGAAAGTCCTGCGCCGTGCCGGACTACATCAAGTCCTGGCCGGGTTATGAAGCCACCAACGGCAAGAGCGAAAGACGCAACACGGAGTTCCCTGACTGGCGCTGCGAAGAACTCCAGCGCTTCCACAAGGAATTCCACCGGCGTTTCGCAGAGCGCTATGACAAGGATCCCCGCCTGGCGTTTGTGGAGATCGGCTTTGGCCTCTGGGCCGAATACCATATCTATGACGGCCCGTGCGTAATTGGCCGCACATTCCCTTCACACGCCTTCCAGGCCGAATTCCTTCCACTTATGGATGAGTGGTTCCAGGATACGCCCTGGCTGTTCTCAATTGATGCCTCTGACAGTAAATACGCCCCGTTCCATTCAAAGCCGGAACTCCTGGACCTCAAATTCGGCAACTTTGACGACTCCTTCATGTGCGAGGACTGGGACGGATACAACTGGTCCGGCTGGAAGTTCTTCGGCCAGGAAAGGTACAGGAAGGGCCCCGGCGGCGGAGAGTTCAGTTATTATACCGACGACGACCAAAAGCACGCCCTGGACAAGGGCGGTATGCACGGCCGCAAGTTTGAGGATGTGGTGGCAAAGGTCCATATGACTTTCATCATCGGTAACGACCAACCCGGCAAACAGACCGATGCCCGCATCACTGAGGCCGCTATGTCTATGGGTTACCGGTTCCAGATCAACGACTTCTGCGTGAATCCCGGAAAGTCCGCTACGGTCAATATCTCAAACGTTGGCGTGGCTCCCATCTACAGGGATGCCTGGGTGGCAGTGGATGGCGTCAGAGGAGACTTCAATCTCCGTAACCTTATGCCCGGTGAATCCACCTGGATCCAGATTGAATGTGATGCGTCGTCTTCGTCAAAGCCCTCCATCGAATGTGACCACCTTGTTAAGGGCCAGAAGATTGAGTATCAGGCTTCCGTGAAATAGGCACTTTCCGAAACTTAAACCGCATCGGTGGACCTGGTCCAGCGGGTTTTTGGACGAGGTGTAGGGCGCTTGGATCCACCATTGCCGTGTTGACAGCCAGAACGCGTACAAGGCCGATTTCACTACCAACACGGCAGCAAAAACGGCCTTTTCCCAGAAAAACCTTGCCGTGTCGGTACCCGAAACGCCCACAGGAGCAATCTGAGTGTCAACACGGCAAAATAATTCCCGGTCTCCAAACCAATGGACACCGGGAATTATTGGATCAATTAAACTGTTAACTTAAACCGTATCTGTGGACCTGGTCCAGCCACTTTTTGGACGAGGTGTCGGGCCTTTCCGAAACTTAAACCGCACTTTAGGCCCCACGAGGCCGTTTTTGTCGTTTACCCCCTGCTCTGGTCACGGGGTAAACGACACCACCCCCTCCCAAAAGCCCCTCTGCCAGGGTATGCCGTCGTTTAGCTTTCGGACACCAGAGAAGCGCGCCTCCAGTGGACCTGATCCAGCCACTTTTTGGACGAGGTGCAGGGCATTTGGAGCCACCCTTGCCGTGTTGACAGCCAGAACGCGTACAAGGCCGATTTCACTACCCACACGGCAGCAAAAACGGCCCTTCTCCGGAAAAACCTTGCCGTGTCGGTACCCGAAACGCCCATACAGGCAATCTGAGTGTCAACACGGCAAAATAATTCCCGGTCTCCAAACCAATGGACACCGGGAATTATTGAATCAATTAAACTGCTAAGGAGCGACGTATGTAGGCAAAGTCATAGACATCATAGAGCCGCCACCAACAGGAGCAATACCAATAATAGTTTTATCATCACCAAGCCACGTGCTATCTGCATCAAGATACCTTGAAGTCAAGTATAAACCAAATTGACAGGAGGTCCCTTGCAGATAAGTTGCCCCAGACCTATCTATTGCCAATTCGACAAAAACAGTCCCGTCAACAGCAGTATAATAACGTTCAAATCCGAATGTTGTACCAGCAGATTCCCAATAATCAAAAGTATAGGCGTTATTTTGTTTTACCCATCCTTCAAATTTACCATCGCAAGATTCTGCCCACTGTGAGGCGACATCTCCACTGCCATCTCCAAAGAACATATACCAGTGGTTGCCGTATTTATAGGTAGGATCATTGTATATTTTTGACTCGTCTAGTTCAAAATACAGATAAAGCTTACTGCTTGTTGCGCTGTACTTCACGCACTTTACGGCATCATTGCCATCTACAGTACTACCGGACACGCCAGATGCAGAAAGCCAATTGATACCATACGAAGAAACGAAAGGAGTACCATCTCCAGGAGCCGGTATGGAAGGGAGGATAACAATTCTGCTACTTAAAGGTTTCAAGGCATCGGTATTCCAAGCCGACTTTGCTGTACCACGATATAGAATATATCCGGTTTCTTCGTTCTTTAACGTGATTATCGGTTGGAATGCACCTTCATCTTTAATGCCACAGAAGAAATAGAAAGATGCCGATTTAGATTCAACGTTCTTAACGATTGCAATAGACTGATCGGCTGAGCCTACTGATGCATATTGAGCCCACCAATATGAGTCAGATATCGGGAAAACACCTGATAATTGGTGAGTGCTATTATGAGTTACAATAAAGCGTACCTTTGAAGCGTCAATATTTGTAAAAGTAATCTTATAGGCTCCAGCCAAAGGAGAAAAAGAGTACGAACTACCGTCACCCTTTGCAAAGAGAGGTATATTAGATGAAATATGGTCGGCCGTTGTAAAGTCTGTCAAATTGGGAATAACAAAATTGGGAGCATGCTTAGTGGTATTCCAAGTATGGTCGCCGGCAGGGTACAAAGCCCATTTATATCCACCTTCTGTTGCAGAAGCACCTACTTCAAAGCCTTCATCAATAACACCTCTAAACACGGCTGAATTACCATGACTGGCTCCTTCTTCAGTTTCTAGAGGATAAAACCTATGGGTTTCACCATTATGGAATAAGACTGATATCTTATCATGGGCATCCCAGGAAAAATCAGTTTCGCCAGCATAAGAAGTCTTTGTAATTTCATCAAAAGAAGCAGTGATAGTAAAAACATATTTACCATCTGCCAATGGTTCTATATTCTCTTTCGTGACTTCTTTGCTGCAAGCAAAAAAGGCAAATAATGCCGTAGCAAATAATACAACCTTCTTCATAATAATCTCTCTATTAATTAAAATATGAAGTATAATCTTCACTACTTAGATCGGAAGGAGTCCCCATATCGGATCCTAGCATTAGAAGAGGGGCAATTCCTAATACCACAGAATTAGTCTGCAAGGTTTCTTGCATTGTTGCCAGTGAAAGTACCTCCATCACCGGCTTTACATACTCTTTTTTAATCATTAAATTATGTTTTAAATGTTATTCCTCATCTCATTAGTGTCCACTAAAAATTTATAAAAGTTCTTTGAAAATATTGAAAGTTAGGTAATTACAGCAGTTTTTGAAGCGCGCCGATTTGAAATTATCTTT
>ONOQ01000068.1 GCA_900319485.1 uncultured Bacteroidales bacterium | reverse complement strand
TAGGCAAGGTCATCGGCCCAGTGGATGGAGGCATCCTCAAGGATGGCGGCTAACGCGGGATCATCCTCGAACTCTTCCTCGAAGACGCATTTCCAGAGGGCGGCGTCCTCCTTAATGGAAGAAGTCTCCGATGCCATATAATCAAGGAAATACTGACGTGACCTCACGCGGTTGTACAGATCCGACAGGAAGGCGTCCTGCTGGGCCCAGGACATCTTTTTCTTTTCAGTGAGCCTCAGAAAGTCAGGGTCTCCCTCCAGAAGGGCCGATACACCGTTACGGACGAACTTCATATTGGGATTGAGGTCCTCCTCTGTGGGATTGAACTTGCCCTTTGCGGCCTCTATGCGGCGCTGCGCAACCTGCGTGAGGGCAGGAATGATGAGCAGCATATACAGATACAGGTCCCTGGTGGCTTCCTCAGATGTCTCAAGGCTCCCCAGCGCTTCCTTCAGCGTAAGGGCAGGATTCTCTGCATAGGAATACAGCACCTTGAAGGCCTTGATACGTAAGATTCGTCTGTTAAGCATATGTCAAATAATTTCCACAAAGATAGCGATTTTTAAATAATAATAGTTATATTTGTGCTTACAATCTTTTAAAAACAGACAAGAGAGATGTACAGTGAAGATTTTGAAAGGTCACGTGACCGGGAGCGGGGCTCTGAAGACGTTTACTCAAAGCCTGTGAGGGCTGGTAAGCGCACCTATTTCTTTGATGTCAAAAGCACCAAAGGCAACAACGACTACTATCTTACCATAACGGAGAGCAAGCGCCGCACTGAGCGTGACGGCTCCTTCGTGTATGACAAGCACAAGATATTCCTTTATAAGGAAGACTTCGAGAAATTCTCCGAGGGCCTGCAGGAGGCCGTGCAGTACATTATGCACAACCTTCTCCACGACCAACCCATCCGTCAGTACCCCTCCCGGGAGGAGCAGGACGGTGGTGAGGATACTGAGTTTTAAACCTTAACCCGGCACATATTGCGCCGGGTTTTTTGAACCTTTGTCTTAACTATGCTGCTCAAAAACGTACTCTGGGAAGACTCCCGGGCCAATATCCTCATTCAGGGCAACCTCATCGCCAAGGTGAGCAGGGACCCTCTGGAAATACCTTCCACGGAAGAAGTTATTGACTGCAGCGGAAAGGCTGTGATTCCGGGTTTTGTGAACGCCCACACCCACGCCGCAATGATAATGCTGCGCGGCATCAACGAAGACCTCACGCTTTACCAGTGGCTGGACAAGGTATGGGCGTCGGAAGCAAAGATGGACGGAGAGTTCATCTACTGGGGCACCAAGGCGGCCTGCCTTGAGATGATAAAGAGCGGCACCACCACTTTCAATGACCAGTACTGGTTCCCCTCCCACGCCCGTAAGGCCGCCGTGGAAATGGGCCTTCGGCCTGCCGTCTCCTTCATCTTCCTGGATTCCCAGGACCCCAAGATGGCGGCAATGCAGCGCATAGCCTGCCAGAAACTCTATGAGAAATCCCTGGACTGGGGCCAGAAGTCCATTTTCACCATCTCCATCCATTCCGTCTACACTGTAACGGAGGAGAATATCCTGTGGGCGGCGGATTTCGCCCGTGACCGCGGCCTCCGCATCCATATGCACCTTGCGGAAACCGCCCAGGAAGACCAGGACTGCCGGAGGCTCCACAAGGGCCTCTCCCCCACAGAGTATTTTGACGCACTGGGTATCTTCGGCCCTGACGTAATTGCGGCGCACTGCCTTTTCCTTTCCGACAAAGACATCCAGATCCTTGGAGACCACAAGGTGAGTTGCGTCCACAACATAAACTCCAACCTCAAACTTGCATCCGGCTACCAGTTCCGCTTCAAGGAACTTCAGGAAGCCGGCGCCAACGTATGCCTTGGCACTGACGGCGCGGCGTCTTCAAACACCGTGGATATGCTTGAGCATATGAAAAACAGCGCAATGGTCCAGAAGGCCTGGAGAAGGGATCCCGCCGCGCTTCCCCTTAATGAACTTCTTGCCAGCGCCACCTCAAACGGGGCAAAGGCCCTTGGCATCAACACAGGTGAAATCAAGGAGGGGATGCTGGCCGATCTATCCCTTATAGACCTTGGCGGCACGGCGTTCATCTCCCCCGCCCCCACCCTTGCAAACCTTGTGTATGCAGCCCACAGTGATGTGATTACGGATGTAATGGCAGGCGGAAAATGGATTATGAGAAACCGTCAGGTACCCAATGAGGCGGAGATTATCTCTGAGGCCAGGAAAGTTCTGAAGCAAATCTAACCACATAATATGAATCCCAAAATTCAAAAGATAAAGGATATTGTCTCCGTGCTGGAAACCCGGCTCGGGGGCTTCACTCCGGAAATAGGCATAGTCCTTGGAAGCGGCCTTGGGTCCCTAGCCAATTCCATAGAAAACCCAATCACGGTGCCCTACAAGGATCTTCCGGGCTTCCCAGTTTCCACCGCAACGGGCCACAAGGGAAATTACATAGCCGGCACCCTTTCCGGGAAGAAGGTCCTTGCAATGCAGGGCCGCATCCACTACTATGAGGGCTACGGTATGGATATGGTGGTGCTCCCCATCCGCGTAATGCTGATGATGGGAATCAAGTACCTTTTCGTTTCCAATGCCGCAGGCGGCACCAACCTTGGTTTTCACGTAGGGGACCTTATGATCATCAAGGACCATATAAACCTGTTGCCAAACCCTCTTATCGGCCCTAATTTCGACGAAATCGGCCCGCGTTTCCCGGATATGACGCGTCCGTATGACCCTTCGCTCATAAGGCTGGCTGAAAGCCTTGCCGCAGAACTCGGGATAAAACTCCAGAAGGGCGTCTATGTGGGCGGTACAGGCCCTTCCTATGAGACTCCCGCAGAGTACAAGTACTTCCGTCACATCGGAGGCGATGCAGTTGGGATGAGCACCATCCCTGAGGTCATTGTGGCCCGCCACGCCGGAATTCCCGTCTTCGGAATCTCCGTCATCACCAACGAGGCCCACGACGATTACGCCGATGACTACGTGAACGACGGCCAGGACGTGGTTGACGCCGCAAATGCCGCGGCGGCAAAGATGACTCTGCTCATCGGAAAAATGATTGAAAAAATCTAAACCCATAATTATGACATATTTGGAAACGATATACTCCGCCACAGACTTTGTACGGGAAAAACTTTCGGGGCTCAAACCCTCCACCGGCATTATCCTTGGCAGCGGCCTCGGGAAACTGGCCGATGAAATTGAAAACCCTATAGAGATACCTTACGGCACCATTCCGGGATTCCCGGTTTCAACTGCTATCGGCCATAAGGGTTGCTTCATTGTGGGCACCCTTTCCGGAAAAACGGTCATCGCCATGCAGGGCCGCATCCACTACTATGAGGGCTACGGCACCGCTATGGCAACCCTTCCCGTCCGCGTGATGATACTCCTTGGCATCCGGAGGCTCTTCGTTTCCAATGCGGCCGGCGGCACCAACCTCGGGTACCACGTGGGAGACCTTATGATAATTAAGGACCACATCAACCTTATCCCCAATCCCCTTATCGGCCCCAATCTCTCTGAATTCGGACCGCGTTTCCCCGATATGACGCGTCCCTATGACCCAGGTCTCATAAGGCTGGCGGAGGAAATTGCCGCCGAGAAAGGGATCGCGCTCCAGAAGGGCGTGTACGTTGCCTGCAGCGGCCCGTCCTACGAGACCCCCGCAGAATACCGCTACTTCCGCTCAATAGGGGCCGATGCAGTTGGTATGAGCACCACCCCGGAGGTAATTGTGGCGCGTCACAGCAGCATTCCCGTGTTTGGGATGTCCGTGATTACGGATGTAGCCCACGCCACTGACGACGAAGATTACGTGACTGACGGAGAGGCCATTGTGAAGGCAGCGGATGCCGCAGCGGACAAAATGACCACCCTCATCAAAGAAATGTTGATGCAACTTTAAGATATTTTTTGTATTTTTGCATAATGTAACCGGTTATGCTGGAGAATATTAGAAATAATATAGAACAGCTGATTGCGCGCTATGAGGCTGTGAAGGCGGAAAATGAAACTCTCCGCCGGGAGTTACAGGCGTGCAAGGATACCGGTTCTGCCCAGAAGGCAAAGATAATGGAACTGGAAGAAGAGGTATCGTCCCTCCTTCTGTCACAAGCATTTAACGCCGCACCCGGTGAGGACGCCAAGGCCCGGCTGGATTCAATTATAAAGGAGATCGACAAGTGCATCTCCGCATTGGAGGAATCGTAATGGGCCAGAAGATAACTCTCAAAATAGCCGGCCGTGACTATGGTCTCACGGCACAGTCGGAAGAGCAGGAGGCCACCCTCCGCCGCGCCGCGGATGCAATTAATAGCCGCATGGATGCCTATACACTGAGCCATCCCGGCAACACCGCGCTTGAACTGATGTCCCTTGTAGCGCTCAACGAAACCCTGTTCCGTATGAACGTGCAGAAGGAGATGGAGCAGTTCAAAGAGTCGGAAAAGCAGCTTGACGAAGATCTGGAACGCTATCTCAAAGACATTAAATAAGCCGCCGGCATCGATGGCTGAAATCAACACGTTCGATTGAACCGGGCGCATCTCAGGCCGTGGATGGCGGGCCCTCCCCGAAGGGATACCTGAATCGGCCGGACCCCAAATCTTATCCAATAAGATTTTCTGACTGGATACGGCGGCTTTCTTTCCATATCTATTGCCTGTTAAAAGCACATAACACACACAATATATATGGACCTTATATCTTTAATAATCGGATTTGTAGCCGGTGCCGTAATAGCACTGGCGGCATACATAGTGATAAGGCGCTCCATCCTCAAGGGCAAGCGCGACGAAATCATTGAAAAGGCGGAAGTGGAGGCGGAGAAAATCAAGAACGAGAGAATCCTCCAGGCCAAGGAGAAGTACCTCTCCCTCAAGAGCGACCACGAAAAAATGGTCAACGAATCCAACGCCCGCATCCACGAAGCCGAAAACCGCGTAAGGCAGAAGGAGAACACCCTCAACCAGAAGATGGGTGAGGCCGATAGAAAAAACCGCGATCTTGATGCCCAGAAGGCAGCCCTGAAGGCCAGGGAGGATGAATACGACCGCCTCCGTGACCAGGCCATCCGCCAGATCGAGGAAGTTGCGGGTATGACCGCCCAGGAGGCCAAGACCCAACTTATGGAGCAGATGAAGGCTGAGGCCCGCACCGAGGCCCAGGCCTACATCAACGACTGCATTGACGAAGCCCGCCTCAACGCAGCGAAGGAAGCCAAGCGCATAGTTATCAACACCATCCAGCGCACCGCTACTGAAACCGCCATTGAGAATGCCGTAACCACATTTCCCATAGAGAACGACGAAATAAAGGGACGTATAATCGGCCGTGAAGGACGTAACATCCGCGCCCTGGAGGCCGCTACGGGCGTGGAGATCGTGGTGGACGACACCCCGGACGCCATCCTTCTCAGCGCCTTTGACCCTGTGCGCAGGGAAGTTGCCCGCCTTGCCCTCCATCAACTTGTGGTAGACGGCCGCATCCACCCCGCCCGCATCGAGGAAGTGGTCACAAAGGTGTCCAAGCAACTTGAGGAAGAGATCCTGGAAACCGGAAAGCGCACCTGCATAGACCTTGGAATCCACGGCCTCTCCATGGAACTCGTCCGTCTTATCGGCCGAATGAAATACCGTTCATCCTATGGCCAGAACCTTCTACAGCACTCCCGCGAGGTAGCAAACATCTGCGCCATCCTGGCAAGTGAACTGGGCCTCAACCCCAAGATTGCAAAGAGGGCAGGTCTGCTGCACGATATTGGAAAGGTTTCGGAGGAGGATCCGGATCTTCCTCACGCCCTCCTTGGTATGAAACTGGCGGAGCAATACAAGGAAAAGCCCGAAATCTGCAATGCAATCGGCGCCCACCACGAGGAAACCGAGATGACTTCCCTCTACGCTCCCCTGGTGCTGGTTGGAGACGCCATCTCGGGCGCCCGTCCCGGCGCACGCCGTGAGGTCATCGAGAGTTACATCAAGAGGCTCCGCGGAATGGAGAATCTTGCAGGCGCATATCCCGGCGTCACCAAGGCCTACGCCATCCAGGCCGGCCGCGAACTCCGCGTAATAGTTGGCGCGGAGCAGGTCTCCGACCACGACGCAGAGGTCCTCTCCGGTGAGATTGCAAAGAAGATCCAGGACGAGATGACCTATCCCGGCCAGGTGAAGATCACGGTCATCCGTGAAACCAGGTCAGTTGCTTACGCGAAGTAGTGTCGGCCCGGCTTTGCCCGTGGAGTTAACTCACTGATTCATAACGATTTACGCAAAAGAGGGTGTCCAAAACCGGACACCCTCTTTCACGTATATTACTGATAATCAATTACTTATCTCCACGGCCTCCAAACATCAGTTCCATATCTGAAGCGATTCCGGGGCCTGCAATGTTCTCCGGAACAAACTTCCAGGAGCCTATCACTGAAGGATTGCCTATTACCTCGGGATCAATGGAGCCGTTCTCCATCAGGTAATCGTAAAGGATGTTACGGATTTCAGGATAGCGCGCCACTACGCGGTCTCCAATGCGGTCTGTGTCTATCCCCACTTCCTGCAGGAGGTTGCCGCCGCCGCTTGCGCGGTATGAAGTCATGGCAACGTTGTAGGTGCGGGAAGGATCGAAGGCGCTGCCGTCTGCCATAGAACTCACAGAGACACGTGAACCGCGGGGCTTTGTGACATCCACTGTGTAGTTGATGCCGGCGGCAGAGTCAAAGTTGTAGGAATGCCCCACGAATGACCATCCCTTCTGCATTGTGCGCGGATTGTCCCTCTGGACTATGTTGAGGACGTGGTCGCCGGGCTTTGACGCGGTTACGATCCAGCGGTCATAGGATGCTTCCAGA
>ONOQ01000034.1 GCA_900319485.1 uncultured Bacteroidales bacterium | reverse complement strand
CTTATGGAAAATGACAGGGCCAAGCACAACGTGCTTCCGCTCACAAAGTTCGGGCTTATGCAGATAACCCGGCAGCGGATAAGGCCCGTGACGGAAATCAACACCTCGGAGCAGTGTCCCGTGTGCCACGGCACCGGAAAGATCCACTCCAGCGTGGTGATCGATGAGGAAATCGAAAGAAAGATTGCCTTCTACGTCATAGAAAAAGGTGTCCGGTCCCTCACTCTCAAGACAAGCCCCATCCTGGGAGCCTACCTGAAGAGGGGACTGTTCAATTCCTTCCTCACCAGGTGGCGCAAGCGCTACAAGGTGAAACTGGAACTACAGGAAGTGACAGAGTTCTCTGTCCTGCAAAATGAATTGTTCAATGAAAAGGGGGACAAGCTTGAATAGCTTGCCCCTTTTTTTCTTCTGCCCTTAATAGTTCTCCCCTTGCGGTGGAGCTCAACTGCTTGATACATAGCTATTTACAAGAGTTTCTACCAGAACTTTTTCTGGAAGAAACTCTTGTAATATATTGAATATCAATGTTTTGACCTCCACCCATTACCGAATCACCAGACGGTGAATACGGCGGGGAACGGAGACCAGAATCTCATAGGGAATGGTTCCAAGGATACCCGCCAGTTCCTCAACGTGAGGGTCCTCGCCAAAAACGGTGACTGTGTCTCCTGGGGCGGCGGGGATGCCGGTTACATCCAGCATACACATATCCATACAGATATTGCCGATTGTAGGCGCCCTGTGACCGTTCACTGAGAACGAAGCGGCGCCGCGGCCAAGATGGCGGTCTATTCCATCGGCATAACCCACCGGAATGGTGGCGATGACGGTGCCTTCCTTGGCGTGGCCCCATCGGCCATATCCAACCGTATCCTCCGGTCCTAACTGCTTAATCTGCAGGATCTTGCACTTGAGGGACGCCACGGGGTCCAGGCGCTTTCCGGGAAGGGCACTGATTCCATATATGCCGATACCAAGACGTACCATATCAAACTGGTACTGCGGAAAACGCTCTATGCCGGCGCTGTTGAGGATGTGACGCATGGGCATATAGCCGATTCCCGCAGCAATGGCCTCCGTGTTTTTCCGGAAAAGATCTATCTGGCCGAGGGTGAAGCCGTCCTGCTCCGGATCCTCCGCCACACAGAGGTGGGAGAACAGGCCCTTGACCTTGACTTCCGGAGTTACTTTCAGGTACTCTATGAGTTCCGGAAGTTCATCAGACATAAAGCCCAGGCGGTGCATTCCGGTGTCCAGTTTAATGTGAACGGGGTAATCCTTAAGGCCCTTGTCACGCAGAACCTCTACCAGTTTCTTGAGGGAATAGAGGTTGGGGATGGAAGGCTCCATTCGGGTTTCTATGATTTCCGGGAAGAAATCCGTACCGGCAGTGAGGACCAGGATGGGGAGGGAGATACCGTTGCGACGGAGTTCAAGCCCCTCTACGGGGTATGCTACGGCAAGGTAATCGGCCCCGGCACGCTGCATCATTGCGGCAAACTCCACGGCGCCGTGACCATACGCGTTGGCCTTGACCAGAACAAGGAGTTTGGTCTCAGGCTTAAGGAGGGAGCGGAAATAACGGTAGTTGCCCACCGTGGCATTCAGGTTAAGCTCCAAAC
The DNA here is from genome assembly GCA_900319485.1 of uncultured Bacteroidales bacterium. Taxonomy (GTDB): domain Bacteria; phylum Bacteroidota; class Bacteroidia; order Bacteroidales; family UBA932; genus Cryptobacteroides. The sequence continues at coordinate 29,900 of ONOQ01000034.1, read as the reverse complement.
GGGAAAAAACATCCTCAATTATGCGCATATAGTCCGTTTTGCAGTGCAAAAATAACATTTCCGCGTGACATTTCGGCATAAAAATGTAAATTTGTGCCAACGGATAAAACAGAACACTATGTCTACAATGCTCATCTGGATAATAATGATTGCCGTGATGGTGGCAAGTATGATCATTCAGGGTATGCTCAAGCGCCGCTTTGACAAATACTCCGAGGTTCCTCTCTCCATGACCGGAGCGGAGGTTGCCTCCCGTATGCTGGCGGCCCACGGCATCCGTGACGTCTCAATTGTGTCAGTGGACGGTAAACTCACGGACCACTATGACCCCACCACACGCACGGTAAACCTCAGCCAGGACGTCTATTACGGCAGGTCGGTCGCTGCAGCCGCGGTGGCTGCCCACGAGTGCGGCCACGTGGTCCAGCACGCCACGGGCTACGCCTGGCTCAGGATGCGTTCAGCCCTGGTACCGGTTGTTTCTTTTTCAAATAGTATTGTGTCCTGGGTTCTTCTTGGAGGGGTTCTCCTCATTAATATCTTCCCGCAACTGCTGTGGTTTGGTATCGGCCTTTTTGCCCTTACAACCCTTTTCAGTTTTATCACCCTTCCGGTAGAGATCAACGCCAGCGCACGCGCCGTGAAGTGGCTGGAGGGCGCCGGCATTGTAACTTATGAGACCAAGCCAATGGCGGCCGATGCCCTCAAATGGGCCGCATACACATACGTGATTGCGGCGCTGGGCTCTCTGGCTACGCTGCTTTATTATATTTCTGTGGCGAACAGAAGGAATTGAGTGGATGCTAAACCGCTGACACTCAATGTATTACAAGAGTTTCTACCAGAAAAAGTTCTGGTAGAAACTCTTGTAAATAGCTGTGAATCAGGAAGTTAGGCTCCACCGCAAGGGGAGAACTATTAGGGGTGATTAGAGCATAAGCCCGGCCCTCACCTTGGCGGCGGCTTCGGGACCCTTTAGATAACTCAGGATCGCAAGGCCGAACTCCACGGCCCAGCCGGCGCCGCGGCCGGTAATGAGGTTGCCGTCCGTCACGGTGCCTTCCGGAGTGTAGACGGCGCCGGCGGCAATGGGAGCCTCCTCAAAGCCGTCAAAACAGGTGAACCTGCGGCCGGAAAGGCCTGGAAGTTGGGATACAACCAGCCCTGGAGCGGCGCAGATTGCCGCAACGGCGCCGCCGCGGGCCCAGTGGTCCTGAAGGATTTCCATAAGTTCGGCATGCTGGGCAAGGTTCCTGGAGCCTGGCATTCCGCCGGGGAAGATCATAACGTCGGAGGAATCGGTCCCGGGTTCCATCACTTCAAGATCGGCCCAGGAAGTATCGGCCGTAACCTGCAGTCCGTGAGAACTTTCCACCAGATACTCATCCGTGATGGAAACGGTTATAACGGGGATTCCGCACCTCAGAAGCACGTCCCTTGTGGCAAGGGCTTCCATATCCTCAAAGCCGTCGGCAAGAAAAATGTGTACGCCTTTCATATACGTTTACTCTTAAAAAACTCTACCATAAGATTGGAGCATTCCTCCTGAAGAACGCCGCCGCGGACGACGGTTTTGGGGTGGAGGAGGGAAGGCTGGAACAGGGAGAAGCCGCGGCGGGGGTCCGGAGCGCCGTACACAACGGTTCCGGTCTGTGCCCAGGCAAGGGCGCCGGCGCACATGGGGCAGGGCTCCACGGTCACGTATAACGCACAGTCCGTGAGGTATTTACCACCAAGCGCCTCAGTAGCGGCGGTGATTGCTATCATCTCTGCATGGGCGGTGGTGTCACGGAGCCTTTCCGTCTGGTTATGGCCCCGGCCGATTATCCGCCCCTTCCACACCACAACGGCCCCGATGGGGATTTCACCCTCCTCAAGGGCGGCGTGAGCCTCCCTCAGGGCTTCACGCATAAATTTTTCTTCTTGCTCCATACGGCAAAGTTACAAAAAATCCTTATCTTTGTGTGTCAATGTCCGGGGGCTATGAGAATCACAAAGGCAGAATTTGCAGGATCAAGCACCAGGGTGGGCGGAAAGCCTGCCCGCAAGGCGCCTGAATTCGCCTTCATCGGCCGCTCCAATGTGGGGAAGAGTTCCCTCATCAATATGCTCACGGATAACGGGAAACTGGCAAAAACCTCCCAGACTCCCGGCAAAACCCAACTTGTAAACCACTTCATAATAAACGATTCCTGGTATCTGGTAGACCTCCCCGGTTACGGGTATGCAAAACTGCCGGACAGGGAAAGGGCAAAACTCAGGCATATAATCTGGGACTACATCAACAACTCTGAGGAACTCGTGATGCTTATGGTCCTTCTGGACTCCAGACACGACCTCCAGGAGGTAGACCTCCGTTTCATCCGTGAACTTGGTGAGAAGGGAATACCCTTCGGGATCATCTTCACAAAGGCCGATAAACTTGGCCAGGAGGCCCTGAATGCGCAAATCCTCAAGGACAAGGGACGTTTACTTGAAGAGTGGGAAGAACTTCCGCCCTGCTTTGTGAGTTCATCGGCCAAAAAGACGGGGAAGGAGGAAATACTTGATTACATCGGATCAATTCTTCAGACACTATGATAAGCAATCTCCATGAGCACCGTCTGGCGCTGTTTACCTGTGATGCTTCCCGCTATTTTGCGGAAAAGGTAGTTGATGCAATGAACCGTATGAAAGCCCCCGAGGATCCTGAGATAGTCCTGGGCCCTCTGGAAATCGCCCGTTTCAGCGACGGTGAATTCCAGCCCTACTTCCAGGAGAGCGTCCGCGGAGCCACCTGTTTCATTATCCAGTCCACGTTCCCCTCTACGGATAACCTCATGGAACTTCTGCTTTCCATAGACGCCGCCAAGAGGGCATCGGCCGACAGAGTGATTGCAGTTATCCCTTATTATGGCTGGGCGCGCCAGGACCGCAAGGACAAGCCCCGCACGTCTATCGGCGCAAAACTGGTGGCCAATATGCTCAAGGTTGCCGGGGCCGATGCAGTCATGACCTGCGATCTACATGCAGACCAGATCCAGGGATTCTTCGACCTCCCCGTGAACCACCTCTACGCCAGTTACGACTTCCTGGACATCCTAAAGAAACTCCAGCGGAAGTACAAGGACACCCTCACCCTGGCAGCCCCGGATATGGGCGGCGCAAAGAGGGTCCACTCCTATGCCAAGTACCTCCACACCCCGGTTGTGATATGCCACAAAACCCGCGCAAAGGCAAACGTCATTGAGCGCATCCAGCCCATCGGTGAGGTGGAAGGCAGGGACATAGTGATAATTGACGATATTATTGACACCGCCGGCACCCTTACGGAAGCCGCCAATGAACTGCTGAAGAGGGGCGCCAACAGCGTCCGCGCCTTCGCAACTCACGCAGTGCTTTCCGGCCCGGCATATGAAAGGATAGACAAGAGCGCCCTCTCTGAGGTATACGTGACGGATACCATTCCTCTGGATCCGGCTCAGGAGCATCTCCAGGGCAAGTTCCGCGTGGTTTCCCTGGCCGACACCTTCGCCAGGATGATTCTCCGCGTGTACAACTACCAGCCCATATCCTCCGAATTCCCGCTGTAGCACCGTGAAGACTTTCCTGGCAGCTCTCGTATTCGTTGGCCTGGCAGTGATCCTGCTGGGCGTGAACATCTTTTTCTTCAAGCGGCCGTTTCCAAACGGGGAAATATCAACCAATCCGGAAATGCAAAAGCGCGGGATCAAGTGCGCCAAGCAGGAGGAACTGGAAATGTTGGCCGCTCAGAAAAGGGGAGGGAAGCCGGACCATTGCAACGGAGAATTCACGGACGCATGCAGATCATGCGCCCTTTATGAACTAGAAAAATAACGTATTATGGCATTAGTAGCGATAGTCGGGAGACCGAACGTAGGAAAAAGTACCCTTTTCAACCGTCTGGTGGGAATGCGCCAGGCCATTGTGGATGAGACGGCGGGCGTAACCCGTGACCGTCATTACGGCAAGTGCGAATGGTGCGGCCGAGAGTTCTCAGTGGTGGATACCGGCGGTTACACAAGTAACTCCGACGACGTCTTCGAAGGCGCCATCCGCCGTCAGGTGGCAATAGCCATAGAGGAGGCCGATGCCATCCTCTTCATGTGCGAGGCCGCAACGGGAATCACGGATTATGACTCCGAGATTGCCGATATCCTCCGCCGCTCCAAAAAGCCCGTCATCCTGTGCGTGAACAAGGTGGATACGGGTGAGAAGATGTACGACGCCTACGATTTCTACGGCCTGGGACTGGGGGAAGTGTGGAGCATATCGGCCGCAAACGGCTCCGGCACCGGAGACCTTCTGGACGAGGTCCTGAGGGTGCTTCCGGAGGATGAGGGTGAGGCCGATGACCACGCCGACATCCCCCACATTGCCATTGTGGGCCGCCCCAACGTGGGAAAGTCTTCTCTTACCAATGCCCTGCTGGGCGAGGAACGCAACATTGTGACGCCCGTCGCCGGCACCACCCGCGATTCCATCTCCACCTATTACAATAAGTTCGGCCACGAATTCATGATTGTGGACACAGCCGGAATGCGAAAGAGGGGAAAGGTGACGGAAGACCTTGAGTTCTACTCCGTTATGAGGGCCATGCGCACAATTGAGCATTCGGATGTCTGTATCCTTATGATAGACGCCAACCTTGGTATGGAGGCGCAGGATATGAACATCTTCAACGTAATCCAGAAAAACCGCAAGGGCTGCGTGATAGTTGTGAACAAGTGGGACCTCTTCGAGAAAGGCGTGAACACAATGAAGGAGTATACGGAAAACCTCAAGGCCCGCCTGGCTCCCTTCAACGACATCCCCATCATTTTCACCTCAGTCCTCAACAAGCAGCGCATCCTTGACGTCCTTGACGCCGCCGCACATGTGGCCGACAATATGTCCCGGAAGATCCCTACATCGGCCCTCAACGACGCCATGCTGCCGGAAATAGAGAACTATCCTCCGCCGGCATGGAAGGGTAAGTACATCAAGATCAAGTACGTCACGCAGCTTCCCACCCGTACCCCGCAGTTTGCCTTCTTCTGCAACCTGCCGCAGTGGGTTAAGGACCCCTACAAGCGCTTCCTGGAGAACAAACTCCGTGAGCACTTTGACTTCGAGGGCTGTCCCATACAGGTCTACACCAGAGCGAAGTAACCCCGTGGAGATAAATTCTTGAAATACAGCGATTTATGCAAAATAGGGTGCCGGATTTACGGCACCCTATTTCGCGTTATATACTGATACTGAATGACTTAACTCCACGGCAATAAATCTACAGCTCCGGCTCAAAATGCGGGATGGGCTTCAGTTTGAACAGGTTCATCACGTGTTTGCGGTCTATGAGTGCCTTGGTGGCTGGGTCCTCGCACACTCCAGTGCGGATGTACTTGTCCAGAACCGCATAGGTGAAGCCCAGATTGTCTTCATCAGTTTTGCCGCAGAGACCGTCGGAGGGCGTTTTCACCACAAGGTCAATGGGAAGTCCAAGAACTTTTCCAACTTCAACCACCTCCTGAACTGTGAGCCCGCCAAGGGGAGAAAAGTCTCCGGCGGCGTCTCCCCAGCGGGTGCTGTAGCCAACCCAGTCCTCGGAGAGATTGCAGGTGTTCACAACGCGGCCGTTATTTGACTGTGAAACGGCATACACTGCCGTCATCCTTAGGCGCGGAGCCATATTGATGCGTGTCTGACTTGAGGCCGATTCCCCAAGTTTTGCCTCAACCTCACCCATCAGGGCGTCGAAGGCGGCGCCGATATTGATGTCATAGCGCTTGATCCCAAGGTGATTTATGAGTTTTATGGAATCGGCAATGTCCGGCTGGACGCCGTTAGGCATTGTTACGCCAATCACACGTTCTTTTCCAAGGGCCTCCACGCAGAGGGCGGCGCAAACGCTGCTGTCCTTGCCTCCGGAGATACCCAGGACGGCGTTACATCCGGGGCCGTTTTCCTCAAACCAGTCCCTAATCCATTGGACACAAGCGTCTTTAACTTTCTTTGCATCAAACATAAGTAATCAGATTTTTAGCAAATATAGCCAAAATTCACTATATTGCAGAGCGAAACCTGACCTGAAATGAAAAAACCTGTTCCACGCTTTGATATGGTGCGTGACCCTATCCGCACCAGATGGTATCTGAAGCCGCTCACCAAGCTCCTGAGCTGGCCGGATATGGTGATTCACAAGCCCATTATCAACCGGCATCCAGGAACGGAGAACCTCAAGCCGCCGTACATCCTCCTTTGCAACCACAACGCCTTTATGGACTTCAAGGTTGCAACCCAGATCATCTACCCCAACAAGGCAAATTACGTGGTGGCAATAGACGGGTTTATCGGCCGGGAATGGCTCCTGAGAAGCGTGGGATGCATCTGCACCCGCAAATTCACCAGCGACACCGTGCTGGTGCGTCAGATACGCAAAGTCCTGGACAACAAGGATATAGCGGTGATCTATCCGGAGGCCCGCTACTCCCTATGCGGCACAACCGCGGTGCTCCCCACATCCCTTGGTAAACTGTGCAAACTGATGAAGGTGCCTGTAGCAACCCTCATCTGCCACGGGCATCACGTGAATTCCCCCTTCTGGAACCTTCACGACCGCCGCGTAAAGCCCACGGAGGCCGATTTCTCCCTCATTTTAACCCCGGATGAGCTGGAATCCCTGTCCGTGGATGAAATCAACGACAGGATAGTTGAGGCGTTCCAGTACGACGACTTCGCCTGGCAGAAGGAGCGTGGCATCCGCACGCCCTATGAAAAGCGCGCGGAAGGCCTCCAGAAGGTCCTTTACCAGTGCCCTCACTGCGGAACGGAATACAGGATGAAAGCCGGCGGGACTCACCTTTGGTGTGATCACTGCGGCAAGGAATGGGAGATGACTGAACTTGGGGAACTGCGCGCGCTGGAAGGCGAAACCGAGTTCTCCCACATCCCTGACTGGTATGAGTGGGAGAGGGCCAATGTCCGTAAGGAGGTCCGTGAAGGCCGATACTCTACAGGAGAACTCCCCGTCCACGTGTATTCGCTGCCAAATGCCCTTAAATTCATCAAGTTAGGTGATGGCAAGATGGTCCACGACGGAAACGGCTTCAGGGTATGGGGAACGGACTTTGACGGGGATCCCTTTGAAATGGTGCTGCCGGTGCCATCACTCTATTCCTGCCACATTGAATACGAATATCTTGGCAAATGGGGAGACTGCGTAGACCTCAATACCCTCCAGGACACCTGGTACACCTACCCCTACGACTGCGATTTTGCAGTTACCAAGATGGCCCTTGCCACGGAAGAACTCTACTACTTCTACCGTGAATCCATAGGAAAACCCTGCCGTCCGGGGCTGGCGTAATCCCTGGCGCGGAAGCGAAAAATATTGCGCCGGGGGTATTCCGAATGAGGGAATAATTTGTTATCTTTGTAGGGTATGGGAGAGAGGGAATATATTGACCTCCTGGAACTTCAATCCAGGATTAAGGAAGGGATTCAGGACGCCTTTCCGGGGAGGTATTGGGTAAAGGCGGAAATCTCCTCCTGGAGCCCCAGGGCAAATGGCCACTGCTACCTCACACTCACCCAGTCCAGGGCGGGGAAGCCCGTTGCGGAATCCCGCGCAATGATCTGGAAGTGGCATTATACCCAGATAGTCAGGTATTTTGAGGAGGCTACGGGCCAGAAACTCCAGGCCGGCATCACCGTCCTCGTTAAAGTCCAGGTCGCTTTCAGTGAACTCTACGGCATATCCCTCTACATTGAAGACATAGACGCCGCATTCACCCTTGGAGAGCAGGCCCTTGAGAGAAAGCGCGCCATAGAGCGTCTCACAAAGGACGGCTATATGGATATGCAGAAGGAACTTGCCATCCCGGATATCCCTCAGAGGCTTGCCGTGATTACCTCCAAAACCGCTGCCGGTTACCAGGATTTCCGCAATCATCTTCTCAATAACCCCGAGGGCTATGCCTTCACCCTGGATCTCTATGAGGCCACAATGCAGGGAGAGCAGGCGCCTTCTTCAATATCGGCCGCCATTGAAAAGGTTCAGGAAAAGGATTATGACGCCATCCTTATCCTCCGCGGCGGCGGGTCGGAAACGGACCTCCTCTGCTTCGACGATTTCAACCTCGCCATAGCAATAGCCACTTGCCCGGTGCCGGTTGTAACGGCCATCGGCCACGACAAAGACGTGCATATCGCAGATATGGTGGCCCATGAGAGCGTGAAAACACCCACTGCCCTGGCCGATCTTTTCCTTGACGCCCTGGCCGCCCAGGATGAGATGATTCTCCGCCTTGCGCGCCGCATAGCATCGGCAGCAATGCGCCTTGCCGGGGCGCAGGAACTGAGGCTGGAGAGCCTGGATTCCGCCATCCACCGTGCCATAAGGGGCAGGGTGGCGGCACTGGAAGTGCAGCTTCAGAGGAGTATCGGCCGCATTACAAAAGGCCTTACCCAGAAATACTCAGACGTTGCCCGCCTCAAGGACTCCGCCGTCCACCGCATACAGTTCGCCGCCCAGGCAAGGGTAGGGGCGGAAGTGTCCCGCGTAGCCCTTAAGGAAGCCGTCATCACGGGCTCGGATCCCCGCAAGATCCTTGGCCTTGGCTACGTCCTTGTCACGGGAAAGGACAACAAAATCCTCAAAACTGTGGACCGTGTGGCCGTAGGGGACCGTATAGGCGTACGTTTCAACGACGGCTCCCTCACCGCAAAGGTGGATGAAATTTACTCTGACAAAATAGATAACACTAAAACCAATATTGCTTGATGGAGAAGAAATTTGATTACGCAAAGGCAATCGCGGAACTTGAGGAGATTGCAAGGAAGGTGGAGAATCCGGAGACCAAACTGGACGACATTGACGCCCTTGTGGCACGTTCACGTGAACTCCTCAAGGGCTGCCGTGATTACCTCCGTACCGTGAAGGAGAAGATTGATTCATTGGATAAGGATAACTGACCACATATGAAAAAGATTTACGAGACAGACCCCTGGCTCATGCCCTTCAAAGATGCAATAGATGCAAGGCACGAGCACATCTGGCAAACCCTTAAGCACATTGCCGGTGACGGAAAACTGAAGGATGCGGTAAATAACCACATCTACTATGGCCTTCACCGCTGCAAGGACGGCAGTTGGGTGTTCCGCGAGTACGCCCCCAACGCCAACAAGATTTATCTTATCGGAGACTTCAACAACTGGAAGCGCACGGACGCCTATGCCCTGAAGCCCCTTGGCCAGGGAAACTGGGAACTCCGGCTTCCGGAGATGTTCCTTCACCACGGCCAACTGTACAAACTCTACATAGAGTGGCCGGGCGGCGGCGGGGAACGCCTCCCTTCATACGTCACCCGCGTAATCCAGGACCCCGTGACCAAGGTTTTCAGCGCAGAGGTCTGGGATCCTGAGAAGCCCTATCAGTGGAAGCACGGCCACGCCGGAAAGCGTCCCCATCCCCTCATCTATGAGTGCCATATCGGCATGGCTACTGAGAAAGAAAAGGTGGGCTCCTTCGAGGAATTCCGTAAGGACGTCCTTCCCCGCGTAAAGAAACTTGGCTATGACACCATCCAGATAATGGCCCTTCAGGAGCACCCGTATTACGGCTCCTTCGGCTACCAGGTATCAAATTTCTTCGCCCTTAGTTCCCGCTTCGGCACCCCCGAGGAATTCAAGGCCCTGGTTGACGACGCCCACGGAAAGGGCATAGCCGTCATCATGGACATTGTCCATAGCCACAGCGTTGAAAACACCCTTGAGGGCCTTTCAGAGTTTGACGGCCGGGAAGACCTTTACTTCCACAACGGCCCCGCCGGAAGGCATCCCGCCTGGGGCTCACGCTGCTTCGACTACGGCAAGGACTGCACCCGCTACTTCCTACTTTCCAACGTTAAATACTGGATGGAAGAGTACCACATTGACGGTTTCCGCTTTGACGGCGTAACATCAATGCTCTACTGGGACCACGGCCTTGGAAAGGATTTTGGCAACTACAGCCTCTACTTCGACGGAGGCGTGGACGAAGACGCCGTGATCTACCTTTCCCTTGCCACCCGCCTAGTGAAAGAGATGAACCCCAACGGATTCACCATCGCGGAGGATATGTCCGGAATGGCCGGCCTCGCGGCCCCGTTCCAGGCTTTCGGCGTAGGCTTTGACTTCCGTATGTCAATGGGCATCGCCGACCACTGGATCAAGTGGATCAAGGAGCGCTCCGACGAGCAGTGGTCCATGGGAGAAATCTGGTGGGAACTCACCAACAAGAGGGCCGATGAAAAGACCGTCTCCTACGCAGAGTGCCACGACCAAGCCCTTGTGGGAGACAAGACCATCATCTTCCGCCTTATGGACAAGGAGATGTACTTCGCTATGAACAAGGCCTCCCAGAATGACATCGTGGAAAGGGGAATCGCCCTTCACAAGATGATACGCCTTGTCACCGCCGCCACCGCCGGAGACGCCTACCTGAACTTTATGGGCAACGAATTCGGCCATCCCGAATGGATAGACTTCCCCCGTGAAGGGAACGGATGGTCTTTCAAATACGCCCGCAGGCAGTGGTCCCTTGTGGACAATGACCTTCTACGCTACGCGCCCCTCAACAGTTTTGACGCCGCTATGATCCATCTTGTCAAGGAAGAGAAGATCCTTGATGAGCGTCCGGAACTCCTGGTGGCCGATGAGCAGAAGAAAATCTTGATTTTCCGTAGGAAAAACTGTATCTTTGCGCTGAATTTCTCGCCCGCCGGTTCTTTTGCCGATTATGGCTTCAGTTGCCCGGAGGGAGAGTACGAGAACGTGCTTGACTCGGATGAGCAGATCTTCGGCGGATTTGCCCGTCTCAAAAAGGGTGAGAAGCACGTTGCAATGCCCGGGAAATGTCCCAACGGCAACCAGGCCTACAACCACACTATGAAAGTGTACCTGCCGGCCCGCACCGCTATGGTTTTGAAGCAAGTATAACGTTATATTTATGGCTTTTCTGAAATTCAACAAGTCGGAACTGGTCAACCTTGAGTATTCCCTCAAGAGGGAAATCATCCTGGCCAACAAAACCGGCGCCTATTGCAACACGTCCATCGTGACCTGCAACACCAGGCGTTATCACGGCCTTCTGGCCGTACCGGTAGAGAAGTTCGGCGGCTTCAGGCATCTCCTCCTCAGTTCCCTGGACGAAAGCCTTACCCTCAGGGGCAAGCGCTTCAACCTTGGAATCCACTGCTACGGAGACATCTATGAGCCGCGCGGACACAAGTACATTGTGGATTTCGACGCAGATCCGGTCCCTACCGTGACCTACAAGATCGGCGAAATCGTTTTCCGCAAGCAGATCGTCCTGAGCCCGGACGCAAACCAGCTCATGATCCACTATGAACTGGTGAACGCCCCCGCAAAGGTGAAACTGGAACTGAAGCCTTTCCTGGCTTTCCGCAACGTTCACGGCCTCACAGGAGAGAATGACGCCGCCCGCACGGACTTCAAGCCGGTCCAGAACGGCGCCGCCTTCTGTCTCTATGAAGACTTCCCGGAACTGAACATCCAGTTAAGTTCCGCCCAATCGGCCTACAGGCACAATCCCGTCTGGTACAAGGGCATTACCTATTCAGATGAGATGCGCCGTGGCTTCGACTGCCGTGAGGATCTCCTCCAGCCCGGTATCTTCGAGATAGACCTCAAGGCGGGGGATTCAATCGTCGTTTCCGCAAGCGCCGGTGACAACGTGAACGCCTCCGGCCTCAAGCGCCGCTTCGCCGCCGTGGTTGAGAAAATCGGCCCCATCACTTCCTACAAGGACCAACTTGTAAGGGCTGCGGATTACCTTGTCCGCGAAAGCGGCGGCCGCAAGCAGATTGTGGCCGGTTACAGTTGGCTTTACACCGGTCTTCTCCGTGAAACGCTTGGCTCAATAGCCGGTCTCACGCTGTATGCGCACAATGACGCCGGTGAGTTCGAGGAAATCCTGGATAACCTAATCGAGGACAATCAGGAGCGCTTCACGCGCCGCACAACCCAGGTTGAGGCTCCGCTCTACCTTGCCGTAGCCCTTCAGCAGTACATAGCCTGGGGCGCCAAGGCAAAGGCCGTGTGGGAAAAGTACGGCCCCGTTATGAAGGCCGTCATCGAGAGTTATCTTCCCGGCGTGCGCCAGGAGGTTGCAATGCAGCCCAACGGCCTCCTGTGGGCCCAGAAGGACGGCGTTGCCCTCAGTTGGATGAACGCCTACATCAACGGCCGCGCGGTTACCGAGCGCGCCGGATACCAGGTGGAAACCAACGCAATGTGGTACAACGCCATCGCCTTCGCCCTTGAGAACGAGCGCAAGAACGGCAGTTTCTACAAGAAGTGGGCTCCCATCAAGGAACTCATAGAGAAGAACTACCAGCCTATGTTCTGGAATGCCGATATGGGTATCCTGGCCGATTACGTGGATAACGGCGGCCAGCATCTTGAGGTGCGTCCCAACCAGCTGTGGGCAGTTTCCCTGGACCACATCTGCGTGTCCGACGACGTAGTTTCTGAGGTTATGAGGATTGTTAACGCAGAGCTCGTAACCCGTCGCGGCATCCGCACCCTGAGTCCCCGTGACGTCCGCTACAAGGGCGTGTATGAGGGCAACCAGGTCCAGCGTGATGAAGCCTATATGAACGGCTGCGCCTGGCCGTTCCTCCTTGCCCAGTACTGCTACACCAGTTTCAATATGATGGGCAAGAACTTCATAAAGAGGGCGGAATGGCTTACGGAAGGATTCTACGACGATCTTTTCAAGCACGGTGTAGGCTGCTTCAGCGAACTCTACGACGGAGACCCGCCCCACGAGCCCCACGGAGCAATCTCATCGGCAATGACCACCGCCGCCCTTCTCAACATCAACTGGCTCATTGAAAAATACAGGGAGGAATAAACTATGAGAGTACTAATGTTCGGTTGGGAGTTTCCTCCCCACATCGCAGGCGGTCTTGGAACAGCCTGTGAAGGCATTGTAAAGGGTCTTGCCCATAACGGCGTAGAAACCCTCTTCGTAATGCCGTCGGCCTCCGGTGACGAAGACCAGAGCGCCACAACAATCATAAACGCCTCGGATGTCGCAGTGGACACCGTGACGGAGACCGTGGATGAGTTCCTTGACAAGGTCAAGTTCATCCACATCGGCTCCAATATGGTTCCCTACGCCGATCCTGAGGAATTCGGCCGTCTTGTGGAAGAAGAAAAACGCCGCCAGGTGAAGGACTTCTCCATCAGTTACGGCCAGAAATTCAAGTTCTCCGGCAAGTACGGCGCAAACCTTATGGAAGAGGTTGCGCGCTACGCTATGGTGGGCGGCACAATCGCTATGCAGAGAAAGGATGAATTCGACGTCATCCACGCCCACGACTGGCTGTGCTACTACGCCGGCATCGCCGCAAAGGAACTGACCGGAAAGCCCCTGGTGATCCACGTCCACGCAACTTCCTTCGACAGAGGCAGCGTTGACAACATAGACACAAGGGTCTTTGCAATCGAGCAGAGGGGTATGCAGGTGGCCGATAAAGTTGTGACCGTGAGCGACCTCACCCGCAACATAGTCATCACCCGCTACGGCATCGATCCCGCCAAGGTTGTCACCGTCCACAACGCCGTGGACTTCAGCGGCAGGGAGAACCTGGAGGTGGAGCGCGGAGTGAAGGAACCCGTGGTTACCTTCCTTGGCCGTATCACCTACCAGAAGGGTCCGGAATACTTCATCGAGGCTGCCGCAAAGGTCCTCAAGCGCACCAAGAACGTACGCTTCGTGATGGCCGGCAGCGGTGATATGATGAACAGGGCCATCCGCCACGCGGCACGCCTCGGCATCAGTGACCGTTTCCACTTCACGGGCTTCCTCAGGGGAGCGGATGTCCAGAAGATGTTCGCCCTCTCCGACGTATACATCATGCCTTCAATCTCGGAGCCTTTCGGCATTTCCCCTCTGGAGGCTATGCGTACGGGAGTCCCCTCCATCATCTCCAAGCAGTCCGGCGCCGCGGAGGTCTTGAAGTATGCCTTCAAGGTGGACTTCTGGGATGTGGATGCAATAGCGGACGACATCTACGGTCTGCTCAGTTACCCTGCCCTTGCGCACTTCAGCACCGCAATGGGATACGATGAGGTCAACGCCCTCAAATGGAATGGCGCCTGCGCCAAGCTCAAGAAAGTTTATGAATCAGTTGTAAAATAAGATATTATGGCAACAAAGAGCATCTGCCTGTATTTCCAGGTCCATCAGCCCACAAGGCTTCGCCTGTACAGATTCTTTGATATCGGCAAAGATTCCCATTATTACGATGACTTTGCCAACCGCACCATCCTGCGCCGCGTGGCCCAGAAGTGCTACCTTCCCATGAACCAGCTTATGCTGGAACTCATCAACGCCAATAAGGGCAAGTTCAAGATCGCTTACTCCATCTCCGGCAGCGCCCTGGACCAGTTCCAGAGGTTTGCCCCGGAAGTGATTGACAGTTTCAAGGCCCTTGCCGCAACAGGCCGCGTGGAGTTCCTTGCAGAAACCTATTATCACTCCCTGGCTTCCCTCGGCTCGGACTCAGAGTTCAAACAGCAGGTAGCAAAGCACGCCGCCAAGATCGAGGAACTGTTCGGCGTAAAGCCCACCGCTTTCCGCAACACGGAACTTATCTACGACAACTCCATCGGTAAGATTGTCTACGAGATGGGCTACAAGACCATGCTCACGGAAGGCGCCCGCCACATTATGGGATGGCAGAGCCCCAACTTCGTGTACACAAGCGCAACGCAGCCCCGCCTCAAACTCCTTCTCCGCAACTACACCCTCTCCGACGACATAGCATTCCGCTTCGCCCAGAACAAGGTCACCGCAGAGCAGTACGTAGGCTGGCTGAAGGAAAACGCCAAGGACGGGGACATCGTGAACCTGTTTATGGACTACGAGACCTTCGGAGAGCACCAGGGCGCGGAAACCGGCATCTTCGACTTTATGAAGGCCCTTCCCGCCGCAGTCCTGAAAGACGGTACCTTCGGCTTCGCAACCCCTTCAGAGGTAGTGAAGAAGTACAAACCCGTCTCCGACATAGACGTTGAGGACACCATCTCCTGGGCCGATGAAGAGCGCGACGTTACCGCCTGGCTCGGCAATGAACTCCAGAGCGAGGCCTTCAAGAAGGTTTATGCGATGAAGGAGAAACTCGCAATCGTGAATGACCCTGATCTTTATGAGGACTGGGGCCATCTCCAGGAGAGCGACCACTTCTACTATATGTGCACGAAGTTCTTCAGTGACGGTGAAGTCCACAAGTACTTCAACCCCTATGATACTCCCTACGAGGCATTCATCAACTATATGAATGTTATCTCTGACTTCCAGATCCGTCTGGATGAAAAGCGCGCGGCGTTGGATTAAGTGATGGCAACAAGGAAGAAAGAATTACTGCAACCGGATTACCTGTTTGAAGTAAGTTGGGAGGTTTGTAACAAGGTTGGCGGCATTTACACCGTCGTGGCCACCAAGGCCCTGCACCTGAGTTCACAACTTGGCAGGCGCCACATTTTCATCGGCCCGGATGTCTGGATGCACAGAAGTGACAATCCGGATTTTCTGGAAGACCCTATGCTCTACCGCTCGTGGAAGGCGCAGGCTCTCACTGAGGGCCTCCGCTTCCGCGTGGGGCGGTGGAACATCCCCGGCCGCCCTGTGGCAATCCTCGTGGATTACAAGCAGTTCCTCACCCAGGCCGATGACATCCTGGGAGCCCTGTGGAATGACTTCGGCGTAGACTCCATCTCCGGAAACTGGGATTACAAGGAGTCGGCCGTATTCGGGGTCATCGCAGGCCGCGTGATAGAGAGTTTCTGGAATTATAACCTCAAGGGCGGGGAGAAGGTGGTTGCCCAGTTCCACGAGTGGCAGACGGGCGCCGGCATCCTTTACCTCAAGAAGGCTCAGATTCCCATCGCAACGGCGTTCACAACCCACGCCACTATGATGGGAAGGTGCCTTGCCGGCAACAATCTCCCGCTCTACGACAACATCGCCCAGTACAACGGTGATGAGATGGCGCGCCGCTTCAACGTCACCGCCATCTACTCGCTGGAGAAGAAATCGGCCCAGAATGCCGATGTATTCACAACCGTGAGCGATATCACCGCAAAGGAGTGCGCCCAGTTCCTGGAGCGTCCCGTGGATGTTGTCACGCCAAACGGCTTTGAGAACAGTTTCACGCCGTCCTCCGACGCCGCCTATGACACCCTCCACAAGGCTGCCCGCGAGTGCCTGGTGAAGGTTGCCACCGCCATGAGCGCAGAGGCCGTCCCGGAGAACTCCATCTTTATCGGCATAGGCGGAAGGTACGAATTCCGAAACAAGGGAATTGACGTTTTCATCGATGCCCTGGACAAACTCAACCGTGAAGGCTTTGAGGGCCGTCCCGTACAGGCTTTCATCATGATTCCTTCCGGCCATCACGGTCCCGACAAAGAACTGGTGGCTAAACTGGAAGGCCGCGGAGACGAGCATTACCAGACCCAGACTTCGCATTATCTTATGAATGCGGAGTACGACACAATTACCCGCCGCCTGAGGGAAACCGGCCTTGTGAACTCAATAGGGGACAAGGTGAAGGTTTACTTCATCCCTTCATATCTCACCGGGGAAGACGGCGTGTTCAACATGTCATACTACGACATCCTGTGCGGGCTTGACCTTGCCCTGTTCCCGTCGTATTATGAACCCTGGGGTTACACCCCGCTGGAGGCCCTCGCCTTCAGGATTCCCACCCTCACCACAGACCTTGCGGGCTTTGGACTCTGGGTGGAAACCCATTACAAGAAGAAGCATCCCGGTATCACCGTCCTCCACAGGGATGAAACAAACTATGAGGAGGTAGTGGACGGCGTAGCGGCACGTGTCAAGGAAATCGCAAACCTTGACAAGACCCAGCGCAAGGCATACCGGGAAAATGCCCGTGAGGTTGCTCAGATAGCCCTCTGGGACAATCAGATTATATACTATAAGGAGGCATATTCGCTTGCACTTGAGAAAGTTCAGGCACGTAAGGACTCCTACAAATCCAAAGATAAGACAATGCAATATTTCAAATCAGACGTAACTTCTCCCTCCTGGCGTTCAATTATCGTTACACGCCATCTTCCGGAGAAGCTCTCCCGCCTGGAGAAACTTTCCAAGAACCTGTGGTGGTGCTGGAACGAGAGCGCCAAGGACCTCTTCAGGTCCATTGATCCTGAGATCTGGCACAAGAGCGGCCACAATCCTCTTGCAGTGCTGGACACCGTAAGTATCAAGCGTTTCCAGCAACTCTCCGAGGATCCTGAATTCCTTGCCCGTATGCGCAGGGTTCTTGACGAATTTGACACTTATATGGCCGCAAAGGCAAAGCGCAAGGATCCGTCCATCGCTTACTTCTGTATGGAGTACGGCCTGGATACATCCCTGAAGATTTACTCCGGCGGCCTTGGTATCCTTGCAGGTGACTACCTCAAGGAAACTTCCGATATGAACGTGAATCTGGTGGCAGTGGGACTTCTGTACCGCTACGGATACTTCAACCAGGTGCTCAGCGCCCAGGGGTATCAGGTGGCAGGTTACGACGCCCAGGATTTCACCAAGATCCCCGCAGTTCCGGTGCTGGACAAGGACGGCAACTGGGTGACCACTTCAGTGGCGTTCCCCGGCCGTAACCTCACCGCCCGCCTGTGGAAGGTGGAAGTGGGCCGCACGGACCTCTATCTTATGGATACCGACTATGAGGCCAATATCCCCGAGGACCGCGAGGTTACCTATCACCTCTACGGCGGCAACTGGGAAAACCGTCTCAAGCAGGAACTCCTCCTTGGCGTTGGCGGTATCCGCGCCCTCCGCAAGATCGGCCTTGATCCCCAGGTGTATCACTGCAACGAGGGACACGCCGCATTCATAGGGATGGAGCGTCTCCGCGAGTACATTGAGAAGGACAATCTGGACTTCACCGAGGCCCTTGAGGTTGTTCGCGCAAGTTCCCTGTTTACCACCCACACTCCTGTCCCCGCAGGCCACGATGCCTTTGAGGAAGGCCTCCTGAGGCAGTATATCGGCCATTATCCTGAGCGCCTCAAAGTGGACTGGGAAACCCTTATGTCCCTTGGTAAGGACAATCCTCTTGATCCCCACGAGAAATTCTCAATGAGTAACCTCGCCGCCAACATCTCGCAGAACGTTAACGGCGTTTCAATGCTTCACGGAAAGGTGTCCCAGGATATCTTCCAGCACATGTACCAGGGTTATCTCCCCGAGGAACTCTTTGTGAGTTATGTCACCAACGGCGTTCACTATCCCACCTGGTGCGCTCCTGAGTGGAAGCCCGTGCACGCACGCGTGTTCGGCCCTGCTTTCGCAACTCACCACTACGATAAATCCTGCTTCGACGGCATCTACGGCGTTTCTGACGCAGAGGTCTGGGGCGTGAAGAGCATCCTCAAGTCAAAACTCATCAAGTTCCTGAGGGAAAGGCTTTCCGATAGCACCATCAGCAATCACTACAGCCCGTCAGAGCTTGTGACAATCATGGATAACCTCAGGGACGATGTCCTCACCATAGGTTTTGCCCGCCGCTTTGCAACTTACAAGAGGGCAACCCTGCTGTTCCGTGACCTTGACCGTCTGGACAAGATCGTGAACAATCCCACGCAGCCCGTGCAGTTCCTCTTCGCAGGTAAGGCCCATCCTGCAGATAAGGCAGGTCAGGACCTCATCAAGCAGATCGTTGACATCTCCAAGGATCCCCGTTTCATCGGTAAGATAGTGTTCATCCCCGGATATGACATCACCCTCGCGAAGCGTATGGTCCAGGGCGTGGATGTGTGGATGAACAATCCTACCCGTCCCCAGGAGGCTTCCGGTACTTCCGGTGAAAAGGCCGCCATGAACGGAACCATGCACTTCTCCGTGCTTGACGGATGGTGGGTAGAGGGTTACAGGGAAGGCGCCGGCTGGGCTCTTCCCATCGAGCAGGCCTACGAGGACAACAACTTCCAGAATGAACTTGACGCCGCTACCATCTACCAGATCATAGAGAACGACATCGCTCCCGCATACTATAATGTAGACCGTATGACAGGCCGCAGTTCGGAATGGATCGGCTACATAAAGAACACCATCGCCAAGGTTGCCTGCAACTTCACCACCAACCGGATGCTCACAGACTACATTAACCAGTACTATGAGCCTCAGTCCAAGGCGGTTGCAGCCGTGAAGGCAAAGGATTTTGCCAAGGCCCGTGAACTTGCAGCCTGGAAGACTCACGTACGCCGTGAGTGGGAGAACGTGCGCCTTGTGTCACGTTCCCAGCCCGATACCACCTATGACCTTTCAGTGGCTCAGCCTTACCACGCAGAGATGGATCTCCAACTCGGAGACCTCACCGCCAAGGAGGTGGGCCTTGAGATTGTGTTCGCTCAGTCCGACGCCCGTGGAAAGGTGCATATCGTGGATGTCCAGGAGTTCAAGGTTGTGTCCGTGAAGGACGGCATTGCCCACTACGTTGTGGATGTCCTTCCCGAAAAGACCGGTTCCTACCTTGTTGGCGCCCGCGTGTTCGCAAAGCACCCGCTGCTTGCGCATCGTCAGAGTTTTGAGTGCGTGAAGTGGCTGTAGTAACCACAGGATTCTTCGACGGTGTCCATCTCGGGCACCGTCGTGTGCTTGAGACAGTGGTCTCCTCTGCCCGTGAAAGGGGAGAGGAGGCCGTTGTGGTTACATTCTGGCCTCATCCAAGGACTGTCCTGCAGCAGGACGCCCGGGACTTCAGGCTGCTCACGTCCCTGGAGGAGAAAAAGGCCCTTCTTGCCGCCGCCGGCATAGACCGCACGGAGGTTCTGCCCTTCACCCGTGAGTTCGCCTCCCTTAAGGCCGATGAATACCTCAGCCTCCTCCAGTCCCGCTACGGTGCTTCGCTGATAGTTATGGGTTATGACAATAGGATAGGAAGTGACAAAGTTACGGCAAGGGAGATATGTAGTTCCCCGGCCGTCGCTTCGCGACCCCTCCCAGCCGTTGGCTGGGCCCCTCCCTCTTATCCGGCCGAGGGTGGCCAGAGGCCTGGGAACCACATATCTCCCTTGCCTGTAGTCGCAGTCGACCCTTGTCATTCTGAGCGGAGCCCGAAGGGCGGAGTCGAAGAATCTCCCATTTCTTCCACGCGTATCCGGAAGGCGCTGGAGGAGGGGGACATTGAGGCGGCAAACGGGATGTTGGGGTATGAGTACGGGCTGCACGGTGTGGTTGTAGCAGGGAACAGGATGGGCAGGACCATTGGGTTCCAATGGGCAGGACCATAGGGTTCCCTACGGCTAATATGCAACTGTATGAGCCGCTGAAACTGGTGCCGGAAAACGGCGTTTATGCCGTGAACGTTGAGGTGACGGGGAATGTGTTCCGCGGCATGTGCAATATTGGCACAAGACCTACGGTTGGCGGGACGGCCAGAACCATTGAAACTCACATACTTGGGTTCAATGAGGACATCTACGGCCTGCCGCTTAGGATTCGCTTTCTCCGCCGCATCCGCGACGAACGCAAATTCCCTTCCCTGGATGCCCTCCGGGCCCAGTTGGAGCAGGATGCTTTGAATTGTAAAAAGTAATTGCTATCTTTGCATACACATAAACTGCGACGGCCTAAAAGGGTCGTTGCAACTTTTTTTGACAACATAAAAAGTAAATATAATGGCAATTGAAATGATGACTCAGGCGGGTCTGGACAAGATCAAGAAGGAACTCGCCGATGCCCTGGCCCAGAGGCCGGTTATTGCCGCTGCTATTGCAGAGGCACGTGAGAAGGGAGACCTCTCCGAAAACGCGGAATACGACGCCGCGCGTGACGCGCAGGGTCTTCTGGAGGTGAAGATCGCACGCCTTAAGGAGAAGGTTGCAAACGCCCGCGTGATTGATGAGAGCAAACTCAGCGCCGATTCCGTGCAACTCCTTTCAAAGGTGAAGGTGAAGAATCTCACCAACAAGATGGTGATGAACTTCCAGATCGTCCCTGAAAGCGAGGCCGATTTCTCCAAGGGCCTCCTTGCCGCCACAACCCCTATCGGCAAGGCCCTTATCGGCCATTCAAAAGGCGAGGTCGTTGAGGCAAAGGTCCCCAGCGGCATTATGAAGTTTGAAATTGTGGAAATTTCCCTGTAAGATGGCTACAATCTTTACAAAAATCGCCAAAGGCGAGATCCCTTCCTACAAGTGCGCGGAGTCCGATGATTTCTACGCATTCCTGGATATTTCCCCCCTTGCCGCAGGTCATACCCTGGTGATCCCCAAGAATGTTGAGGACGACTACATCTTCCATCTTGACGAGGCCACTTACGCTGGCCTCTGGGCATTTGCCCGCAAGGTTGCGGTGGCTCTTAAGGCGGCCGTTCCCTGCAAGAGGGTTGGCGTTGCCGTACTTGGCATGGAAGTGCCTCACACCCACATTCATCTGGTGCCTCTTCAGACTGAAGGAGACCTTGATTTCCGTAAGGCAAAACTGCAGCTTGAGCCGGAAAAGATGAAGGAAATAGCAGCAAAAATCTTTGCAGAGTATGAGAAACTTTAGCCGCATTCTCCTTGGTGCCCTCCTTTGCACCGTGTTCTTTTCCTGCGATCCTGAGAAAACCTACATCAGCGGTATTCTCAAGGACGGCCCTGAGTCGGAACTCGTAGTGAAACTCCTGGACGTGAACCGTTTCCAGGTGCTGGATACCCTGAAGACCGAGGAAGACGGCGCCTTCTACTACACTATGGACATAAAGGAGGCCCAGCCGGAGTTCGTATACCTTTATTATAAGGACCGCCAGGTTGCGTCCCTTCTTCTTCAGAAGGGAGACGTTGTGGTTGTGGAGACCGATACCCTTGGCGCATACAAGGTGGAGGGGAGTGAGGAAACCCTCAATCTCCAGAAGGTGGAAAATGCCTACAACGCCTGCGTAAGGGATATTTCCCGCATCATCACCAATCCCCTGAGGGGAGATGCCGCCATTTCTCGCAGGTATATCGCCTATTACCGCGACAGGGTGCAGTACGTGATGTCCCATCCGTATTCCCTTACCGTAGTGCCGGTGTTCTTCCAGAAGATCAACGACGGCCTTCCGGTGTTCGCTCAGCCCACTGACGGCCTTCTGATGCGTAATATCTGCGATTCCCTCAAGACCGTATATCCTGATTCCAAGTACGTCAAGGCCCTTGAGAAGGAGGCCGATAAACGGGTGTCGGAGATGGAATTGTCGGCCCGTATCAATCAGGCCCAGGAGGTTGGTTACATCGATATCAATCTCCCCGGCGTGGACGGTAAGAAGGTGAAACTCTCGGAAGTTGAGTCCAAGGTTACTATGGTGTACTTCTGGGCCACCACCGCAGAGCAGAAAATGTTCAATCTGGATGCCCTGAAGCCCCTTTATGAGGAATTCCACCCCAAGGGCTTCGAGATTTACGCCGTGTCCCTCAATGCCGATAAATCGGAGTGGGGCAAGGCTATGCGCAACCAGAATCTTCCATGGGTGAACGTATGCGACATCCGCGGAATCGACTCCCCGTACATCGGCCTTTATGGCGTTACGTCCCTCCCTATGGCATGGTTCATAGTGGACGGCGAAATTGACGCCGCCGCCAACGTCCGCAATGCGGCCGATATCCGCAAGTATCTCAAGAAGAATCTTTAGAACAGGTTTTTACGGGAAACCGTAGCAACGAAATCTTTCAGGTAAAAGGGTTCGAAGTACGCAAGGTCTTCGAACCTTTTTTCATTGTATGCGGCCTCTGCCAAAGGAGCCATATTGGATGCGAGGGGCCAGGCCTCCTTGAAAGAAGCGTTGGGGTGGGTTATGACATCCTGGCATTTCAGCGCACCGTCTCCGATAAACAGCACCGGGCCTTTCTCAAGATAATCTGCAAAGGAATCCTGGCCGATTATTTTGGCCTCCACTGGCGTAAGCTGCTCTCCGGCAGGAGAAAACACCGCGGTGTAAACCTCCATTCGGCGGGCGTCGATCATTGGAATAACTGTGTGGTTCCCGTCTATTGCGGCCTGCGCAAGGATATCCAGCGAGCCTATGGCTATCAGCGGCAGTCCGGCGCCAAAGGCAAGGCCCTTTGCGGTGGATACTCCAACCCTGAGGCCGGTGTAGGAACCGGGGCCTTTTCCAACGCAGATGGCATCACAATCCCGGACCGCAAGCCCTTTTGAGTCAAGTACTTCCTTTACAAGGGGCGCGGTAAGTGAAGCCTGAAGACGGGGCTCATGACATTCACGGGATGCAACCACGGTACCATTCTCTGACAAAGCCACAGAGAGAACCGCAGTGGAAGTTTCTATTAAAAGGATTCTAGCCATAAATTAAACGGCTGCAGCAGCAGTCTCAGAAGCGGTTTGGAACAGTTCCTTGAGGTAGGGGAATATTGTGTAGCCGAAGTCCCGGAGGGCGCCGTACAGCACGGATTCTGTGAGGACAGGGCTGGTTACCAGTTGGAACTTCTCATTTACGGTATCAAACAGGATGGCTATAAGGCCGATTATTATGGCCGATAAAGCCACGGCGAAGACAAAGCCCAGAAGGCGGTTCACCCAGCCGAGATTGGCCATCTTGAACAGCCCCGTGAGGAGTTTTGCAATGAGCAGCACCACTATTGAAACCACTATGAGAATGATGATGAAAGACACTATCTTCAGGACGGTGTCCGACACATTTATATAGGCGCTAAGTTTCTCACTTACAAGGGATGAGAACTTGAATGCCATCCATACGCTGGCCACTATTCCGGCCAGTGAGACCGCCTGCTCAATGAAACCCTTCGAAATACCACGGATGATGCCCGGGATGAAGAGCAGAAGAATGACTATATCAAGAGCGTTCATGTTGCGTATGCCAGTTTAAATGATTATATTTGTACCCTAAAAAACGGCAATGCAAAATTAGGAAAAATTATATGACATTCAAAGAATATAAGGGATTGGACCTTACTCAAACGGGAAAAGAGGTCCTGGAGAGATGGAAAAGGATAAACGCTTTCGGGAAGTCATTGGAACTTCGCGAGGGCGCTCCCGAGTTCATATTCTTTGAGGGGCCGCCGTCTGCAAACGGAATGCCCGGCATCCACCACGTCATGGCCCGTTCCATCAAGGATGCCATCTGCCGCTACAAAACCCAAACCGGTTACCGCGTAGCGCGCCGCGCCGGCTGGGACACCCACGGACTTCCCGTAGAACTTGGCGTAGAGAAAAAACTTGGAATCACCAAGGCCGATATCGGCACAAAGGTAAGCGTGGACGACTACAACGCCACCTGCCGCAAGGAGGTTATGAAATACACCGCAGAGTGGGAGAATATGACGGAGCGCGTAGGTTACTGGGTGGATATGAAAGACCCTTACATCACCTACGACAACCGCTATATTGAAACCCTGTGGTACCTCCTCAGGAAGATCTATGAGAAGGGTCTCCTTTACAAGGGATACACCATCCAGCCCTATTCTCCTACAGACGGCACCGGCCTCAGTTCCCACGAACTGAACCAGCCCGGCTGCTATAAGGATGTATCAGACACCACTGCCACCGTGCAGTTTGAGATCATCAAGGACGGCGCTTCCCAGCCTCTTTACGGCACGGAAACCGTCCCCGCATACTTCCTGGCCTGGACCACAACCCCCTGGACACTTCCTTCAAACACAGCCCTTTGCGTAGGACCGGAGATAGAGTACATCCGCGTACTCTCCTTCAACCCCTACACCGGCGCTCCTGCAGTGTATGTCCTTGCCAAGGACCTCCTTGGCGCCTGGTTCAACCCCAAGGGCGCGGAGATCCCTATGGAATCCTACCAGAAGGGAGACAAGATTGTACCCTACAAGGTACTGGAAGGCTGTTTCAAGGGTAAGGACCTGGTTGGTATCCGCTATCATCAGCTCATTCCCTGGTTCAAGCCGGACGGAGACGCTTTCCGCGTGATCTCCGGAGACTATGTCACCACAAGTGACGGTACCGGTATAGTCCATATCGCCCCCACCTTCGGCGCCGACGACAAACGCGTTGCGGCAGCCGCAGGAATCGGCGCCATCATGCCCATAGACAAGGACGGCAATCCCCAGGCCCAGGTAGACCGCCAGGGCCGTTTCATGCGGCTTGAAGATATGGATCCCGCGTTTGCTGCCACCGTAGATGCTTCCTATAAGGAATACTCCGGAAGATATGTGAAGGCCGGCTACAAGCAGTACTTCGAGCACGTTGAGGAAGAGGGCACGCTTGACATAGACCTCTGCGTAATGATGAAGGCCGATGGCCGCGCATTCAAGGTCCAGAAGCACGTCCACAGTTATCCTCACAGTTGGCGCACGGATCTCCCGGTGCTTTATTACCCGCTTGACAGCTGGTTCATCAAGGCATCGGCCGTAAAGGATGAGATGGTGGCCCTGAACAAGCAGATCACCTGGAAGCCCGCCAGCACCGGTACCGGCCGCTTTGGCCAGTGGCTGGAGAACATCCAGGACTGGAACCTTTCCCGCAGCCGCTACTGGGGCACTCCGCTGCCCATCTGGCGCACAGAAGACGGAAAGGAAGAGATCTGCATCGGCTCCGTCAAGGAACTTTATAATGAGATTGAAAAGGCTGTTGCCGCCGGAATAATGAGTTCCAATCCTCTTAAGGATAAGGGCTTCAACCCGGAGGATATGAGCCTTGAGAACTACAATAAGATAGACCTCCACAGGCCTTACGTAGACTATATCTACCTTGTATCGGCCTCCGGTAAGAAGATGACCCGTGAGACAGACCTCATTGACGTGTGGTTTGACTCCGGCGCCATGCCTTACGCCCAGGAGGGTCTCCGTAACCTTGGAAAGCCCGGTTTTGGCGCCACCGCAGACTTCATTGCGGAAGGCGTAGACCAAACCCGCGGCTGGTTCTATACGCTTCACGCCATCCACACCATGATAAGCGGCACTCCCGCTTTCAAGAGGGTGATTTCCAACGGCCTGGTGCTGGACAAGAACGGCAACAAGATGTCAAAGCGCCTTGGAAACGCCGTGGATCCTTTCCAGGCTCTGGATAATTACGGGGCCGATGCCCTCCGCTGGTATATGCTCACAAACGCTGAGCCCTGGGACAACCTCAAGTTTGACGAGGGCGGCGTGAGTGATGTCCGCCGCAAGTTCTTCGGCACCCTGTATAACACATACGCCTTCTTTGCAAGGTATGCAAACATTGACGGCTGGGCTCCTGTGACAGAAGGGGAAACCCTTTCTGTCAATGAGTTGGACCGTTGGATCCTTTCCAAACTCAATACCGTCATCCGTGACGTGAGGGCGGCTTATGAGGACTATGACGTAAAATCGGCCGGCCGTATACTGGAGGCATTTGTCTGCGACGATGTCTCCAACTGGTACGTCCGCCTTAACCGCCAGCGTTACTGGGCAGGGGAGATGACCCCCGACAAAAACGCGGCCTACGAAACCCTCTATAAGGTTCTTGTAGACGTGGCCGTGCTTGCGGCTCCCATTGCTCCGTTCTTTATGGACCAACTCTACTGTGACCTTGTTCCCGGCGCGGAGAGCGTGCATTTCACGCTTATGCCTGATGCTTCGGAAAAGGCCGTTGACAAGGACCTTGAAGAGCGTATGGCGCTTGCCCAGCAGGCAACATCCCTTATCCTCGGTATCCGCAAGAAGGTGAATATCCCCGTGCGTCAGCCTCTCCAGAAGGTGATGATTCCCGTCATTTCGGACAAAGTGCGCCGTCAGTTGGACCAGGTTAAGGGCATTATCCTCACGGAGGTAAACGTGAAGGAGATGGAGTTCATCGAGGACGCTTCCGGCATTATGACTCTCCGCATCAAGCCCAACTTCAAGGTGCTGGGCAAAACCTACGGCGCCCGAATGAAGGAGATCGCCGCTGCGTTCGGCACGCTGGACCAGCCGGTGATATCGGCCATCCAGAAAGCGGAGACGGCAGGGGAGGCTTATACGCTTGCGCTTCCCGGCGGAGACGTTGTTCTCAATCCCGGAGATTACGCCATTTCTTCGGAGGACGTTGAGGGCTGGCAGGTTGCATCGGAGGGTTCACTTACCGTTGCGCTTGACATAGAGGTCACCCCTCAGCTCAGGCTAGAGGGCCTTTCCCGTGAACTTGTGAACCGTATCCAGAACCTCAGGAAGGCTTCCGGCTTTGAGGTCACTGACCGCATCCACACCGTAGTTTATTCAGACGATCCTGCACTTGCAGAGGCCCTGCAGGTGTACTCAGATTATATCAAATCACAGACACTGTCCCTTTCCATCGGCCTTGAAAAGGCTGCCGATGCTCCTGCAGATGCAGCAGAGGTTGAATGGACCGAGGGCACAATAAAGCTAACCGTAAAAAGATAAGAATATGGAAGAGAACACAAAGACTCGCTATTCCGACGAAGAGCTTGAGGAATTCCGCACCATCATCAACGAGATGCTGGAGAAAGCCCGCGCAGAGTACGCTACCTTAAGGGAAATCGTCACTCACGCCGGCGGTAACGATATCCTTGACACCGCTCCCACATTCAAGACCGTGGAAGACGACGGCGCATTCCAACTTTCCAAGGAAGAGGCCGGCGCGCTTGCACAGCGTCAGTACAAGTTCATCCAGAACCTTGAGGCTGCCCTTGTACGCATTGAGAACAAGACCTACGGCATCTGCCGCGTAACAGGCAAACTCATCCCCAAGGAGCGCCTGCGTCTGGTTCCCCACGCTACAACAACAGTAGAAGGCAAGGCAATACTTGAAAAGACCGGCAGGAAGTAATGAGGAATAAAGGAACATTCCTCGTCTTTCTTGGCGTCCTCCTTGTGGTCATAGACCAGGTCATAAAAGTCCTGGTCAAGACCAATATGACCCTTGGAGAAAGCATTCCGGTGCTGGGCAACTGGTTCCAACTGGTGTTTGTGGAGAACAAGGGCATGGCCTTTGGTATGGCGTTCGGCGGCGTGATAGGGAAGTACATCCTTACCATTTTCCGCATTGCGCTGTTCTGCGTGCTCTGCTGGTGGATTTCAAGCCTCCTGAAGCGCACTCCCAAGGTGCCTATGGGCGTTCTGGTAGGGCTCACGCTCATTACCGCCGGCGCTTTTGGCAATATTGTGGACTGCCTTTGCTACGGCCTCATCTTCAGTGAGTCCACATACACCGCAGTCGCCACTCTTGGTTCTTACGCTCCGTTTATGCAGGGCAAGGTTGTTGATATGTTCTATTTCCCGCTCTGGACGTGGCCTGACTGGGTTCCTGGCCTTGGCGGGCACATCTTTTTCGAGCCCGTTTTCAACTTCGCAGACAGTTGTGTAACCTGCGGAGCAATTTATTTGATTCTATTTCACTGGAAGTTTTTTGCAAAGGAATAAATTTTTCCTATCTTTGCACTCCCGTTTGGAGGAATGGCCGAGTGGTCGATGGCGGCAGTCTTGAAAACTGTTGTACAGCAATGTACCGGGGGTTCGAATCCCTCTTCCTCCGCTCAGAAGCAACGCAATTAATGCGTTGCTTCTTCGTTTCGGAATAGGGATTCGATTATCGGGCTCACGTTACCCTCTCCCCAAACCCCTCTCCTCGGGAGAGGGGCTCGGCGTCAGAAGACGCCGTTCGTCGCTTCGCTCCTCATTTTCAGCCCACCGCAGGCGGGAGGGATGCCGGCGGAGCCGGAATCCCGGAGGAAGAGGGATTGTGCAGTGGGGGCTAAGTTGTTGAGCCACAGTAGATTACAAGATTATTTGGGATTACTGGTTATCCCAAACACCTGCATAAGTGATTGATAATAAGCGAACTAACCTCCACCGCACGGGGAGAACTGAGGGAGTCTAGTTTTTTGAGAAGTAGGACATCAGGGCTTTCTGGTAGTCCTGAAGGGCAGTGGAGCCTTTGGGCGTTATGCGGCAGACGGTGTGGGAGCCGCGGCCGGCACCGCTAGTGGAAATCTTGATGTAGCCGGCGTCCTGGAGGTTTGTGAGTTGGACAGACAAGTTCCCGGACGTAGCCTTCGTGAGCCCCTTGAGATACACGAAGTCCGCGTCGTCCAGCGAGTCCAGGGCCGCCATAATCTTTAGCCTTAACTCATTGTGGAGTATGGGATTAAGGTCTTTAAACTCCATTTGCCTGTTTTTCAAACATATGCCCTGGAATAATCAGGGCCGATACTGCCGTTGCCACTACGCAAAGTTCCTGCCATACCCAGAGGTCTCCCTGGAGGAGGAAGGCGCCGATGCCGATAGAGGCGGCAACGAGGCCGCCGATGATCATCGGCCTGAAGCGGAGTTCTTCTCCGGTGATGAGCGCGCCAATTCCTGCCAGCAGGCAGATGAGGGGATTCTGGGCAATTTCATAAATATCGGCAAAACCGAAGACGAAGCCTCCTATGCCGATTGCGCAAGCCGCAAAAATCCAGTAATCCAGCACCAGCCTTGATTTGCGGGTGCGCATATGGGCTTTTTCGTGTTCTTTGCGAAGGATGATTATCATCCAGGGTATGCCGATAACAGGGACGCCTATCCACAACCATCCGGCCCACGGCTGGTCAAACAGCAGAATCAGTATGAATGCCGCCAGGTAAAAGATGGCCGTGAGCCAACCCCAGAGCGGAAAAAGACGTGCTCCGGTGGGAACGCTGTCCATTTCTACTTTGCCCCTGGTACGGGCAATGACTTCAAGTGCGTCAAATTGTTCCATATCAGAGGCAAAGATAGCGAAATTTTAGTTGTGGTCTACGTATATCTCGGACCTTTTTCTGTTATTCCACTTGAGGCGGAAGATAATTTGGGTGCCGTAGCTCGTATCGCCGCCAGGATTGCTCTTGGTGCGCTGAAGCTTCGGGTGATCCTCCTTGCCGCCGTGGCCAGAGAAGGAGAATCCGTCGTAATCGTAGGCCAGTTCTACATCGGCC
>ONOQ01000003.1 GCA_900319485.1 uncultured Bacteroidales bacterium | reverse complement strand
TAGATGAGCGCGGTAAGGCCGCCGTCGTCCTCAACCACCAGTGAGTCAACCACATACACAAAGTTATTGATAGTTGCCTCAACTTCTTCAGGATAGATGTTCTGGCCGGAAGGTCCAAGCACCATACACTTTGAGCGGCCCTTCAGGAAGAGGTAGCCGTCTTCGTCAATTATACCCATATCTCCGGTGCGGAACCAGCCGTCGTCGGTGAAAGATTCCCTGGTGGCTTCCTCGTTCCTGTAATAGCCCAGGCACACGTTGGGGCCCTTCACCTGGACTTCTCCGGGGATGTTACGGGGGTCGTCGGAGTCAATGCGGATTTCCATATTGAGGGCTGCGCGGCCGGCGCTTCCAACCTTCACCTTGTCCCAGTGGGCATAGCCGATGATGGGGGCGCATTCCGTCATACCGTAGCCCACGGTATAGTGGAAGCCAATCTTGTGGAGGAATTTCTCAACCTCAGGGTTGAAGGCGGCGCCGCCAAGGATTACCTCCTCAAACTGGCCGCCGAAGGAGTTGGTGAGTTCCGTGCAGAACTTTTTCTCAATGGTGGGGCCCAGGATGGGGATGCGCCTGTAGAGTTTTGTCTTGTCGATGAGCGGCTTGAGTTTGCTCTTGTACACTTTCTCCATCACAAGAGGCACGGCGATGATGATATCCGGGTGGATTTCCTGGAAGGCCTGCATAATGATCTTGGGGCTGGGAACGCGGCTGAGGAAGTGCACGTGCATGCCGATGGTCATCTCAAAGAGGAACTCGAACATCATTCCGTACATATGGGCCGACGGCAGCATACTCACTACGTTCATACCGGCCTTAAGCATAGGGCAGGCGTCCTTTGCGGCAAACTCAATATTGGAATAGAGGGCCCTGTAGGGCAGCATTACGCCCTTTGAGAAGCCGGAAGTGCCGGAAGTATAGTTGATGATGGCAAGTTCCTCCGCGGAATCCTCATAATAATTGAGGTCTTCCTGGCCGAAAGTGTTGGGATAGCGCTTGCCGAATTCCTCGTTGAGGTGCTCGCGGACATAGGAGAGTTCCTCGGAGGCAACATACAGGAACTTGAATGTATTGATCTGGACTACAACCTGGAGATCAGGCATTTCCTCCGCTTGGAGGCCTTCCCAGATAACGTCATCTACAAACAGGACACGGGAATCCGAGTGGTTTACCAGATAGTGTATGTTTCCGGGTTTGAATTCGTGGAGGATGGGAACGGCCACTGCGCCATAGGTGATGGCGGCGAGGAAACTGACGCCCCAGTTGGCCTGGTTGCGGGAGCAGATTGCAACTTTGTCGCCCTTTTTCAGGCCGCACTGCTCAAAGGCAATGTGAAGTTTGGCAATCCTCAGGGCCACTTCACGGTATGCAAGCGTCATACCCTGGTAGTTGGTGAGGGCCGGACGGTCCCAGTTGCGGATGAAACTCTCCTGCAATGTCTTGTTTACTGATTTGAATTCCATTGTATGGTGTAGGTTTTAGTTCAATTTAAAGTCACGTTCCTTTCCGTCGTAGCATTCTGCGCTTACCCCCTTTGAGGTTAGGGTAAGTTTGGAATCCGGCTTTATCATCTTTCCGCCTTCGTCCTTGAAGAGAGGGTCTCCGCCTTCAAAAGGATAGATGAGGGTGCGGACAGATGTACGTACGGCCCAGTACCTCTTTTCCTTGAACTCTATGAGTTCCGGGAGGTTCTTGACGGTTTCAGGGGCGGCAATCCCCTTCCAGCCTTCAGGCTTTTTACCGTGGAGGTTATAGCGCTCAAGGGTGTTGTCCTTGTGGAGCACCATTACGGTGTAGCCCCCGGCGCCCGTGAAATCGTATACGTCGGGGCCAAGCAGGATGGGCTTTCCAAGTTCCACGGGGAAGCCGTTCACCCAGTGGCCAAGGCGGTCAAGGAGGTAGAGTTTGCTTCCGGAGGCAAACAGGAACTGGATTTTGCCGTTTGCAAAGTAGTCCACGTTCTGTACCCTGCCGCAGAGGCTTCCCTTGAAGGGGATGCCCCATACGCCCTTGCCGTTTTCATCGTTGAGGCAGATGGCGCCGTGGCTGTTCTGGTACAGTTGGTTGGTTTTTCCGGTGGTGTAGTTCTTCACGGGGAAATAGCCGGTAGGAACCACCACTGTGGTATCTCGTTCTAGCACCTGGACCTTCGTGCCCTTGAGGGCGCGCTTGTCAAGGCGTATGTTTATTGAAGGAAGTTCTCCTGAAATATCGGCCGATATTAATGCCGGAGCATAGCCGGCGCCCTTTGCGAAGGCCTCCACGGGGGCGGCGAGCCTTGCGCCCAGGATATCCTGGATGACCTGAGGCTCATCAGAGAGGGATGCATAGGCCACAAAGCCTTTTGGAGCCGGGATTGACGCGTCTGTCATCCTGTCCTTGAGGGTATAGCCAAGGAATTCCTTGTCCTGGAATGCCTCTATGGACGGAGCGTCCCCGAAGACGGCCCACTTGGCATTTATGGAGGCACAGGTGGTGTCCACAATCTTGAAATCTTCTCCAAAAACATCAGCCAGGCAGCCCCTGAAGGCGTTTGACTGCTCCTTTCCAAACTTGAGGTCCTTTCCGGAACGAAGGAGCAGGATCTGGTGAAGGACTCCGTCATCGGCCCTGAAGGAAGCCTTCACAAGTTCCCTTGGCTGAAGGCTCTTTATCCATTCCTCTACGGTAATATCTTTGGTGGGGCGGGCCTTTAGGGCCTTCGTGAAGGCATTGAGGCGGCCGTTTCCGTCCTCATATGCCCTTCGGGAGGCAATTACGGCGTCAAGGTCTTCTATGGGAAGGCTTATGGCCGTGCCGGCAAAATACGGAAGCGCCTCAGGGAAAAGGGCTTCCTGGGAACCTTTGCCCTTGAATGCCGCAAACCAACTGCCGGTGGCGTCTCCGCTGGCGCTTATGCCTTTGAGGGTGATATTATCTTTTTCCGGGACCTGGAGAGTCCAGGCGCTCCATGGCGCGAGGTTTTTCAGGAACCCTGCCTGCTTCCGCATTTTGGAGGAGCCGTAGACGTCCGTGATCTTTGGGGCGTGGGAATGGTTTACAAGGAGCACCGCCGGGGCCGACACCTTGGGAAGAAGGCCCTGAAGGCTCTTTGAACCCATAATTGACGTCCCCTCCTGAAGATTCCTGGCCGATGCCTTCACAAATGTCTCAGACCTTGATGCGATGAGGAAACCGTCCTTTTCCTGGATTTTTAGGCCGGTGTTCAGGGCCATTACCCTTGTGAGGGAATCCGGAAGCGGGATCTCCGCGGCCACAAGTGGCACAAGCGAGCCGCTGTTGTGAAGGGAAATGACCATCCGGTTTTTGCCGATACTCCTTATGAAATCCATAAGGGCGGGGCTGTCGGGGGCAATGGCCGCCCCCAGAAGGCCCGTTGAATCGGCCAGCACTTTTACGGCCTTTGAGGAGCCGTCAAAGACAAACACCGCCACTGCGTCCGAGGGAATGGCATTAAGGACGCTCCAGCCCTGGGGCAACTGTGAACGGGATTCGCCCTTCCCCGGGGCGTAAAGCCTTGACACGGCGAACGCTATGCCCGCAAGAAGAATGGCCACGGCCGTTACGGCCACTATGGTAAACCTTTTTCCCATATCTTGCAAAGTTAGCATAAATTTGATAATCCTGCAACTATGTCAATGCTTTGCTGCTCCGGCACGGCGCCAAATGGATTTGGGGCCATTTTTTCGTTTCGCGGCGTGCTCCGGCACGGCGCCAAGTGGATTTTGGGCTGTTTTCTCGTTTGGCGGCGTGCTCCGGCACGGCGCCAAATGGATTTTGGGCCCAAATCCCGGACGGGGCGGGGTGGGCGGAAGCAAAATTTTGCTATTTTTGCATTGCTATGACACTGATAACCACCATCCTCATCTCACTGCTGCCGTTTGTGAACCCGTTTGTGGGTACAGATGCGCACGGCCACACGTTTCCCGGGGCTGTGTACCCCTTTGGTATGATCCAGTTGAGCCCGGACACAAGGCCAAATGCCGGTGACTGGGACGGCTGCAGCGGCTACCACTACTCCGACTCCGTTATCTACGGCTTTTCTCACACCCACCTCAGCGGCACGGGCTGTGACGACTGGTGCGACATCCTTATCACCCCCGGCGGCAAGCCTTCGCGCTTTTCCCACAGCCGTGAAAAGGCCTCTCCAGGGTATTATGAGGTATATCTGGAGGACACAGAGGTGCTGGCGAAAGTAGCCGCCGGGAAGCGCTCCGCCATCCACGAATACTCTTTTTCCGGCCCGGCCAGCATCACGGTGGACTTAAGGCACAGGGACCATCTGGACGATTTCAGCCTGAACGTGAGCGGCAACACCTGCTACGGCTATCGCATATCCAGCAGTTGGGCCCGCGGACAGAGGGTGTATTTCTATATGGAGTTCTCGGAGAAGGCCATTGAGCCGGGGATTATCGGCCCTACTGCAACCATCCTTTTCCCCGGAAAGAAACTTACTGTACGTGTGGGCATTTCCTCCGTCTCCTGGCAGAACGCAAGGGCCAATCTCAAGGCCGATTACCCCAAGTCGCTTGCCGCCCAGAAAAAGGGCACCGGAAAGGCCTGGGAGGCGTATCTGAAGAAAGTGCCCTGCCCCTATAAGGATAAGGAGCACAGAACCCGCTTCTACACAGCCCTTTACCACACCGGCATCCACCCTACGCTTTACTCCGACATAAACGGAGAGTATCGCGGCATGGACGGCCTGGTACATAAGGCCGATGGCTGGGACCGCTACACCGTTTTCTCCCTCTGGGATACCTTCAGGGGCCTTCATCCGCTTCTCACCGAGATTGAGCCGGAGCGCACGGTGGATTTCATCCGGTCAATGCTCTCCATCTACGACGAAGCCGGCAAACTCCCCGTCTGGGAACTCTCCGGCTACGAAACCAACTGTATGATAGGCTATAACGCCGCCCCCGTGGTGGCCGATGCCATCCTTCGTGGCCTCCCCGGCTTTGACTATGAACACGCCTTCCAGGCTATGCTGACAAGCGCCAGAAACGGGGAATTCGGGCTTGACAGTTTCCGCCGGAGCGGCCTTGTCCTGGCCGATGACGAGCACGAATCCGTGTCCAAGACCCTTGAGTACGCCTTTGACGACTGGTGCGTTGCGCAGGTGGCCCTGAGGCTTGGTCATATGGCTGAGTATGATGAGTTTATGAAAAGTTCCCAGTACTGGAAAAACGTCCTGGATCCTGAAACGGGATTTATGAGGGCCCGTTTAAATGGCCGATGGTTCTCTCCCTTCGACCCCCGTGAGGTTAACAACAACTACACTGAGGCCAACTCCTGGCAGTACAGTTTCTTTGTGCCCCAGGACATCCCGGGACTCATAGAGGCCCTTGGCGGCCCGGAAGCCTTTGAGACACGCCTGGACGCCCTTTTCACCGCCCCCCAGAAGACCACGGGACGCACCCAGGCCGATATAACGGGGCTTATCGGCCAATATGCCCACGGCAACGAACCCAGCCACCACGTGGCGTATCTGTACGATGCTGTCGGCAGGCCGGAAAAGCGGCAGGCCCGCGTGAATGAGATCCTTGAAAACCTGTACTCAAGCGCCCCTGACGGCCTTTGCGGCAACGACGACTGCGGCCAGATGAGCGCCTGGTATGTGCTGTCCTCGATCGGGAAGTACCCCGTTTGCCCGGTTATGGATTCCCGGTCAGAGCCGGGAATGACGGATATTGTCACAAACCCGGCATTCGTGATGCAAAACGACATCTTTACGGACTCTCTGGAAGTTGCCATCAAGGGCGAAGGAACCATCTTCTACCGCATCGCAGGCGGCGCAGAGACCCTTTACACCGGTCCTTTCACGGTGTCGGAACCCTGCGCCCTGGAGGCCTGGTCAATACGTGACGGCCGACGGAGTTTTGTCACAAGAAGCCGCGTGAGGCAGGTTCAGAAGGACCGCGCAATCACAATCCTTTCCCGCTACAGCCGCCAGTACAATGCAGGCGGCGACACAGGCCTCATTGACGGTACCCGCGGCAGCCTCAACTGGCGCACGGGAGGCTGGCAGGGGTATCAGGACACTGACTTCACGGCCGTGCTGGACCTCCTTGAGGAAAGGCCTCTGAGTATATTGGGGGCAGGTTTTTGCCAGGATGCAAGATCCTGGATATGGATGCCGCGGTACGTGGAATTCAGCGTATCTTCCGATGGTATCAACTTTACCCCGGCGGGACGCCTGAACAACACGGTTGACGAGGAAGATATGACCATTCAGGTATGGGACGCTGAACTTCCCGTCAACTGCCCGGCGAGGTATGTCAAAATCTTCGCCAAAAACATTGGCACAATACCTTCCTGGCACCCCGGTGCAGGCGCGCCTGGCTTCATCTTTACAGACGAGGTCTGGGCCCGGTAATCAGAACTTGTAATTAAGAGACTTGAGGGAGGCGCTGGAGCCGCCGTAAAGGAGGCTGTATTCCCCGCGGAGGGGCACCATATTTTGGGCCGATTCATCCCACCACAGGAAGGTTTCATCCGTGAGCGGGATGCTCACATTCACGGTTTCACCTGCCTTGAG
Organism: uncultured Bacteroidales bacterium; assembly: GCA_900319485.1. GTDB lineage: Bacteria > Bacteroidota > Bacteroidia > Bacteroidales > UBA932 > Cryptobacteroides. Next base: position 58,763 of record ONOQ01000003.1, on the reverse strand, counting down.
AGCCACACGCTTAAAGCCGCGGAGAGTCTTCACGGGACCTTCTTTATCGGCCGGGCGGGAGATGTATAACTGAACCACCTCCGTGCCGTCTACGGCGCCTGCATTTGTGAGAGGAATCACCAGCGAGCCACGCTTCACGGCTGCATCCCCATATTCAAACGTGGTGTAACTGAGGCCGTATCCGAACGGGAACAGGGGCTCACCGCGGAAGTAGCGGTAGGTGTGGCCTTCCATATTGTAATCCTCCACCTCCGGGAGGTCTTCAACGCTCCTGTAGAAGGTTACCGGCAGTTTGGCCGATGGATTAACGTCACCGAAGAGTACATCGGCAATGGCGGGGCCGCCTTCCTGTCCGGGATACCAGGCCTGGAGGATGGCGCTGCAGGTTTCAGTTTCCGGAACAAGGCCCATCGCGCTTCCTGAGAAATTAACAAGGACAACCTTCTTTCCGTCGGCTTTGAGGGCCTTCAGAAGTTCACGCTGAACGGCCGGAAGTTCAATGTCCGTGCGGTCTCCGCCCTCGAAGCCGGGCACTTCCACAGGCATTTCTTCGCCCTCGAAACGGGGGGAGATGCCGCCTGCGAAGATGACTATATCGGCATCACCAATCTGGCCGATGACATCCCCTTCAAGACCGTCCACAATGTTGCAGCCCTTGACGTATCTGATGCCGGGGATGCGCTCCTGAAGGGCCTCCAGAAGGGTTGTAGTGTGGTTTGGAACGGGGTTGTAGTTACCCCACATCATCTCCTTGTCATCGGCATTGGGGCCCACCACCGCAATGCTTTCAGTGCCCTTCAGGGGAAGGATTCCGTCGTTTTGCAAAAGCACCATAGTTTCAGACGCCATCCTGCGGGAAAGGGCCCTGTGCTCAGGGCTTTCAACCATAGTGCTATCCAGGCCGTCCCAGGGGGAAACCCCGTCCATCTCTCCAAGGAGGATGCGCTCAGTGAGGATCTTCAGCACGGCGCGGTCAAGGTCTTCCGGCTCAAGAAGGCCCTCTGCGACGGCATCGGGAATGTATTTATAGGCTTCGCCGCACTCTACGTCTATTCCGTTTTTCACGGCTGCCGCAGCAGTTTCCGCCCCTGTTTTCACGTAACCGTGGCGGCCTTCCCTGTAGAAATCGTCAAGGGCCCAGCAGTCGGAAACTACCATCCCCTTGTAGCCCCACTCTCCACGGAGTATGTCATTCACAAGGTAACTGTTTGCGCCGCAGGGAACGCCCCTGAAGCGGTTGTAGGCGGTCATAACCTCCTCTACGCCGGCCTTTGTCACAAGGTCCCTGAAGGCGGGAAGATAGGTTTCACGGAGGTCACGCTCAGATACCACTGCATCAAAATGGTGGCGGTTTTTCTCCGTTCCGGAATGCACTGCAAGGTGCTTTGCGCAGGCGTGGAGTTTCTTCACCGGGGCCTTGGGGTCTCCCTGCAGGCCGCGTACCACCGCCATACCCATCACACCTGTGAGATAAGGGTCCTCTCCGTATGTCTCCATACCGCGGCCCCAGCGGGGGTCACGGAAGATATTGATATTGGGCGTCCAGAACGTAAGTCCCTGATACCAGCCGCTTTCGGCGGCCATTTTGTGCTTTATGCGGGCTTCGTCGCTCACTACAGTGAAAACCTCCTCCAGAAGGGGCTCGTCAAAGGATGCGGCCATAGCGATGGGCATGGGGAACACCGTTGCCGCACCGTTACGCGCCACCCCGTGAAGGGCCTCGTTCCACCAGTTGTAACTCCTGATCCCAAGGCGCTCCACCGCCGGTGAATTGTACACCATAAGTGAAGCCTTTTCTTCAAGGGTAAGTTGTTTCAGGATATCTTTGGCCCGTTTTTCGGCCTTCTGCTGCGGGCTTTGGCATGCGGCCATAACCGCCACGGCAAGTGCTAGGAGGATGACTTTTTTCATATAGGATACCTGTCTAGAGTTGGCTGTCCTTGAGGGAGAAGGTGTCTCCCTGGCGGAGGTCTCCGGTTTGCATACCCTTTTTGAGCCAGCGCATACGCTGGGCGGCGGTGCCGTGGGTGAAGGATTCCTCTACGGCATAGCCCTGGGCCTTTTTCTGGAGGTAGTCGTCACCTATCACGGAGGCGCAGCGGATGGCTTCCTCAAGGTCTCCGTCCTCGATGGAGGTGAACATGGAGTTCTCATAGTGGGCCCAGACACCGGCGTAGAAATCGGCCTGAAGTTCTATGCGCACGCTCATTCGGTTGGAGTCAGTCTTTGACATGCGGGCCATCTGCTGATGGGCCTGGCCAAGGGTTCCAACAAGGTTCTGGACGTGATGACCTACCTCGTGGGCGATGACATAGGCGTAGGCGAAATCACCGTCAGCGCCAAGTTGGGACTTCATGCTGGAGAAGAAACTGAGGTCTATGTACAGTTTTTCGTCGGCGCTGCAGTAGAAGGGGCCCATTGCCGCCTGGCCCTGCCCGCAACTGGTGGAAGTGCTGCCGGTGTATAGCACCAGAATGGGGTTACGGTACTCCCCTAACCCGTTTTTGCGGAAGTAGGCGCTCCAGACATCCTCAGTGGATGCCAGGATCTGGCGGGAGAACTTGGCAAGGGCCTCGTTCTCTTCCGTGGGCTGATATGATTCCTCCGTCATAGTGGCCACGCCGCCCGCCCCCTGGACGGCCCTGAAGACATCCCCAAGGTCACCGCCCATAAGCAGGGTAAGTATGGCTACAATTGCAATTCCGCCGATTCCCATACCGGCTTTTGCGCCGCCGCTGATACCGCGGCGGTCTTCTACGTTCTGGCTTTCACGCCTGCCGTCCATTCTCATAGCAAAGAGTGTTTTTGCAAATTTACAAAAATATCCGCTATTTCACCATATCCTTTAATGAGGAAGGATTTTGACGGAATTCAGTGGGGGTAAGTGCAAAATACTGCTTGAAGTTGCGCGCGAAAAGGCTGCCGGATGAGAATCCGCAGGCCGATGCAACGTCTGAGATGGACATATCCGGAGAGGACGACAGCATCTTTGCAGCGTTCTTGAGGCGCACTACATTGAGGAATGCCGCCAGTGACTGATAGGGGCTTCCGTGAGAGAAGGCCGATCCTATGCGCTCCTTTGAAAGGTGGTACCTGTCCATAAGGAACTGCCTGTCAAGACGGGGGTCTGCATAAAGACGGTTGGTAACTATCTCGTAACGGAGATATTCGAACAGTTGCGCATCGCTGAGGGAAGACAGTTCCGGATTGCCGTTCAAGGCCGATGAATCCACCTTCTCTCTCTGCAGGATAACGTTTTCCGATATTTGGGATACCAGCGCCTTGTTTTTCCGGCGCACCAGGATAACATACTGAAGGATGATTCCAAGGAGTATAAGGCATACCAGAGCGCCTATCGACGACCCAAGGGCAATGCTCCTTGAACGCCTTGCAGCTACCATCTCACGCTCCAGGGCTATCTGCTGTTCCCGAGTCTGATACTTGGACACGTAATCCTGAATCATGGCCTTGTTCTGGGAATCGTTGAGTTTATCGGCAAGCGAGGAATAACGCTGCATATAGCCAAGCGCTTCCCTGTACCTGCCCTTGGCCTTTGCCGCCAGCGCCCTGTTCTGAAGCATAATGGCATAATCGGCATGAAGGGTATCGGCCCCCCAGCGGCGCTGAAGCTCATCATAGAAGGACAGCATCCTGTCATACTCTCCAAGAAGCGGCCACGCACTGGATATCATCTTACGGCCACCGAACGTTTTGCTGTATCTGGTCTTCTCAAAACGGGCATTGTACTCCTGCGCCTCCTTCCTCATACCTTCCGCCGCATATGCGTACGTGATGAAGGCAAGGGCCTGGGCGGTGTAGAAGTCCACATAACCCGGGCGGTTATGGTCACCGGGAAGGTTGGGAGAGGAATCGGCATAAGCCTCAGGGCCCGCAGCATAATCCTCCAGCCTGGAGATTATCTCCTCCGCCACCGGGACAACATCCAGATAACGTTCAAGGTCTATATATGTGCGGATAAGGCTCTTCCTGGTCTTAATGCCGGCATCCATATAAAAGAAGCCCTTCTGACGGTCCAGTTTGCCGATTGCATCGTTTATCTTCAGAAGGCCGTCTTCATCACGGCCGATACGGACAAGGGAGGATCCCATATCGGCCTGGACAGGCACGGCCCTCATTGGGTCACCCAGGGATTCGCAAACCTCCACGAACCTGAGCCCGTACTCCACTTCCCCAAGGTCATCGGTCCTTATCCGGCACAGACAGCACAGATACTCCAGGATATCGGCCTCATTCTCCGGACTCAGGTGAGGGGTCTTGAAGAGATCTTCACATATTGAGCGCGCCTGAAGGGAACCGGACTCAGTCCTTCCGTAAGCCTTTGCGCGAATAAGTTGAGCGTGCAGATTGTCAATGACACCGGCAGTTTCTGCGGAATCAATTACGGATATGACTTCTTCCGTATCAACTTCTCCCAGCATCATTGCAGATATGGACTGAAGGACGGAATCTCTCACAACATGAGGATTATCCTGGCGTGCCGGAGACTGGGCGGAATGCGAACAGGAGGCCATTATAAGGGCCAGGCCGATTATATGGAGTTTTGACTTAAACATAGTACGAAGTTAGCAAAAATTGCCGTTTCGGAAAAACTTTTCGACAAATAATCAACTGACATAGACAAATAAGCAACGCGGAAACCATCCGCTATTTTACCCATTCTTCTTTCACTTTTTAGTATATTTTGCGCGTTTTACTACGGCATTTGTTAAATTGCATTACTACTTACTTTCAAATTGAAAAAAGAAAGGCGTCTTTTGTTTCAATTTGTCTTTTTGAAACTTTTTTATATTTTTGGCATCTATACATAGACGGCAGTATACAAAACGTCTGAAATGCTCATTGTGGGAATCATATCGATGATCCTTTTCTCCGGCCCCGAAAGGCCGGAAACCTCATCGCGCGTGCACGGGAACGTGCACGAGAGCCAGGTGTATTTCCGCTGGGACAAGAGCAACTATGAGGACAATTACCAATCCAATGCACAGGCTGCCAACAAGGTCTACAACCTGATAAAGGAGATCGGCACGGAGCGCGTGGATTCCGTCATTGTGAAAGCCTATGCCTCCCCGGAGGGCGCCTACGGGCACAATATGGACCTGAGCCGCCGCCGCGCAATGGAGTTTGACAGGGCCGTCAAGGAAAAGATGGGTCTTGTGGGGGCCGATATCCCCATCTCCGTCCTTCCCGGCGGCGAGGCCTGGGAGCAGTTAAGGGCCCGCGTGGCGGCCGACACTGTGATATCGGCCACGGCAAAGCAGCGCACCCTGGCCCTCCTGGACGACGATTCCGTCCCCCGCGACACCAAGAAATGGCGTATGATGCACTTCTATCTTGGCGAAACCCGCCAGGAAGGAGATGTGTACCACTGGCTCCTCCTGAACCACTATGTGTATCTCCGCTGCCTGGACATCAATATCTATTATCACGACGCAGTGCCGTACAGCCTGGAAGAGCCGGTGGAGGAGGTCAAAGAGGAGCCAGCAATCGTCCCTGAGGAGCCCGCCGCGCAGCCTGATACAACGGCCGTAGCACCTTCAGAGGCCTTTGTCCCCAGCCTGGAACTGGTGTCCCCTGCCTCTGACAACACCGCAAAACGCAGGTTCTCCCCTGTCATCGGCATCAGTACAAACCTCCTTTTTGACGCAACGTATATCCCCAATTACGGATTTACGTCCGTGCCAAGTTTCAGCCTGGAGTACTACCCCGCCCGCGGTCACTGGACTTTCGGGGCCGATGTAGACTGGTCCCACTGGCTGCACTACGACACCCACAGGTTCAACCAGATCCACAATATATCGCTCCATACCCGAAGGTACTTCAGGAGCGGGGAGAACGGCTTCAAGGGCCTGTATCTGCAGGGCGCGCTGAACGCCGCGGAGTACGGCCTTGGCTGGGACGCCCACGGCTGGGAAGGAGAACTTCTTGGCGCTAACATCGGAGCCGGCTACAAGATTAATTTCGGACGCTTCTTCATAGACATGGGCCTGGATGTGGGCTACTTCTACTCCAGGAATGACCCCTATGTGTGGGGAGACGACGCAACCGGGTGGTATTACTACGACTACGTGGGCGATCCCGCGCAGTTTGCCCCTCGCCAGAAGGGTTTCCAGTGGTTCGGGCCCACCAGGGCGTATATTTCTATCGGCCTTGACCTCTTTAACAGACGCAGATGAGAAGGAAGGGGCTCATATTGATGCTTATGCTTGCCGCAGCGCTTGCGGCAGGGTGCCGAATTGAGCCGCCGCTGCATCTGAAGCAGGCCGTTAAGGTGGTTGTGAAGGTGCTCTGGAGGGCGGAGATCTATCCGGACGGCATCAAGCCCAGCGGCGTCACGCTGTATTTCTTCCGTAACGGGGAGTACTACAACAGCCAGACAACGTCCCAGGTGGATTCCTGCGCCGTACACCTTGAGCCCGGGAAATACCGCATCTTTATGATTTCCCATAGTCCCGACGAATTTGCGTATATGGACTTCCACGATATGGAGAACTTCGACCTAGCGTCCGTAAGCGTGATGGAAACCAAGAGCAAATGGTACACAAGAGCCGATGACGAGTTCCTGATAAACAACCCGGAGCAGATGACCGTGGGCGTATCGGACGAGTTCGAGATTACGGCGGAGATGGTGGAGCAGTACCGCTACTACAGCAGCGAAGAGGGAGGATGGAAATCGTGGGTGACAAAGCCCGATATAAAGCCGGACACAAAGGCCGATACAATAACCGACTCTGAACAAATTGACGAGGACACCTGGGTGACGTACTACACCATACGTATCCCCATTTATCCCAGGAATATCGTATCACAGTACTGGGTTACAATTTATTCCGAGTATGCCGATGTCCTTCAGTCAGTGCGCTGCAGCACAACGGGTATGGCAAGGAGTTTCTACCTCACGCAGGATATCACCGGTCCGGATGAGGGCACGCAGTTTGTGACCGAGTGGAAACTTACTATGGACGACAACGTGTCACGCGTCGGGCACATTGACGGCAAGGTTACCACGTTCGGATTCCCCAATGGAGAAATGCCGGGCCCGGACCGTGATCCCACGCTGAATGTCTCCACGCTGCTGATAGACAACAAAACCGTGCAGGACTATGTGTTCAAGGTTGGTAATCTGATTACGGCGGAGGAAGCCCCTGACGGCTACAGGGCGCTTTACAGGCTCATTTTGGGCAGCGAAGCCGCCCCGGTGATCCATCCGCCTGATATTGAGAAGCCGGAAGATGCCCAGGGACTGGATGCCCTGGTGAATGAATGGGATAGTGGAGAAGAGGTTGAAGTTGATATGTAAACAATTAATTAGCAACAACATATAAACAATTTATCATTAACTTCTTAAATTTTCATTATTATGAAAAAGTTTTTATTCCTGACTGCTACGGCAGTCGCCGTCTTCGCCTCCTGCGCCAAGACGATTGACCACACAAGGAACACCGGCCAGGGAGATGCAGTCTCCTTCGGTGTTTACATTCCCAAGACCATCACCAAAGGTGGTATTGGAGGTGAGTTAACCACCACCACTCTACAGACCAAGGGCTTTGGTGTATTTGCTTACTACACAGGCGCTAACGCTTACGATGTTGCCGGTCAGGGCGATGCAATCAACTTTATGTACAACCAGAAAGTTAGCGGAGCATCCTGGACTTACACTCCTGTCAAGTATTGGCCTAATATGACCAATGGCGACAGTGATACTCCTGCATCTTCTGACGACAACGCGCCTATGCTCTCTTTCCTCGCCTATGCTCCTTATGCACAGGTCACTCCTAGCACAGGTGTCTCTAACCCCGCCACTGGTGAGACCGCCAATGATGTCGGCATTACCGCAGTCTCTAAAAACACCGATACTGGAGATGCTTTGGTAACTTATACAGTGCCTAACGCTTTTGATCCCCTCACAAGTGTAGACCTCACTTATGCCGTTGGTAAAGACATTACTTATACCGATGTTGCAGGTAATTCCGTTGCCATTACTGACGGAGATCCTGTCCTTAATCTTACAAAACCGGATGCTACAAATCCCACCAAGATTAAGTTCCTTTTCAAGCACGCACTTGCCCTTCTTGATGTTCAGACCCAACTTTCCGTAGATCAGACTACGCTTGGTGGTACATTCAACACTGCTGAAACTAAAGTAACTGTTGAAGAAATAAAGATTACTATCCCTGGTCAGTATAATAGCGGCAAACTTAATCTTCGTACGGGAGTCTGGGACTTCACTGGCGCTAGTTCTGCCAACAAGGTAATCACTATTTCCGGAGACAATATCAACGCTGCCATTAAGGATGATAATACAAAAACATTCGACGATCAGCCCGACGGTGTTGTAGCAGCTTCACTTACCCCTGCATTTGTTCAGACTCCTGCTCCTGGCGCCATTACCATCCTTCCAAAGACTGGAAGCGCCACAACTCTGACAGTGGAAATCACTTACTACGTCATTACTAAGGATGGAAATCTTGATGCTGGAGAAAGCCGTATTAAGAATCACATTACCAAAGATGTTGAATTCCCTACTACAGCTTTCAATCAGGGCACCAAGAATATTCTCAAGATTGGTCTTGGCCTTACATCTGTTAAACTTGAGGCCGAGGTTGCAAACTGGGAAGATGGAGAAGAGAAAACCGTATTCCTTCCTATCAACAGTTAATCACTCTTTTTATTCAGGCGGGCCTGACCGCCCGCCTGGGTACCAGAAATGACTGTAAGACGTAACATATGGATCCTTGCTGTAGCAGCGGCGCTAACCGCGCTGCTGGCGGGAGCATGCAGCAAAGCCATCGGCCCCGATACTGAGGATGAGGACGACGGCTGGACCAATGTGGGCGGCGATTTGCCAATCAGTTTCAGTTCCTCACTTGACGTTCCGGCAACTAAGGGTACACTCCCCGCAAACTCCACTTTTGGCGTCTTTGCTTACTATACCAAGACCACCAAATGGACCAACGCCAGAGGGTCAACAGTGCCCAACTTTATGTACAATGAAGACGTCACATTTGACGGAACTTCGTACACATACTCCCCTCTCAAGTACTGGCCCAACACCCCCAACGAAAAGGTATCCTTCTGGGCATACTACCCGTATTCGGCAAGCGTTGTGCTCTACAAAGCCAATAATTCAAGCACCCTCTATAACAATACCACCAAGAATCTTCCCGACATCCGCTTTACGGTAACCGATGGCCAGACGGACTTTATGGTTTCCAATGTAGCGTCCGACAAGACTAAACCGGCCCTGGATACGCCAGTAGAACTGACGTTCAATCACGCTCTCTCCAGAATTTCTTTCTACGTGAAAAAAGTGGACACGGCCGTTCCGGAAAAATACACGGTAAAACTGAAGAGCATCCGCCTTGACGGAATCTACCTTACTGCCATCCATAAAAGCACCGCAAACCCCACCGTATGGTACAGTTGGGCTACTCGTGGAAACATCCCTACCTTTACCCCCGCAACCTCTTCCGAGTATCTGACGCTTACCACAAGTTACCCCGCCGACGGATCTCCACAGGCAGTCTCCATGGCCATTCCTCAGGACCTTTCCTACGAATATGCCATGCTGCACATAGAATACACTATTGACTTTGAAGGCCTTCTAAACACCAGAACGATGATCAGCAACATTCCTCTGAGCACCGTCTTTGAGGATGCATCGGCTGAATGGCTTAAAGGCAAAGAATATAGAGTTAACATAAGCATTACCCCCGACGATCCTATAGAGTTCTCCGTAACCTGGTCCAACTGGGGCACTGTACATAACATAAATTGCTAAGATGAAACTGCGTCTGTCCATATCGGCCGTTATTTTCCTCACGCTCCTTTCCGGGTGCGCGAAAGAAAGCACGTCCGTAGTCGACAGAGGCAGGGAGCCTATTCTCTTCGGTGCATCGGCCTATAACGGAGTAGAGACCAAGGCCTTCGACCCTTCCGACAATACACGTCCCAATGATCCCCGGACTCTCATCAATGTTGGGAATGCTATCAGTGTCTTTGGCGTTTGGAGGGCAACCATCGGGAACGACTCTGTTTTCGAGACGCTCTTCAACAACAGGCGCCTCCGTTGCAACAGCGTAATCCTTTCAGACCCTTCCGACCCTCTGTCATTTAATCCCGAAAATCTGGACAGCAGCGTATGGGATTATGACCCTCTGGAGTACTGGAAGAACACCGGAGACTATTGCTTTACGGCAGTTTCCCCTTATACAACGGGCGACGCCTCCATCAACAGCGCTTATGAACTGAAGATTTCATACCGTGTGGGATCCAATCACGACCTAATGGTTGCAAGGGCTTACAGGGCAGAACCTGCGGGCGGGAAAGACCGTGTGGAACTGGCCTTCAAGCACGTAACCTCTGCCGTACGCTTCCTATTTAAAACGGCTTCGGACCAGGGTGACAAATACAAACTTACGGCCTTCCGTCTGGAGAACCTGTCTCCACGTGGTACGCTTACAATCGATAGCCGCTTGTCAGCTCAATTTAACTTCGAGCCCTCCGATGGTGTTAATCCAGCAGGACCAGATTATCCGTTGAGATGGAACGCGGGTGCAATTGGTGTCCTTGGAACCCTTTTTGACTGGACTGCCGATGCCTCTGATCCGGAAAAGACCGTTCCTTACCCCACAGACTCCGATAACCCTGACAACTATGCCCAGATGGGCTGGTACTATATGGTTCCCCATACGCTGGATGCCGGTGCTTCGGTGATTTTCTCAGTCTCCTACGACGGGCAAACGCCGGTGGAGACGACTATCAATATCTCTGACCTTGAACTTCCCGCCGGTGCCGACACCTGGCAGCCCAATCACGTTTACAACTACTTTATCACGGTCAGCCAAAGCGGCGCCGACATAGAGGTGGTGGCTACGCCGTGGGACGAAGTGAGCATTACTACGGATCCGGTAATATTTGAAGGATAGAATGAGAAAGGTAAGATTCATACTGGCTTTGATAGTACTCCTCTCTGCTGCTTTTGCCTGCAGGAAGGAACAGGAACCTGTTGATGGCATTGCAGGAGAATGCAGTGCCGTGTTCAGGCTTTCAAGCCGTGACGCAATATCCCTTCAGACCAAGACCGATGCCGATGACCTTCTGGACGGTCTCCGCTTCAAAAACGTCCTTGTAATTCTGGTGGACCATTCCAACAATGTGGTGGGAAATGTTTACAAGAAATACCCTTATGATCCTGATGCCTCCGGCAATGATCCAAATCAGGAGGAAGTGACCGGGACTTCCCTGACTGATGACGTTATACACTTCGAACATCTGAATCCGGGCAACTACACCGCTTATGCCTATGCGAATATAGATGCCGAGGCCTGGCAGAAGAGCGGGGAGGAAATTTCCGCTTCTGGTCAGGAAAAGGAAATGGTTTCCGGAGATTTCTCCGCATTCCTTGAACGGGAACTTAAGGCCGATAATCCCGTTAAACCTGCTGATGCCGGAGAAAGTGCCATGCTGCTTACCGGACAGACCGAAGTCCTTGTGGGACTGTCCGTGGAGACCCACACCATCTATCTTAAACGGCCCGTGGTCCGTTTACGCGTTTACATCAACAACACCACTCCCTACCCGGTCCGTCTGGATGACCTCCAGTTCAGCGAATTCAACGCAGACAGGGCATATTTAATCGGCCGGAGCGATGAGAACGGCGTTCCATCGGTTCCTTCAGGGGTAACTTACGGACCACTGCCGGCATACCCGATTCTGTCTTCTTCTCTTGAAACAGCCCCCGAATTCGGGGCTTCCGGCTATGAGGAAGAATACCTGGTGTATGAGACGCTCCTCTATGAGAACGCATACCCTGATTCGTATAAGGTTTTTGCAACACTAACTCTTGACCCCACAGGCTCCAAGGAGCAACAGATGTCGCTCCAAACCAAGTTCGATTTGGTCACTTATGCGACCCTTTCGGCTATGGACGACGGGGAAGATATGTTTGTTTTGGTAATGAATCCGCAAATTAATGTACGCTCCGGACGTATATTTACACACATAAGCGAGAATAATTATATGGCGTGGGAAAGTGCCGGCTACACGAATTACAATGATTATTTTAACCGGGCCAAAGCCATTTATGATGAAGAGAGTTCATACGATTATTCTTCCAGATATAGTTATTCTAAGGCGAACGGCTATTCTGGTTGGTCCGGGCTCACGGCCGTTGCCGCAAAACAAGACGCCACTTTTTCCTATACTGGAGTTAAAAACACGTATTTCCATCGTATATCAAAATCCGGAGGGCTGTTCACTATAGAGGGATTAGCTTTACAACCAAATAATGCAAACGGAGTCTGTAGCGGAACTTCTATTACTGGAATAACGGTGGAAGATGGTGCTGTAGTCAAGGATAAGAACCCGGCAGATTTTGCAGGGAAACTTGTTCGATTCAAGATTGGTAGTAATTCTTATGTTCAGGCTGACGCAAGATGGGATAGTAACCCTCAGAAGGAATCAAACCTGAAATTGCCTTCCAACAACGCAACTCGGCAGGATGCTCAATTTGCTTTGTTTGGATATCGTTTCGGCGCTCCCCTGCGGCGAATCCTCAAAGAAAACCACAAGGAAGTACCCCTAACCTATATGACCCGCAACGAGGACATTAAACTTGTCATCAATGTCTTCTACGCTGACCAGGAAGCTACACTGAATTTTGATGTGGATAACAGCACTTGGGCCACTCCTTCCGAATCGTCCCACACATTCAAATGATTCATTTATGAAACGGTATATTCTCCATAGAATCCTTCTCATCATAACGTCAGCCGTCCTTTTCCAGGGCTGCGTCCGCGAGTATGAACATTATTCTTACCAAGGGGAAGGAGAGATGATAGACCTTGTAATTCCCTTTGGAGCGCCGCAGGGGACAGGTGTCACCGTTTCCACAAAAGCGCATCTTTCCCTGGTAGATGAGAGCCACGTGTTCAATATGTATCTTCTCATATTCGGCAGTGATGGGAAAAAGATATACGGCCACTATTTCGACGGAAGCAACCTGGGAACGAGCACTGAGAATAACTGGTGGACAGTTAACAATTTGACCTCGTCTGACAATCCTGAAACCACAACAACTACCGGCACCCTGCATATCAGGACATCAAAGAAGGGTGGATGTACCGTAGTTGCCGTAGCAAATATGAACCCTGACGACCTTGACGTTTCTCCCGGTATCCTCTCCACCATAAAGACTTATGGAGAACTCAATAGCGTTGTTGCCACACAGGTCAGAAGTGAGATAGCCGCCAATTCCGGGTATTTCCTTATGACGGGGCAACTTACCGGAGTAGATATTCTGGGCAATACGTCGGATCCAAATGACATCAGCCAAAACACACTTCACCTTAAGCGGCTCTATGCAAAAGTTTCATTCAAAGTACAGGTAGGAACAGCTGGGGCGGCCGCTGGCATACGCAAGTTTGTTCCGGACAAATGGTATGTAGTAAACGTCCCCACTTGCTCGTACTTGATGGAACGGACCTCAACCCCATACGTTGATGCAGCCACAGATGCCAGCCAGTTCTTTTCTACTCCGGAACTTGGATTTGAGACAGAAGAACTGGCAAAGGACCCTGAAAATCCTTCCAACTTCGTTTTTTATCACGATGGTGTCACCAAGGCCTCCTGCTACGGATTTGCTTTCTATATGATGGAGAACCGCAAAGCACCCTATGGCCGTTCTGGAGATCCCCTCCCCTCTCCTTTTAACTATTCCCACAGGGAACTGGAGATAAAGGATGGGACAGGACTCAACCAGGGCTGGCGGTATGCTAGTGAGTATTCTACATACATAGTGATGACCGGGAAAATAGTAATGGGCGTCACATCCGGTTCCAATGCCAATGCCACTCTGGATGCCAATGTGAAGTACAAGATCCATCTGGGCAATTTCGCCAGTGACAATGCCGACTTCAACATACTCCGCAACCACAACTACACCTATAAGATTTACATTAATGGGTCTGACGATATCAAGACAGAAGTTGAAACTGGCACAGAGAATGAGCCGGGCGCAACGGGACGCGTCGTCGTGGCTGAAGAGGAGGTATTCGACAGTGACTGCCACTACAGCACCCAGGTGATTTCCTTCCACGCCAACCTTATAGACCCCAGCCAGATCAGTTGGTACGTGGAGACGCCTTTCAACCCTGAAGGCGCCGGCCCGAACGATGGTCTTGAACTCAGCGACATAGACTACAAATGGGTTGAGTTCCACGTAAATTCCCTTGGAGGAGACGGGAAGTACTCTCCCAATCGTGTTCTCTACGAACCTCACGATTGGGAGAAATATGACGAACTTGGAATAGCCCCCGGTACCAAAGGCCATACAATGTACGTCAACGAACTTGTGGAGTACATCAAGCACCAGAAGAGCCAGTACGACCTCCATCTGGCCGATCCGTCCCTCCCCAAGAGCGATTTTGACAACGATACCGACCCTAAGATTTCGGTCACAGCCTTTGTCAACGAGTATTACTACGAGGAACACCCCATTAAGGGCGGATATGATCCAACGCTATGGAAACTGGTGGTGAACCACCCGATGCGGCGTATGCACATTCTGGCATCATCGGCCAAATCTCCTGACGGGGAAAGCAATATGATCGGTGCATCATTTACCCTTCAGCAGCGTTCCATCCAGAGCATCTATGCCGTTCACGAGGTTGCCACCCTCCAGTCCGCCTGGGGAATGGAGTTTACGGACGACGATAATGAGACCGGGGCTTCCTATTATTGGAAGAATAAGAATCTTGAAGATTGCGGCAATACCAGTGCGACCAACGGAAGAATCAACTCCCTGAAACTCTGGGGCATCCTGAATCCGGACGGAACGGAAAAGCCGGGATCCCTGCCCCGCTGGGACGATTATCTCGATCTCACCGGAACCAATGAAACGCCGCACCTGCTTTCTGATTATGACTACCTCCGCTACAGTTGCCTGTCCCGAAACAGGGACAACGATGGAGATGGTTTTATAGATCCGGAAGAGATACGGTGGTATATGGCATCCGACGTCCAACTGATTGGCGTGTTTCTGGGGTCCTATGGGATTGAGGGTGACGCCAGGCTTTATCAGCGTAATGCGTCAGATCAAGCCGAGTCCAATAAGGATAAATGGCGTCAGCACATTATAGCCAGTAACCGCTATATTTACACTCCTCAAGAGAAGGCCGACTGGAACAATAGCAACAAGTATCCCCGTATTGTCTGGGCAGAAGAGGGAGTAAACGGCAGTAATATGGATTACACTGGGTCCGATCAGACCTCCAAGTTCAGCACACGCTGCGTCCGTAATCTTGGTTATTATCTGGATGGAGGACAGCGGAAAGACATTACCCTGTCCGAGCCCACTGTCGAGACGGACCCCTACGTGCTCTTGACACGCAAGCACCGGAATGAAGATGGGACGGTAACCAGCCCCTATACCGGAGCCTACGACGACCGGACCTTCTTTGAATTCGACTGTTCTCACATCAATCTGACATCACTTCGCGAACCAGTGGACCACGAACTCGTAGGTCACGACGAACATAGCAAGATGGCCTGCCTGTCCAGTAAATTCGGAACGGCACCGGTAATAGACCTGAAAACCGTGGATACGCGCATATTCAATGGTACCACTTATGATTTGAAAACGTTCAGCGGCATCAACAGTTACCTCAATGCCTGCTTCCCTGATCTGGATAGCGAATTCAGAATCTGCCCTGAAGGGTACCGTCTGCCGAATGCCAGGGAAGTATCTTTGATGTGGACGGTCCTTTCGGCATTGACAACTGGAGATTCGGTATATCTGGGCAATTCCAGCGACTCTGACGGCACCTTCAGCCGTACCTACTGGTCTTTTGGCGCATTAGGTTCCCAAAAAGCGCCAACCTATTATGGCTGGGGAATGAGTTCCAGGCACCTTCTTATGGCTCTGGGCCAGAAGTTTAAAAAGCCCCGCTGCGTCAGGGATTTGTAGACTGCGTCCTCTTTGCCGTGTCGACACCCAGAACGCGTACAGCGGGGTTTTGGGGACCCACACGGCAGCGTTTTGACGGAAAAGGGCCGATTTCCTTGCCGTGTGGGCAGTGAAATCGGCCTTATACGCATTCTAACCGTCAACACGGCAATCCCTTTGAGATTCAAGGAATAATTGCTATCTTTGCAGCGAGATAATAAAACGTGTTACGGATGGGTAATCGAGTCGCGCAAAAGTCCCCGCCCGCGAGGCCCTCGCTCAAGAAGTAATTCCGCCACGTAGTCTTGGGGCAAAGATAACAGGAGGTCATTCAGCCTCCTGTTTTATTTTGTCTGTGTCTATTGCCGTGATGCAATACTGAACCTTTGATTTGTCACTGCGCTTGACCCCAACAGTCATTTTAACTCGACCGACTCCCTGGCAAACATATTCCATTATCAACATACTTTCGAAGCGACGTTGATTCTTACTATCTGCTTTTGAAGGAACACTTTTTAACAGCCACGCATTGGTCAATACTGCATCCAACTGAAGGACTGCTAGCGTAGATAGGTAAGAGATTGATGCCTGCGCCGCGGTCTCATCAATGGAAACAGACCTGATATTAATGTCCTCTTTCAGGCAAATATTGTATTTCTTTTGATCAGGATTATGGCGCTTCCAGTCTTGGTAAAAATTGAAGATGATATCGTGACGGTTACGCCTCTCTTCTGGAGTATTCCCCCTTGGAATATCATCCTCTGAGATTATTTCCCTTTCCTCAAACTGTTCAAGCGGGTGCTTAATCAAATCCGGCTCTACCACATATCCTATTAACATCTCAAATGGTACGCCCAGTACCCCTGCTGCCTTGTAGATAGTATCCAGGTTTTTGGATTTGAACAGAGCCTTCACATTCTGTTTCCTTATTCCCATTCTACGTGCAAACTCGCTCTTGGTCATTCCTATTCTCCCTAGCAGTTCTTCTCCCCTTGCTTCAAAGTATATCTGATTCATAATATCTATTTTTTTGCAAATGTAATAATTAAATATTACTAAAACAAGTAGATAATACAATTGCCGTGTCGACACGCAGAACGCGTATAACGGTGTTTTGGGGACCGACACGGCAGCGTTTTGACGGGAAAAGGCCGATTTCCTTGCCGTGTGGGCAGTGAAATCGGCCTTATACGTGTTTTAACTGTCAACACGGCCAGGCCAAGGGACGGAACAGGAGCAGCGCAAAGCACTATCCCCTACATCCCCATGGCGGCAAAGAACTGCTCCGGGGTGGCGTCCTTGAGGAGGACGGTTTTATCGGCCGAGAGTAGATAAAGCGAGGGCACGGCGCGGACGTCGTACACAAGGTCCGTGCGGATCACGAAGTCCGGATCATAGCCGTTGATCCAGGAGGCGGGGTACTGGGGGATGTGCTCCTTCCAGGCGTCGATGTCCTCGTCTATATAGATATCCACCACCTTCAGTTCCCCGGAGGCAATAGTCGCAGAAAGGTCTTCAGAGGCCTCCAGGGCAGCCTGCAACTCCTTGCAGGCGTGGCAGTCTGGGTTTCCGAAAACCAGAAGCAGAAGATCGGCCTTGATCCCGTACAGCGTTCGGGAGCGACCGGCCGAGTCAATGAAACGGAAGTCTGCCGCGCGCGTTCCGGGCCGATTCAGGGCGCACAGCCTGGCCTCGCGGGCATAGCGCTGACGGTCCAGGGACTCGATGAGGGGGCAATCGGCCATGGCCTTTGCAAAAGGCAGGTACAGTTCCTCACTCCTTAACGGCGAGTTGGGGTCATAGAAGTACCGGGTGATGAGGCCGGTGAGTTGCGGCAGGAGATTGGCCCCCATAAATGCCGTTTGGAATGCCTCCATACGGGTGTAGAGAGCCGTCATTGCCTTTTCTCCGTCCTCCGGAGCACCTTGCTGGATCAAGGTGGCGAAGATGCCCACCTGCTTCTCAAGATCGTCAAGCGACACTCCGTTCACGGTGACGGAATCGGAGTAATAGAGGTGGTCCGTAGCGGTATAGCGGTCCCAGAAATGCTCCCCCAGCCACGCAATGCGCTCTGAGGGCTCGGTTATCATCATGGGCACTTCAGCGGCTGGAAACGCACGGGTCTGGCTCACCGGAGCCTGAACTTTCTTTGTCCCACAGGCCACAGACAGCACCGCAACAAAGGCTAAAACGAGTTCTCTTAAATTCATAATATGCAAATTTACTGAAAAATATTATTATCTTCGTATCAGGAAATTACCTCTGATTAGGAAAATGACTAAAACGGTAAACAAAATAGAGACAGCCTGGCAGACAGCAATAGGAATACAAGCCGCCGATGGATTAAGGACATCGGAATATCTTTGGCAGCTCTCCAAGAAGAACATAAGTGGCAAGATAGACCTCAATGAAGTAGAGGAGCAGGTAACAAGTTACTATTTTGAAAGGAATGCAAACGATATTGGAGATCCTGAAAAGGAGGAGGCCGATAAAGTAGCAATAAACACAGTAAGGATTTTACTCTCAGAAACATTTGATTTTAGCGCAGTTGGGCTTGCAACACTACATAGAAACATTTTTCACGGAGTATTTGAAAACGCCGGAGAGCAAAGGGAAATAGATGTTTCAAAAAGAGAATGGGTACTTGGCGGTGATATAGTCAGCTTCACTAACCCGGAATCACTGCAGGATGCTCTGGAAGAATGCCTTGAAGAAGAGAAAGGATTTAGATACAATTCTTCTTCAACAGATACTCTAATATCGCACATTGCTGCATTCATAGCAAAGCTCTGGCATATATGTCCATTTGAACAAGGAAATACTAGATTCACGGCTGTTTTCACCCTTCTATACCTACGTCATTTAGGCATTAGTTACAAAATTAATACTTTTGAAAATGATTCGTGGTACTTCCACAACGCACTTGTAAGGGCAAATTATAGGAATATTG
Source organism: uncultured Bacteroidales bacterium (assembly GCA_900319485.1). GTDB lineage: Bacteria > Bacteroidota > Bacteroidia > Bacteroidales > UBA932 > Cryptobacteroides. Next base: position 39,849 of record ONOQ01000003.1, on the reverse strand, counting down.
AGAAGAATATAGGCTATGAACCCATATATTTGGAGCGCTTTTTCAGGAACCTGCTGCTATCTGAACAATGGGATCTTAGGAACAGATTCGTTCACGTCCGTCCGGCTGCAGAGTGGAGCACTCAAACAAAGGTTAACAATAATACAAGTACAGGACAAGTTCAGGTAAAGAAAGAGGAAAGAAAAGTTGAAGATAAGGACGAGAAAAAATCAAGTGAAGCGGATGCAATAATAGAAACAAAACAGCCAGAAATTGCAATTTCGCCAAATTTCCTACCTGAATTTGTAGATATTATTGAAGAACCGGAGGAAAAAGAAGAAATTCAGCCCCATCAGGAAGAGAACAACTTGGATAATCCCAACCTTCTTTTCATTACAGTAGCAATTGGGGAGGAATTTTTGTCCGTAAAAGATATAATGGAGCGCCTCCATCTTAAAGGACGGGATAACTTCCTTAAACTGTACCTTACACCTGCAGTGGATAGCGGAATGGTTTCGTTATTGTATCCTAATTCACCTCGTCACCCACGCCAGAAGTATCTCCTTACACAAAAGGGATTAGCCTTTCTGAACACGCTGGAACCAAATTTAAGGGCTAGAATTGAGCGTCATTTAGCCAATTCAAGGGCTTAGATGTTATTTAGATTTTGAAACAGCGCTAGATTTTCTCCAGCCAGGCCCTGGGGACTCTTGCCCGGGCAAAGAGGCAATTCAGAAGCCCCACCACAACGTAGATTCTACCCTGCAGTTCTAGGACGTATCCTTCCACGCCTTTGAGTACGCCCTTGGTTACACGCACCTTCTCTCCTACGGTAAGTGGCTTATCCATGAGACCGCCTTCTTCAATGGACGCTTCCAGTACACGGCGGAAATCTTCCATGCATTTATCGGCCACAAACATTAGCTGATTCGTAGCGCAGTCGTTCACAAGAACAGCTTTTACTCCGCATGAATGGACAAGATTCAGTGCTTCAAGTTTAGTTGCGCGCAGAAATACGAAGCTGGTAAGAAGAGGCTCTTCAACCACTCTGTTGCCGCGGGTGGAACGTCTTTCCCTGGTTGGGACAAAATTCTCCACGCCAAGTTGCGTGAGCCGGTTCCTTACTCCCAGCTCCGCTCCGTGATGCGTCTTTGCCACAAACCAATATGCTTTCTGTTCCGCCATTGGCTCCCGTTAAAACTTCTTGCCCGTTACGATGCTCAGGAAAGTGAGCCCAAGTACCTTAATGTCAAACCAGACGGTATGGTTCCTAAGATAGTACAAATCCAGGTCCAGCCTGGTGAGCATTTTGTCCATAGTGTCCGTGTAGCCGTTGTACAATGTGGCGTAACTGGTAACACCGGGGCGAATCTGGAACAGGTAGTCATACCTGGGATTATAGTGCTTTATCTGGTTGATATAAAACTGCCTCTCCGGCCTGTATCCTATGAACGACATATCCCCCTTCAGAACATTCCAAAGCTGGGGAAGTTCGTCAAGATGATGCGCTCTCAGAAAACTTCCAACCCGCGTGAGGCGGGGATCCTCTTCTCCGGAATAAAGTGCAGGAGTACCCGAAGCCTCGGCGTCCGTGCGCATTGAACGGAACTTATAGATATTGAACGGCTTGCCGCCACGGCCGATACGTTCCTGCACAAAAAGCACCGGGCCGCCGTCTTCCCGTTTTATGAAATAGGCGCAAACTGCTATTACCGGGGAGAAAACAAGCAGCAAAAGACTTGACAGGCCGATATCGAAGCCTCGTTTGACCATATGACCCAGAAGGGACATCCTGTCCCGCTGCTGAACACCGTCACTTTCTTCCTTTTTATCACCAGAATCTGAAGCGGAGTCATTTCTCTCCATTACGGTACGGGGAAAGAAAACTCCATCAACGCCGCCAAACCGCCACTGAAGATTCTCAAGATCCTCATCCGTTTTGCAGGCATACACCACATAATCCATTATCACGCGGCCGTTCATCTCCGGCCTCCTTGTAAGCAGGCCGATAACGTCATAGCCCTCCTTTTCCAGTTCCGAGGCCAGATTCAGCGAAGCATCGTCAGTTCCGGCCACAAGCGCAGTTTTGCGCGACGCCATCTGCGAGGGGTTGGGGCCATGACCGGACAGGAGCCTTGAAGCCACCCTCAAATATGAAAGGGCGCCACCTGTGAGGATGAAGTCCAGGAGCAGGATGAGCACGTACTGAAGCATCTGCGGAAGAACCACCAGCCTAACTACCAGTGCCACCATCATCACGGCTTCCTTGATTAGTATGGCCGTCATGACCCTGGCAATGGACCTAACGGTTGCATATTTTTTCACATCCAGGCTACACTTGGAAATGAGGACTCCGGGAACAGTGCCCACAGCTGCAGCAACTAACCACTTGAAAACCAAGATAGTAAATCCGGGTATAGGATCAGAAGTCCATCTGATTATGAGGATGGAAACCAGGGATGCAATCAGTGACAGCAGAATGTCCTGAGAAAGCGAAAAAGATATTAAAAGACGTCTCTTCATAAATATCTTGCAAATATAACATTTTTTGGCATTTTTTGGCTGTTTGACTGGCCAAATAATCAAAAAAAAGCCCTCCGACACGTTTAATTGGCGTTTTTGAGGATTATTACTTGCATTTTTTCCGAAGATGCTGTATTTTTGTGGATTATATGGAAAACATTTCCATAAGCGCTGGTTCTGGGATGCTTGCTTGGCAGTCCCAGCGGCGGAGCCGTATTTGAATTATAAAAGAACACAACATAATGAAAAAACTATTCGGCGTAGCACTTGCCATCTTACTGTCCTGTTCCTTTGCTTCCGCACAGCCCGTGAAGTTCAGCCACGAAGGCCGCTTTTATGTGGGGCTGCAGACAGGGCCTATGCTCAATATCAACGAGAACCATTTCTCCTACAAGGAAAACGGGAAGGCTCTTGGCCTTATCACCTACCAGGCCGGCCTTGTCGGAGGGTACGACGTAAATGACATCTTCGGCCTGCGCCTCAGCGCATCTTATGCCAAGAACGCCAGCGCCTGCAATACCAGGAACACATCGGCCCATGGCTTCTATCCATACACATTCAGCAGCATCAACGTCTTCGTGGATGCCATCCTGGACCTTCACGGCCTCTCCGACCTACTCACTCCCCTACGGATAAAACTGTACGGCGGTATGGGTCTGGGACATTCCTTCAATATGACTGATTCCCACCATCCCTGGCAGGATGTATCGGACCCCAATACGGTATTCGGCTTCCGCTTCGGAGGAATTGTGGAGTATAATTTCAACCACCATTTTGGAATATTCGGAGATCTCTGCGGAGAAGCATATACGGATAAATACAACGGCCTTATGCCAAGCGCAGAAGAACAGGCCAGCGATTTCGAAGGTTATGGCGGTTTCCCGCTGGATCTTCGCGGACTGATATCATTTGGAGTATTATACAGGTTTTAAAATAGATGAAAAAGATTGCACTCATAGCTGCCGCCCTTTTATCGCTTTCAATAGCGGCACGCGCCCAGGAAGAACCCAAAGACAACAGCAGTTGGTTCGTTGGAGCCGGACTGGGAATGAATTTCGGCTTTGACGGCCAGCGCAATACAGACCGCGAGACTTCGCACAATGGCGCCGGTATTGCCGATGACATCTACTTCGGCTACTGGTTCAGTAACTGGGGAGGTTTCCGCGCAGGTCTCCAGGGCCTTTCCATTTCCGACAAATTCACGGACTTCGGCTATAAGAGATATGAGTATCTCCACGGTGATATGCTCATCCGCGCCCATCGCAACATTATCCCCTACCTCCACATTGGCTGGGCAAGGATAGACAACAGCGCCCTGGGCGGCGGTGCAGGTATCGCATTCCCCTTGTATATCACCAAGAGGATAGCAATTGTCCCGGATATCAAGGCCACAGCTTACAGCAGCCGCATCTATGAGAATTCCAAGAGTTTCCCCGCCGTTTCTTTGAGCGCAACTCTTGGCCTGAGCATCAATCTTGGCAAGCCGCATAGAAGGCCCACTACCATAACCGTACAGCCCCAGCCCATAACGGTGATTGTTCCCGAAGTACGTCCTACTCTTGTCCGCGACACTGTAGTTGTGGATAAGATTAACCGTAATCCTTATTCCGACAATTCCTCTTCATCCAAGTCCCTGACCGGTGATCACGACACCGACCATCCCGTCATTACCACCATCAGCGCCGAAGCCCTCTTTGACAGCAACAGCGATATTATCCGTGCCGATGCCAGGGATACGCTTATGGACGTTGTGGACTGGATGAAGGATCACCCCGAAAGCGGTATCATAGTGGAAGGTCACACCGACAGCGTGGGCGGCAGGGAATTCAACATGAATCTGTCTCTGCGCCGTGCCCAGAGCGTGAAAAACTTCCTGGTGCGCAATGGCGCCCGCGCTTCGCTCATCAGCATTGACGGGTATGGCTATTCCCGTCCAGTGGCCTCAAACAACACCGAGGAAGGACGCCAGCGCAACCGCCGTGTGGAGGTGAGACAGTGGTAAGAGAGAATGAATCTTCAGGATTGTAAGACTGTCCAGTTACCCATCATTCCGGATGAAAGGGGAAACCTGTCATTCATAGAAGAGTGCAATCACATCCCTTTCCGGATTAAGCGGACATACTGGTTATATGACGTCCCCGGAGGAGAACGCCGTGCAGGTTACGCCCTACGGGCAACTGATGACTTTGTGGTAGCGATGTCCGGCAGTTTCGATGTCCTTCTGAAAGACGGAGCCGGGGAAAAGACCATCCATCTGAACCGCTCATACGAGGGCCTTTACATACCCCGTGGAGTATGGCGCGAGTTCCGGAATTTCTCCACCAATTCCCTTGCCATGGTACTGTCGTCGGAGCATTACGATGCCGCCCAGTATGTGCGAGGCATAGATGAGTTGAAATCTCTTAAGGCCGATGGCAAAATTTAGTGTAAACGACTGCCCCATAATCGACCTTGGCAAGATCCAGGGTGAGCGCCGGGGCAGCATCACCGTTGTGGAGAACGACGGCACGCTCCCCTTTGACGTTAAGAGGGTTTATTACCTTTACGACGTTCCTGGAGGATCTTCCCGCGGCGCACACGCACACAGGGATTTGTCGCAGCTGATTATAGCGGCCAGCGGCTCTTTCCAGGTTACACTGGACGACGGCCGCCTGAAACGGACTTTCTTCCTGAACCGTCCATATCAGGGACTTCTTGTCCGCCAGGGCATCTGGAGAGACCTGGACGATTTTTCCTCAGGCGCCGTATGTATGGTGCTGGCTTCCGATGTATATATCAAAGAGGATTACATCCGTGATTATCAGGAATTCCTGGAATACCGGAAGGGCTTTTAAAGATGATACAAGCGGTTAGATACCTGCCATCCCTCAAAACGTCCTGGGACACTTTTGTAGAAGAGTCCAAGAATGGGACTTTTCTTCTCAGGAGGGATTATATGGAGTATCATTCCGACAGGTTCACGGACTGCTCACTCATGTTTTATGAAGGGGGGAACTTGAAAGCCCTATTTCCGGCATCCCTTCACGGAAAACGTGTAGTCTCCCACGGGGGGCTCACCTACGGCGGTCTCATCGTTGACCGTTCCATGACCGTGAGCACGATGCTGGAAGTAATGGACACTCTTCTGACCTTCTTCAAAGGTCAAGGAATGGAAGAAGTTGCCTACAAGCGTATCCCTTCCATTTACTGTTCCTATCCATCAGATGAGGATCTTTATGCTCTTTTCCGTAGCGATGCGGTACTTTCCAAATGCGGCATCTCCAGTGCTATATATCTGCCTGAAAGAATACAGTTCAGTAAGCGCAGGCACCGCGAAATAAACAAAGCAAAGCGATCTTGCCTCACCTTCACGGAAAGTACAGACTTTGAGGGTTTCATAGATGTTCTTTCGGAGATTCTTTCTCAAAGACACGGCGTTTCTCCGGTACATTCTGCTCGGGAATTGAGACTTCTCCAGTCTTCTTTTCCGGAGAACATAAAGCTTTATGTGGCTCTTAAGGAAAACCATATCATTGCAGGAACGGTAGTTTATGTAACTCCTCTGGTAGTTCACACGCAGTATCTCGCCAATTCGGAAGAAGGGAGAAAGTGTGGTGCTTTGGATTTTGTAATAGACAGGCTTGTTTCCGACATTTACAAGGATAAACGATATCTCGATTTCGGGATTTCCACGGAAGATGGAGGACATTACCTGAATGAAGGTCTTGCAGTGCAAAAACAAGAGTTTGGAGCCAGGGGCGTTGTCTACGAAGAGTTTACCATTCGTCTATGAATAATTATCGTGTGTACCTCTTTGGAAATGGCTGGGGAGCAGTTGCGGCTTGTAACGGACTGCTCAAGGCTTCTTTTGAGGTGTTTATACTGGAGCAGGATGCTGAACTGGAAGCGTTAGGCGCCCGCTATTCAGAAACCGGCATGGATGCTTTGGATGGCACCCTGATGGTTTTTGCAGGATACAAGACAATTGTTCCATCCTCCGTCCTTGAAAAGAATACCTGCATCAACGTGCATTATTCCCTTCTCCCAAAATACAGGGGATTTCACTCAACAGTTTGGGCTATTCTTAATGATGAGCCGGAGTTGGGACTTACTGTGCATCTGATGGATGAATACATAGACAACGGACCAATCATTGCTCAGTTCAAGGTGGAGAACAATCATTCTGATACTTCCACCATGTATATGCAGGAGTTTAATGCCTATATAGCCAGCGAGCTTGGCATTATCGTGAAAGAGTTTATAGATGGTAAAATTACTCCCAGAGTTCAAGACAAAACAAAGGCCTCCTGGGTGGGAAAGAGAAATCTGGAAGATTGCCGTATAGATTTTGACCAGTCCATCAAATATTTGAAAGCGTTTTTCAGGGCGCTTGTTCCACCTTATCCACTGCCCTTTTTTGACGCCGCCGGAGTGAGATACCACGTCACGGATGTGGCTTTTTTCCCTTCTGATGTTGTCACTCATACAGGCAGAATCCTCAATATAGATGAGGATGGTCTTTGGATTAAAGTCCGGGATGGTTATATGATTGTAAGGGAACTTGTGGATGCAAATGGTGCCAGGGCCAATTTCTCCGCTTTCAAGATTGGACAATTTGTAAACAAATGATTCCTTTTTTATCACTAAAGGATGTTACGGATCTCCACGGAGAAGAAATCCAGGAGGCTGTAGCCAAAGTAGTTGTCGGCGGCAGGTATCTCCAGGGAGAACAGAATGCCCTTTTTGAGCGGCACTATGCCGATTATATAGGGACTACACACTGCGTTGGCTGCGCCAATGGCCTGGATGCCCTCATCTGGATATTCCGTGGCTACATTGAACTTGGTGTAATGAAGCCGGGCGATGAAGTTATTGTGCCTGCAAACACATACATCGCCACTATCCTGGCCATTACGGAAAACGGACTGAAACCGATTCTGGTGGAGCCTCGCCTGGGTACGCTTGAAATTGACGACAAACTAATCGAAAAAGCCATTACGGACAGGACCAGGGCAATTGCCATCGTTCACCTTTACGGCCGAAACGCCTATACGGAAAAGATCGGCGAACTCTGCCACAAGTACGGTCTGAAACACATTGAAGACAATGCCCAGGCGCACGGATGCCGTACAGCGGACGGACGCCGCACCGGCTCCATCGGTGATGCCGCCGGGCACAGTTTCTACCCCGGCAAGAACCTGGGTGCCCTTGGCGATGGAGGAGCCGTAACCACCAATGATCCGGCTCTGGCAGAAGCCGTGAGGGCCCTTGCCAACTACGGCAGCCAGAAGAAATACGTATTCAAATATACCGGCCGCAACAGCCGCCTGGACGAAATCCAGGCAGCCGTCCTGGACGTAAAACTGAAATACCTTGAGGCCGATAACACCCACCGAAGGGCAATCGCCGCATACTATTACGATAACATACACAACCCGCTGGTGTATCTCCCTGAAAGGCTCCCTGATGCACAGAACGTGTACCATCTTTTCCCAGTGTTCAGTCCTGAAAGGGATGCGCTGCAGGCCTGGCTCAAAGACAATGGCGTAGGTACGCTCATTCACTACCCCATCCCCCCGCATAAACAGGAGTGCTATAAGGAGTATGCCCACTACAGCCTCCCCATTACGGAAAAGATTGCCTCGGAAGAATTGAGCATCCCTATCGGCCCCTGCATAAAAAAAGAAGAAGCAGCGCAGGTGGTATCCATTATAAACAATTTTTCCCGTTAGAAGGAACATGCACGTCCAAGCAGAGGAATACCCCCTTGCAACTCTCCTTGTACTCTTTTACAAACATCAGAAGTTTGTGGAAGATACCGTTGCCGGAGCGTTGTCCCAGACTTATCCCAACCTGGAGATAATCTTTTCCGACGACAACTCCCCGGACGGGACGTTTGACATCCTGAAAAAGGCGGTTGAAGGCTATAAGGGGCCGCACAAGGTTATCCTGAACAGGAATGAGCGGAACCTGGGGCTTGTCCCCCACGTGAACAAACTCCTGTTTGAACTCTCGCACGGAGAATACATATTCCTCAACGGCGGCGACGATGTCTCCCTGCCTGAAAGAGTATCCATCCAGATGGATTATTTCCAGTCATACCCTTCGGTCACAGCCGTAACCGGATCTTACATAACCATAGACCGAGACGGAAATGAAACGGGAAACGGAATCCTGGAAAAGGATACTCTCCTTTGTGTCGATGACAAGAAATACCTGAAGTCCGATACCTTTATGACAGGCGGAGTAGCCCTTGGATTCAGGAAAACGGTGCTTGAAAAGTTCGGAAGGCTGGCCGATGACTGCCAGACCGAAGACAGTGTCCTTCGCTTCCGCTCCCTTCTTCTGGGGCCCGTACTCAGAAGTTCCGGACTGCTGCTGAAATACAGGATCCACGACAGCAACATAAGCCGGGACATCCGTAATTTCAATACCCGTAAGATTGCCGCCCAGTATATGGCCGATCTTGCCGCCGTAAAGGATTCAATATCGCAGGAACTCTTTAAGAAACTGGTAAAGAAAATAAGGCACTATTCAAGGATACGCCTTATGCAGGAAAAACAGGCCGACAGCCCGGCACTCTTGAGGCCGGTTTATGAACTTGGACACAAGTGCATAAGGCTCCTGTACCTTCTTCGCTTTATTTAGGCATTATGCCCACCGCCAACAACATACGCATCGCAAAGAACACGATGTATATGTACCTCAGGATGTTTGTCATCCTCCTGGTATCACTGTATACCACGAGGATAGTTTTCAACGTCCTTGGGGTTCAGGATTACGGCATCTACAACGTCGTTGGCGGCATAATAGTTTTCTTTACCTTCATCAACAGCAGCCTTACCGGAGCCACCCAGCGCTATATAACGGCAGAACTTGCTGAGGGTAACCTTGACTCGCAGAGGGAGGTTTTCTCTACAGCCATAGTGTCGCACCTGCTGATAGGCCTCCTGATAGTCTTCCTGGGGGAAACAATCGGCCTGTGGTTCCTTAATTCCGTGATGAATATCCCTGAGGAAAGGATGGGAGCGGCCAATGTGGTGTACCAGTTATCCATCTTTTCCACTTTCCTTTCCATCCTTCAGGCACCTTTCAACGCAACTATCATCGCCCACGAGAAGATGTCCGTGTATGCCTACTTCTCCATCTTCGACGTGATGTTCAAACTGGCGGTGGCGTTCCTTATCCGGGCTATAAGCGGAGACAAACTCATTGTCTATGCCATCCTCATAGCCGCCGTGGGAGTTTTAAACATCCTTATCTACCGCATATACTGCTATCGCACGTTCGGGATGTGCCGATTCAGAAAGCCCACCAACCGCAGCACCTTCAAGGGACTGTTCTCCTATACTGGCTGGGCCCTGTTCGGGACCGCCACCTATGTGGGCACAAACCAGGGCGTGACGATGCTCGTAAACTATTACAACGGTGTTCTGGTAAACGCAGCGATGGGCGTCAGCAACCAGATAGTATCCGTGGTCAGCCAGTTTGTGTCCAACTTCCAGGCCGCCTTCAGGCCGCAGATAGTGAAGTACTATGTTACAAAGGATTCCTTTGAACTGTCAAAACTTACCATACGCGCTTCACGGCTGTCGGCCTATCTGATCCTGGTCCTTCTTGTACCCATTTGCTTTGAAATCAGGGATTTCCTGGGGTTATGGCTTGGCGACTACCCGCAGTATGCCGTGGAATTCTGCCTTCTCACGCTCTTTTGTATCTATTTTGAAAGTATCTGCAATCCGCTGATTACCCTGATAACATCAGACAAGGACATTAGGAAGTACCAGATTACGGTATCACTGATCTATGCCACCAATCTCATCTTCTGCTGGATTGTATTGTGGGAAAACGCCGTACCGTACCTTGTCATTGCGGTGCGGCTGGCTATAGATATGGTACTCATCGTCTCCAGGCTTCTCCTGATGCGCCGTCAATGGTATGATTTCCCCATTCTGGAATGGGTGAAAAAGGTAATTGTAAAGCCGCTTCTTGTGATGGCCATACCCGTTGGCGTCTCATTCCTTGTGCAGATGATACCCGTTGGCTCGGTATGGGTGAGATTGTTTCTTTTCTCCGGAATCTCGTTTGCCGCGAGTGCGCTCAGTGTATACCTGCTACTGCTGGAGGAAGGTGAAAAGGCCTTTTTGCTGGAACAGTTTGCCCGCATTAAAATCTTATCCCGCAAATAATTATGGGAAAGCATACCATACTTACCCTGAGACGCCTGATATATGACGCCGCGTCTCTTTTCAAGCCCAGAAAGATCTTTGTCTATGCATATGTCCGAAGGCAAGGACTGGGTTATGCAAAGAACAACTGGGGAGACGACATAAATATTGAGATGCTGGAGGAAATATCCGACCTGAAGGTACTGATACTGAACCGCTCCAGGATATTCCCCCATCTTCCAGTAAGATCCTTCTGCTGCATAGGCTCCATTCTGGGTGAGTGCTACGGAAAGAACCTGGAAATATGGGGCAGCGGTTTCAGATCGGACAAGAGCCGCCTCCACGTTATGCCAAAGAAGATTCACTCCGTCCGCGGCCCGCTTACCCGCCAGGCACTGCTCCAGCAGGGATTCGACTGCCCGGAGGTTTACGGAGACCCGGCGCTTCTGGTATCCAGATACTACCATCCCAAGCCCCGGAAAATATTCAAATACGGCATCATCCCCCACTACGTAGACGAAAAGAATCCGCTGGTGAGATCCATCATATCAAGGCCGGATGTACTGGTGATAAGTATGGCCGATTATAAGCACTGGCACGATATCCCGGATGCTGTCTGCTCCTGTGAGAAGATTATATCAAGTTCCCTTCACGGCCTGATTGTGGCCGACAGTTATGGTATCCCCAACACGTGGGTCCGTTTTTCGGACAACATTGCCGGGGGCAGTTTCAAGTACCTGGACTATTTTGCTTCCGTGGGAAGGGACGTCCCTGCGCCGGTGCGTATCGGCAGCAGTGAAGACCTTGATGCAATTCTTAATGACGATGCGCTGTTTGGCGTGGCCGGGGATATAGATTTCGAGGCCATAATGGACGCCTGTCCTTTCAAGGATCATTTAAAAAAATGGCAGGAGTAACGTCCCCTGAAATATCGGTAATCGTTGCCGCCTTCAATGCCGGAAACTCCATAGGCCGGTGCATTGAGAGCATCCTGGCCCAGTCCTTCCGTGATTTCGAACTGCTGATTCTGGACGACGGCAGCACGGACTCCACCCGGGATGTCATCGGCCTGTATAAGGACGAGCGCATCAGGACCATCTGCCAGCAGAATCACGGAGTAGCCTATACTCGCCAGAAAGGCCTGGAGATGGCCAGGGGCCGATTCTCAATCTTTGTGGATTCCGACGACTGGATTGATGCCGATATGCTTGAGGGGATGTATGGGAAACAGCAGGAAACCCACGCCGATATGGTCATCTGCGATATCATTGAAGAGTTCGGCAACTATAACGTATACAAAATGCAGGCTCCGGGTTCAGAGGACCCGCAGGTCGTACAGTGGAAAATGCTGAATGAGCTTCACGCCGGAATGGCCAATAAACTTATCCGGCACAGCCTGTACCGGCAGTTCAATATCGGCTTTTTGAGCGGGGTCAACTGCTGCGAGGACCAACTCCTTCTGGTTAGGCTTCTGTCCCACCCGCTGAAGTTGGCTTACGTCGGGAAAGCGTATTACCACTATGACAAATCCATCAATACCGGCTCCATCACCAATCAGTGGCATTCCCGCCCGGTAAAAGAGTGGACACTTCTTCTTGAAGCGCTAGAGCCCTATATGCAGGAGGCCTGCCATCAGAAAGCCTTTGACTTATATGCGGCAAGAAGAATCTATGATTCAACCTATGCCGGTAAAGGCGAGAAGGCCGATTACAGGTACATCTACTCCCGCTACAAAAGCCGCCTTGACCGCTCTTCCCTGCCCCTTAAACAGAAGATGATCTGCAATATGCAATATGCAGGACTGGGCTGGATTGTAAGGCTTCTCAGACAAATCCGTTCATAATATGAAAACGGTTCCCATACTTTTTACTTTTGACTCCTCCCTGGAACTGGCTGCCGGAGTGTGCCTGACTTCCCTTCTGGAAAGTGCCGCTCCAACCACCTTCTATGATATCTTTGTCCTCCACTCCCCTGCCTGCGATTTCACGGGAAGCCGCCTTAACTCTCTTCCCGGGCGTTATGGAAACTGCCGCCTTACATTCAGGAAGGTTGAAGGCGAGTTCGTTGGGAGTTATGAGGTCCGCGGCATACCGGAGACAGCATATTACAGGCTTCTGTCCCCTGAACTGATACCGGAGTATGACAAACTGCTGTACTCTGACGTGGACGTAATCATACGCGAGGATCTGAGTAAGTACTACGACCTTGACCTTGGGCAGAACTATTTTGCCGGTGTGGACAACTGCTCCCGCCTACGTCCTTCCTTCAGGAAATATATAGAGGATTTGGGCCTTGACTGGCAGAAAGGCTTTTATTATTCCGGAAACCTGATTATCAATTCCGCCCTCCTTCTTGCCGACGGCAAACTCAATGAGTTCCGTGAACTTGGAAAGAACAACTACCTTTATCAGGATATGGACATAATCAACATCTCCTGTAACGGCCGCATCCTTCCCCTTGGGCCCTCCTACTGTATGACCGTCCAACTTTACGACCTTATTGTGGACCGGCGTAAGGAAATGGAGGAAATATACGGGGCCGATGAAGTGGAGCGGGCGCTGAGTTGCGGTATTGTCCATTACAACGGAGAGAAACCCTGGAAAGGAGCCTGCCCCAATATGGACATATGGTGGGACTGCTACAGAAGGTCCATTTTCTTTGATGAAAAATTCACACGGGACTTCTGGACAGCGCAGCGTGACAGCCTTCAGAACCTGCCTCTGACTAAGCGCATCAAACTGCTTCTGAGGTATCCCCTTGACCGCCGTCAGAAATGAGAATAGGGATCATAACCATGCACAAAGTGCTCAACTGCGGGAGTGCCCTGCAGGCCTATGCCCTGCAGCGGAAACTGCGTGAAATGGGTTATGACAGTGAGATTATCGATTACAAGTACCTGGATAAAAGCGGCTCCACGCCTTCGCTGAAGGCAAGGGTCATATCCTTTTTACGGGAAGCCCTGTTTGGCTTCCCGGTAGAGCGGATGAAATGTAAGTTCAAGGCTTTCCGCAGGCGTAATCTGGTCCTTTCAAAAAAGACTTACGACAAAAGGAGCATAGTGAAGAATCCTCCGCTGTACGACCTTTACATTGCGGGGAGCGACCAGATATGGAACCCCCGTTTCATAGGAGACGACGTGAACTTCCTGCTTGCCTTTGCCGCACCGGACGCCAGGAGGATATCCTACGCCTCAAGCATTGCAGCCAGCGCAATTGAAGGGGGCCTGAAGGAAGTATACTCAAAGCACCTGTCCCGCTTCCGGGCCATTTCCGTTAGGGAACGCTCTGGAGTGGAAATAATAAAAGACCTCACGGGCAGGGATGCCGCCGTATGCTGTGACCCTACCCTGCTTCTGGGGCAGGATGTATGGGATGAACTGGCATTGCAGTCAAAATACAGGATAAATGAGCAGTATATCCTTGTATATGCGCTTTCATATATGTTCGATCCTTTCCCTCAGATTTACGGGATAGTAGATAAGGTGCAGAAGACGCTTGGGATGAAAGTGGTGTTCCTCCAGGGGCGAGCAAAGGATGTGGTCCGCCCGGAGTCAAAACTCATAAAATCGGCAGGTCCGGCCGATTTCGCATACCTTTTCAAGCACGCCTCTTTCGTTATCACCACGTCTTTCCACGGGGCTACGTTTGCCCTTATAAACGACAAGCCGCTTATAGGCGTGGTAGATTCCAAATCGGCCTCTGACAGCCGTATACAGTCTCTTTTGAAGTCGGTATCGGCCCAGGCGTCCATCTATGATTACAGGGATACGCCGGATGACCTTGATGCATCGGCCCTCCTCAGCCTCAAGGGGAACAGGGACGCGCTTGACAATCTGGTAAGTGGAAGCGTCAAATACCTGAAAGACAATCTATGACGGTTTCCATCATCATACCCATTTATAAGGTAGAGGCCTATGCAGAGCGCTGCGCGAGGTCCCTTATGGAGCAGACCTTCTCCGATATCCAGTTTATCTTTGTGGATGACGGCTCTCCTGACGGGAGTATGGACATAATCCGGCGTGTATGTTCTGAATACAAGAGGGATGTCCGTATGCTTGTGCACCAAAAAAACAAGGGCCTTCCCGCCGCCAGGAATACCGGCCTTCAGGCCTGTAGCGGAGAGTGGATCCTCAACGTGGATTCCGACGACTGGCTGGAGCCCACGATGGTGGAGCACCTCCTGAACGCAGCAGTAAAGGCCGATGTCGATATCGCGTACTGTGACTATTATCTGGATTTCGGCGGTTCCAGAAGGCGTCTTGGCAACCCCTCCTTCCAGAACGGCGAGACTATGGTCCGTGAAGGCTATTTTGGAGGAACGGCAAAATACAATGTATGGAACAAACTGGTAAGGGCAAGGCTTTTTGAGGGCATCTCTTTCCCGGAGGGCCACTCCATGGGTGAAGATATGACGATGATACCAGTCACGGCAAGGGCCTCAAAGGTTGTATATGTCCAGGAAGCGCTGTACCACTATTTCAAATTGAATCCCGGAGCATATTCCAATTCATTCTCGGAAAAGAACCTGGAGGATGTCCTTTTCAATGTGAACCGCACTTTGGAGAGCATAAGGGATTATCCGTTTACTCAGAAGGATATAGCCTTTTTCAAACTTAACACAAAACTTCCCTTCCTTATGTCTGGCAGCAGTGAGCAGTTCCGGCTTTGGAAGGAGTGGTTCCCGGAAGCCAACAGGTACATTAAGGAGAATCATTTTCTCCCGCTTCGCACCCGTATGGTCCAGGAGGCAGCCGCGCACAATCTCTTTTTCCTGGTAAGGCTCTACTGCTTTACCGTGGATAAGGTGTTCTATGGCTTTCACAGGTTATTCAAATAGGCACGGACGATGAAAAAGTTTATTCTGGTCATACTGACGGGAATCATAACAAGCCTGTTCATCTTCCCTTTCAACCTGCCGTTCCTCTCCGACGTCAATACCAAGATGGTGATTGCCGCTGCCGGCCTTCTCCTATTCGGCCTTGATATGCTCAATAAACGGGAATTCGCAATCTCCAAGGATTTCCTGATATTCAGTTTGATCTGCATCCTTGTGAGCGTTTGGACGTACCTTATCATTACCATCAACAATACCGTTGATATGTCATATGCCCAGTACGTCATTTCCGCCTGGGTATGGATGGGAGGAGCCTATACCGTGGTGTGGCTGATCAGGGCCGTTCACGGCAAAGCGAGCGTGGAACTGATAGGCCAGTACTTTGTCTTCATATGTACTGCCCAGTGCATCCTTGCATACGCTATGACACTGTCCCCTTCTCTCAAAAACTTTGTGGACAGCCTGATGGGTAACGCCGCCGATTTTATGGGCCCGGCAGAAGGTCGTATATATGGCCTGGGGGCCGCCCTGGATCCTTCCGGACTGCGTTTTGCCGCAGTACTGGTTATCCTGGCCCATCTGATTCACGAAACCAATTCCTACACCAACCGGGGCTATGAGGCGTTTTATATCTTTGCCTTTGTCATTATCAGCATCATCGGCAATATGATATCCCGCACAACCATTATCGGTGTGGGCATTGCGCTGTTTTACTGGATACTACTGCTCTTTATCGAGAAGAGGCAGCGATATTTAAGCGGATTCTGGGTAACTGCGGTCATCTGCGCCTTTGTCAGTTTAGGTCTTATCGTGATGCTGTACCAGAGCAATTACGCTTTCCGGAACAACCTCCGCTTTGGTTTTGAAGGCTTTTTCTCCCTGGTAGAGAAAGGTTATTGGGAAACAAACTCAACCAACATCCTGAAGAGTATGGTGGTATGGCCGGAATCCCTCAAGACCTGGGCCATAGGAGACGGACTCTTCTTCAACTCCGAGGGCACGCCGGACAGGTTCGGACAACTTGAGACCGGCTTCTATATGGATACGGATATCGGCTACCTGCGTTATATCTTTTATTTCGGAAGCATCGGCCTCCTGCTCCTGACGGCTGTTTTTGTACATATTACATCCACCTGCTGCAGGATGCTTGGAGGAAAACACACTATACTGTTCCTCCTGATCCTGCTGGTGAATATGGTGGGATGGGTAAAAGTATCGAGCGACATCATCATGATGTTCGCCCCCTTCTTCATACTTGCCTGTCTCGCCGAAAAAGAACAGACGGAATGAAAAAGCTCCTGCAGATAAACCCGACCATCCGGGAAAACACCTCCACGGGAAAAATCATGCGTGAGATAGGCGAAATGGCCATTTCGGCAGGATGGGAGAGCTATATCGCCTACAGCGGGGCGCGGGACGGGATGATGCCGCATTCCTCGAAGCTGGTCCCTGTGGGCAACCGGCTGGACCTGTTCTGCCACTGGCTGGCCACCCGTCTATTCGACGCCCACGGCCTGCTTTCCCGGAGGGCTACCCGGAAGCTCATCAAGCGCATCAGGGAAATCGATCCGGATATCATCCACATCCACAACATCCACGGCTATTTCCTCAACTATCCGGAACTTTGCGCCTATCTGGCCGATTCCGGGAAAGCCGTCATCTGGACGGTCCACGACTGCTGGCTGTATACGGGCCACTGCTATCACTATGCTTCGGCAGGATGCAGCCGCTGGCAGACGGAATGCCACGACTGTCCCTGCAAGACACGCTTCCCCGCCAGTTATGGACTGGACCGGTCCCGCCGCAATTACCGGCTTAAAAAGCGTTTGTTCACGTCGATTCCGAACTTTACGCTGGTTGTCGTGTCGGAGTGGATGAAGAAGGAACTCTCAAAATCTTTTCTCTCTGAGGTCCCTTGCCTGTGCATCCACAACGGGATAGACACCGGGGTTTTTGCTCCGGTGGAAGAAATGGAAGCCTCCGTGTATTATCTGGCCGTAGCCTCCATCTGGCTGCCGGAAAAAGGGCTGCCGGACCTGGTATCGCTCTCCGGCCTGCTCGCCCCCGACGAGCAGCTGGTCATCGTCGGCAAGATGACGGAAAGCCAGAAGCGCGCGCTTCCGGAAGGAGTGGCATACATAGAGCGGACTTCTGACGTGGAAACGCTCGTCAGGCTCTACAGCGGGGCCACGGCCCTTGTGAACCCCACCTGGCAGGACAACTACCCCACCGTAAACCTCGAGTCCATCTCCTGCGGAACGCCGGTGGTGACATACAGGACCGGCGGCAGCGTGGAATCGGTGGTCCCCGAAACCGGATATATTGTGGAGCAGGGCGATGTAAAAGGCCTTTACGGCTGCCTGCAGGAAATACGGAAACAGGACCGGGAAACCTGGCGCCGCAGCTGCCGCGCGTATGCGCTCCGGCATTTTGACAAGCGCGCCGCACTGGACGGATACCTCAAACTCTATGAAAGTCTGTCATGATGTCGTTCGATAAAGACAAGCTCATACTCGTGAAGGCGCTGATGGCGCTTCTGATCGTGGCAGACCACCTGAATTTCTTCCTGGACCTGCCCTGGCTGAAGCCTGCCCGCGAACTGGGTGCCCCCATCGTGTCGGTGTTTTTCTTCATATCGGGTTTCGGACTCGTACGGTCGTACCAGTCCAAGGGCTCCGCATACCTGACTTCGTTCCCTGGACGGAAGTTCCTGCGCATCGTACTGCCGGCAGTGCTTGCTTTAATCTGCTATTATCTACTCCTTTGGAATCCGGAACGGAACTACCTGGACGACTGGAAAAACCTGGTGCTGTATGGCACGCCCATCCTGCCTTTTTCCTGGTTTGCCGAGGCCATCGTCTTCTTCTACCTTATATATTACTTTTCATTCAGGTTCCTTAATGGAAAATGGAAGGCGGCGGGTCTACTGGCTGGTACTCTTGTGTGGATGGCCGTTACCATCCTTGCCGGATACGACTGGTGCTGGTGGATATGTTCCCTGTCTTTTCCCAGCGGCGCCTTCTTCGCATACAAGGAAAAAGAAATATATACGTTCTGTGAAGCCAGGCCTTACAGGTACTATGCACTTCTTGGCGTTTTATCCATACTGTTTGTAGCCCTGTATCTTCCCAGAAATCCCTACGTGTGGACCCTTTGCTACATCCTTATTCCAACCATTGTAGCGCTGATTGTGGCGCGTCTGCCTATCGGCCGGCTGCACGGCCCTGTAATTTTGTTCATAGCCGGAATTTCCTACGAGATCTACCTCTGCCACGGAATCCCTATGGAACTGTTCCGGGACAGGCTCCCTATTGAGTCCCCGCTTCTTTTCATCCTGGCAGTATATGCCCTTACGATTGTCCTTGCATTCACCGTCCATAAGGCGAGTACCCTTATCTCCAAAAAGATATGCGCATAGTCTATAACATAGCCGGCCTTTACCGTCCTTCTGGGATGGAGAAGATTCTGACAGACAAAGCCAACTGGCTCTCAGGGCACGGATATGACGTTACCATCATAACCACCGAGCAGAAAGGCCGTCCGGACGCATTCCCGCTGGACAGCCGGATTGAAAGGCGTGACCTTGGCATAGGCTACGAAGACAATAACGGCGCAAGCCTTTGGAACAAACTCATCCATTACCCGCTCAAGCAGTATCGGCACCGGAAGCGGCTCACCAAGGCCCTGATGGAGATCCGCCCGGACATAACCGTCTCGATGTTCTGCAACGAGCAGAGTTTTCTTCCCGCCATAAAGGATGGAAGCCATAAGGTCCTGGAACTTCATTTCTCCCGCCTTAAGCGCCTGCAGTATGGGCGTAAGGGCCTCTGGGGGCTTGTGGATAGACTACGGAGCGCCAATGAAGTGCGCCAGGTAAGACGCTTTGACCGCTTTGTAACCCTTACCCGGGAAGACCTTTCAATGTGGGGAGACATCCCCGGTATCTGTTCCATCCCAAACGGCATCTCCCTCAAAGGCATTGCCCCTGGCGGGCACGGGGGCAATACCGTAATCGCGGTGGGAAGGTATATGTACCAGAAAGGCCTGGACCGGCTTATTGACGCCTGGAAAATAGTGCAGGATGCGCTTGGGGCCGATAACAGGTGGGAACTACGCCTTCTTGGCGACGGTGAACTCCGCCCCCTGCTACAGGAGCAGACAGACAGGCTTGGACTCTCCCGCACGGTTCATCTCTGCGGAACCGTGAAAGATATGCCTTCAGAGTACCGGAATGCTGCCATCCTTGCCCTGTCGTCACATTACGAAGGCCTGCCGATGGCCCTTATAGAGGCTCAGGCTTACGGCCTTCCCGCCGTGAGTTTTGACTGTAAGTGCGGTCCCCGGGAGGTTATTGTGGATGGCCGGACAGGACTGCTGGTTCCTGAAGGAGATGTCCAGGCGCTTGCCCTGGCACTTCTGGAACTTATCCGGAATCCTGAACGCCGCAGGCAAATGGGGGAAGAAGCAGCCAGGATGGCCGTACGCTTTGAATTTGAAGCCATAATGAATAAGTGGGACCAACTGTTCAAGTCCGTATGAGAATACTTCAGTTAGGTAAATTCTACCCCATACGCGGGGGCGTGGAAAAGGTTATGTGGGACCTCACCCGGGGAATATCGGCCCGTGGAGTGGACTGCGACATGCTTTGCGCTACCCTTCCCTCTGACGGCATAGACCTCAAGGACCTGGAACTGGAGCAGCCGGACGGCAGCCTTCGGTTCAATGCCCACGGCCGCGTCATCCGCGTGAAGGCCATGTCAAAGAAAGCAGCCACAATGATATCCCCGGCAATGGTTTCCTGGCTTCGCCGCCACAAGGCCGATTACGATATCATCCACGTCCACCATCCGGACCCTATGGCCGCCCTTGCGCTGCGCCTCAGCGGATTCCGTGGAAAAGTGGTGCTCCACTGGCACAGCGACATTCTCTCTCAGAAATTTCTGCTCTCGCTTTACAGGCCCCTGCAGAGTTGGCTCATCAGGCGGGCCGATATAATAGTTGGCACAACCCCTGTTTACGTCAAGTCTTCCCCCTGGCTTGGGGACGTTCAGCAAAAGTGCACCTATGTTCCTATCGGCATAGAGCCCATAACTACCGATAAGACAGCCTCTGCGACGGTCAGGGACCGTTTTCCGGGAAAGACAATCCTCTTTTCCGTTGGACGTCTTGTGCCCTACAAAGGCTTTTCCGTCCTCATCCGGGCAATGAAGTACCTGCCTGAAAAGTATCAGCTTGTCCTAGGCGGTTCAGGTCCGCTGCGAACTGAACTTGAGGAACTCATTGACTCTGAAAACCTCCGGGGAAGAGTGTGCCTGGAAGGCTATCTTTCCGATGAGGCCCTCACTGCCAACTACGGGGCCTGCGACATCTATGTCCTTCCCAGCATTATGAAGACGGAGGCCTTCGGAATTGTTCAGATAGAGGCGATGTCCTGCGGAAAACCTGTTGTAGCCACCACCATTCCCGGCTCGGGGGTGTCCTGGGTAAATGAAGACGGCGTTTCCGGAAGGAACGTCACTCCCGGAGATCCCGCACTTATGGCAGGGGCCATAGAAGATGTTATGGCCGATTACCGGAACTTTTCCGAGGGGGCGCGTTCCCGCTTTGACGAGATGTTCCGCGAAGAGAAAATGATTAATTCAATTATTATAATATATGAAGCGCTTGTTTAATTCTTTCCCGGCGTGGATAGCCATTCTTGCCCTGGTATCCTGTACCACGGCCCGGCAGATGAGTTACCTCACGGATATGGAGTACAATAAGGATTATCCGGTCAAGCCGGCTCCGGAACTTGTGGTCCAGCCCGACGACCTTCTTGGCATCACAGTTACCAGTTCCACCCCCGAACTGGCCGCACCGTTCAATCTTTTCAGCGACGGGAAATCCACCCACGAATACGTAGTGGACCGTAACGGAAACATAGAATTCCCTGTACTGGGAACCATAAACGTCTGGGGCGCCACCCTCACCCAGATCCGTAACGGCATTGCCGACGGTATCAGGGCCAACGGGTTCATCAAGGACCCCATAGTAAACGTAACCCTGGAGAATTTCAGCGTCACGGTTATTGGCAGTGCGGGAAATTCAATGATTCCAGTCAAGGGAAACAGTATCAACATCCTTCAGGTGCTGGCAACCAACAAGAGCGTAACCAACAAGTCTGACATACGTGACGTGATGGTCATAAGGACGGAGAACGGTGTGCGACGCTCCTATTCGGTTGACCTTCAGAGCAAGGACCTCTTTGACTCTCCGGTATTCTACCTGAAGCAGAATGATGTAGTATATATCAAACCCAAGGGAGTGAGCCTCAGCGCCAGCGGCCAGACCACGATGACATTCGTAACCGCAGGCCTGTCGCTTATTTCAATCATAGTAAATGCCCTTCTTTGGACCAGCAGAACCAAATAAGTTATGAACGAGAAAAACAACAACAGCACCATCAACCTGGTGGACCTGTTCTTCTACCTGCTCAGCCACTGGTACCTGTTTGTAATCTGCATTGCCGTATGCGTGGGATTTGCGTATTACCGATATTCCAAGATGCAGCACGTATACAGGAGCGATGCAACCATCATCATCAAGGACCCTTCCAACACACAGAGTACCGTGCAGATGGGCGCATACAGCAGCCTCATCAATCACGTGAGTATGTCCAACGAGATACTCCAACTCCAGTCCCGAGAACTGATGCAGATGGTTGTCACAACCCTCGATACCGATATCGACTATATCGAGAAGGACAGGCTGCGTAACGTGGAACTTTACCGGAATGCCCCGGTAAGGATGTTTGTGGTAAGGGATGACGGAGATTTCCAGTGCCAGTTGAAAGTGATCCCTTCCGGAGAGATGCAGATTACCGTAGAAGGCTCAGGCCTTGCAAAACAGACTGTCCAACTAGGCGATACGCTCCGCGTGGACGGACACAGGGTGATATTCTCCCCCAATTCCAGTTTCTCCTCCTATATGGGGAAGGAAATCAAGGTGATAAAGATACCCGTTCCAAACAGGGCGTCGCAGTTTGTCGCCCGCCTCAAGGTTGTCCAGGCCGAGACCGACGGCTCCATCCTTCAACTCTCTATGATGGATTATTCCCACGTCAGGGCCGATGACGTGCTGAATATGCTGGTCCAGAAGTATAATGAGGACGCTGTGAGGGAAAAGAACCGCATTGCAGTAAATACGGCCGCTTTCATCAACGAGCGTCTTGCCATCATACAGGACGAACTGGGATCCGTGGAAGAGGACCTTTCAAGGCTCAAGACCAACGAGCGCATCCTGAACGTGGAGGCTACGGCCGCCGATTACCTGAACCAGAACAACGCCCTGAACAAGCAGATAGTGGAGATTGAGACCAAACTGAGCACTATGCGCTATCTGAAGGACTACGTAAGGTCTGCGTTCCAGAGTTATGAAGTGATTCCCGCCAACCTTGTTACGGAAGACAGTTACATTGAAGACGCCATTCTGAAGTACAACGCCGCAGTACGCAAGAGGGAGCACTACCTCAAGGGCGGCGGCGAGTACAGCCTTGCCGTAAGCGGACTGGAAAACGACATCAAGGACCTTAAGGCCGATATATTCGGCTTCATAGACAGCCGTATATCCCTGCTCATCTCAGAGCGTCAGGCGCTTGCCGAGCAGGAGCAGAGTTCCCTCAGGAAATTTACCTCCATGCCTACCAAGGCCCGCCGCTTCCTGTCCATAGAGAGGCAGCAGAAAATCAAGGAAACCCTGTATATGTTCCTCCTCAACAAGCGCGAGGAGAACTCCCTCACCCAGGCTATGGCCGACAACAATGCCCGGATGATAGATTCGGCCACCTCCAGCAGGACTCCCGTCTATCCTTCCCGCAACAAGATGCTCATGGTAGCATTCCTCATCGGCCTGCTGGCTCCTGCTCTGGTGCTCATCCTTCGAATAGTCATAGACAACCGCGTCCATACCAGAAAGGATATCGAGGAAGGTACCACGATGCCTTTCCTTGCCGATGTTCCATACGCCAGGGAAAAGAAGCGCGAGAAAGGCGACACGACGCTCACCACGGCCTACAAGAACTCCAGGTCGAAGGTTTTCACCGAGGCTATGCGCCTGCTGTGCACGAATCTGGATTATATGCGTCCGGAAGGCTGCGAGCACCCGGTGATTGCCTCAACATCGTTCTCCGTTGCCGCCGGTAAGACCTTCCTTACCACCAATATGGCTGCCTGCCTTGCCGATGCCAGGAAGAAAGTTGTACTGGTGGATATGGACCTTAGAAAGAGGACCGCGTCCAATTTCTTCTCCCTCAAGCACGGCGTCCCGGGGCTGTCCAATTACATTTTCGACGACTCCGTGCGGCTGGCGGAAATCCTTCACAAGGACGTCCTCCCCGGAGTGGACTTCATCCCCGGAGGACACATACCGCCAAACCCCGCAGAACTTCTTGGCCGTGCCCGCTTTGACACTCTCATACAGGAACTAAGGAAAGAATACGATTTTATCCTTCTGGACGGCGTTCCGGTGAATGCCGTGGCCGATATGATGGTGGTCCAGAGGCTGGTGGATATGAACCTGTTCATCCTGAGAAGCGGAAAGGTGGATCGCAGGGCGCTTTCCGAACTGGAGACGGTTTACCAGAGCGGCCGCCTGAACCATCCCAGCATCATCCTCAACGGCGGTGATATACGCGCCTCATACGGCTACGGATACGGTTACGGCTACGGTTATGGTTATGGTTACGGATATGGCTATGGCTACGGATATGGCTATGGTTACGGATATGGAGAAAAAGACGACAAATGATTATAGCAGTAGATTTTGACGGGACCATTGTAGAACACAAGTACCCAAAGATTGGCAGGGAAAAGCCCTTTGCCATAGATACCCTCAGAAGGCTTGCTTCCGAAGGGCATAAGATTATCCTATGGACCTCCCGCGAGGGAGACCTTCTGGAAGATGCCATACGCTTCTGCAAGGAGCGCGGCCTCACGTTTTATTCCGTGAACAGCGACATCCCCATGGGAAGTCTCACCTTTTCCGACAAGACAACCTCCACAAAACTTGTTGCCGATGTCTACATTGACGACAGGAACCTTGGAGGCCTGCCGGACTGGGGGGAAATCTACGGAATAGTGAACGGCGCAAGGCGCCAATCCCACCATAAGCATCACCACAAACGCTCATTCCTTCGCAAACTTTTCGGCCGATGACAGGTGAGCAAAGCCTTCGGCTCCTCCTCCAGATCCTGAGAGGCGAATTACCCCCGCCGGACCTTGACGAGGAAGACTGGATGGAACTCCTCCGCACAGCCGGTCACCAGACGGTGATCGGCCTGCTGTACAAGACTGCAGAGGGTTTTCCTGAAGGCTTCCGCCTACCGGACCGCGTACTTTTCACCCTTTTGGCTAAGGTCAGAAAGACGGTACGGCGGAATCAGGAACTATCCCAGGCCCAGAAGGAAGTCCTGGAGATACTCCGCTCCGGAGGGCTTGACCCCATTGTAATGAAAGGCAGCACCTGCGCCGCCAGATACCCTTCTCCAGAACTCCGGACCGGCGGGGATATAGACCTTTACATCAGAGAAACGGATTTTGAGAGGGCCCTGGAATTGCTCCGGGCCTCCGGAATAGAATGTTCTCCAAAGCCGGACACCAGCGTGGCTTTCATGCTGAGTGGCTGCGAAGTGGAACTGCACAGAAGGTACTTTGACCTTCACGTGCGGAAGGCTCTACTTCCTCCCATAGGGACTCCGGAAGCCGAACTTCTGATGCTCTCCTCCCACATCCTCAAGCACGCCTGCGGGGTTGGGGTGGGGCTCCGGCAGATTATTGATTTTGCCTTTGCGTATAAGGCCTACCCGGGTGATTATCAGCGGCTTCATGAGTTATTCAGACAATGCGGCCTGTCCCGCTGGGATGCCCTTTTGGTATCATTTGTTAAAGACTTCATAGACCCCGGGACAGTAGTTCCGGAAAAGGTAGATTCCGCGGATCTTTTCCGGATTGTTGCAAGAGGAGGGAATTTTGGCCATTTCAGAGACAGCCGGCTTGACTCAATCCAAAAGCACGGAACATTCGGGAGGAAAATGGACACCTTGATGCGAATCCTGTCAAATCTTCATTTTTCACTGAGATATGCGCCACGGGAAGTCTTTCCGTTTATAGCCGGACTTTTTCAGGAAAACCTGCATTAAATGCGGTTTAAGCGCCTTTTTTCAAAATTAATGACTATATTTGCATATCCGGTATGTAACCCATTGGCCTTATGATGGATATATCATCTATAACCCAAGACATATTCTTCATCCTTCTCTATGGAGGTGTACTGGCATTAGAACTGCTGGCAGCACTATATGTATTGCTGCGCAATGGCAATGCATTTGTCAGCGGCATAGAACCTCCCGTACGGCTGCGCCGATGGACTGCTTTCTTCCTGGCCACTTTAGCCCTGGGCCATCTGTATTGGATGTATTACGCTTTGCACCCTTCTGCAGCCACATATATAACCGCCTGCCTTCTGGATGTACTGTTTATAATCATTTCGGTGGTAGGCATTATGCTGGCCATGTTACAAGACCGGGAACGGCATATATGGCCAGTTCTGGTTTTATTGGTCCCGGTTATCGTATGGTCGGTCATTGGCATAGTCCGTGAAGACATCGGCCTGTTACGCCCGGCACGCATTTATTTAATTCTTCTGGTTGGACTGATTACGGTGAATATGGTATTTGCCATCCGTAACTATGGGCGCTGGCTCAGGGACAATTTTGCCGACCTGGAGCATAAGGAGTTCTGGCAAAGCATCCTGGTGCTGGCCGTTCTCCTGCTCACTCTGTTGTTTTATGGCTCTACCAGTAGCAACAAAATTTACCTCTATGCCATTCAGGTAGTCAATATCCTGGTTGTTGGACTGCTGATGTGGCGCGTGGAAACGCTTAGGTGTCTGGACAGCAGCGACACCGTAGCGGAGGAGCCTCCGAAAAATGACAAGGAGACTCCTTCGTCAAACTCCGCCGTTCCCGACACAATAGGCCCGCAACTGAAAAAGTACTGCGAAGACACGCTGCTCTTCCTGCAGTACGACCTAACCCTTGCCCAACTAGCCCAGGCCATCGGCACAAACCGTTACTATCTGAGCCAATACTTCTCCAGACAGGGGCTCACCTATAATGCCTACATCAACGGCCTGCGCGTAGAACACTTCATCCGCCTGTATCACCGTGCCGTTGCCTGCCACCGTGCCTTTACGGCAAATCAACTCTCCGCAGAAAGCGGATTCCACAGTTACAGCACATTCAGCGCCGCTTTCAAACAGAAGATGGGAAAGACCGTCACGGCGTGGATGACTGACGCAAAGGAGTAACTTTTCCTCTCCTTTCCTTTCAGAATTCACAAATATAGTTTCAGAATTTGCAAAAATGCAACCTGAACTTTTTTAAACCTTGATTCTTTGTCAAGGTTTGTTTATTTTTGTTAGTTATTATATAAACGCCCCCCTCAGGAGAGGCTATGAATTAGTGCTTTCGCGGGGTTTTTCGACAGAGGATTTTAGTTAAAGTTAGTGTATATGGAATCTTGTAAAAGATACATTGCTCCAGACATAATCAGAACGGTTTCCGTAGAACTGGAAACCGAGATTCTTGCCGCTTCCACCATCCAAAAGAGTTCCGAAGTGAAAACAATGGGTCAGGAAGTTGTCACTATGGATTTTTCAGAAACCTCCTTCAACCAGGTGTGGGAGTAATAGAGAGGAAGAGCAATGAGAAAAAGCAGAGTAATCATCAGCATCACAGCCGCGGCAGTATGTCTGCTGGGGCTTGCCGGTTGCACCAAAGATTTATCCGGCATGAGAATCCGTTTCCGCGCCAGCACACGCCCTGAGGCCCCTGTCACCAAGACGGTATACAGCGGATCCACCTATGACGGCGCCGGAAGCAAAACCTACGAACGTATTGACTGGTCAAACGGGGACAGAATAGTCCTTGCCATGAAAAACGATGAAGTAGGAATGGCCTCTCAGGAATATTCCGTGAACACTATCTCCGTAGCGGGAGTGAACAGCAAGACAGACCTTATGCCTTACGGCGCAGAGAACGGCCTTGAGTGGGGCACCGGCACCCACGATTTCTGGGCCGGGTATCCCGCTTCAAAGGTTACGGTTGGAAACCACAGGATGTCGGCCACAATTCCTTCTTCCCAGGTTGTAACCTACAGCAAGAAGGCCAACAATACTCTCATTTTCAACCCTGATATGTCCGATGCCTTTATGGTGGCCGGCCTCCAGAGTCCTCAGGACGCCAATGGCATCAACCTGGATTTCTACCCCGCCTTTACCTGCTTCGAGTTCACAGTGGGCGCCAACGACAACACCACCATCACAAGTTTTGAGATGGAAACCAGTACCTATGAGACTGAAACGGCAATTTTCCAGCCCATTGCAGGTGTTTCAACGGCAACGTTCGATGCCGGCAGCGGTATGTCCTGCACATACACAGGCACCGGTTCCACAAGCAGTACCATAGGGGTTGTATTCCACGACGACCATGATGAGCCCTACAATCCCATTATTTCCACCACAACTTCAATCAATTTCAAGGTGTTCGCCCTGCCTTTGGACATTACCGGAGTGAAGATCACCTTCAATATGAGCAACGGCACCAGCAAGTCCCTGCGCCTCAAGCAGAATGATGCCTGGATTACTTTCCCCGCTGCTACAAAAATTCAGATTTCCGGGCTTGCGGTTCCCGGAGCCGTCTGGTTCATCAATTTCGATTATCCCCGCAAGGAACAGTGGATTATCCACCCGGACATTGAAATCGGCGTAGAATAACAGAAAGGAGAAGACAAAGATGACAAATAAGCTCAATACAATACTTATTCCGGCCCTGATGGCCCTTCTGGCAGTTCCCGCCTGCAGCCGCATTGAGAATACCCCCAAAACGGCAGAGAAAGAGGGAATCCGTTTTGCCGCTCCTCTTCAGACCAAGGCTACCGATGCCGTGAACACCACCAGCGTTTTCCAGGTCAGAGACTGGTACAATGACACCCAATACCACATCAACAACACCCTCAGGTGGAATGCAACCGAGTCCCGGTGGGTCTATGGTACCGCGGCAAATTATGTATGGACAGGCGGAAACCACCTGTTCTTCAGTTGGCTGGAGCACAATGAAAACTACAGTACCTCCGCTTTCTTCGGCATCGGCCTGAGTGCCAGCGGCAATACGCTCACTATTCCGGCAAAGGCTCTGACCACATCCACCCAGCAGTACGACTTCATGTACTCCAATCCGGTAAGTCGCAACACTTCCGCCAACGACTACTCGGATGTTCCACTGGTGTTCAACCACCTTTTTGCTCAGGTTGCAATATCATTCCAGATTTCCAACCAGACTCCGGACGGAGAACAGCCTATCTTCCTTCACGGAGTGTATCTGAACGATGATTTCATAAACAGCAAGCAAACCGTTATCACTTTCAACGATGACGGAACGGCCGATGTTGCTTTCAACAATGCATCGAAGGCCGGCGCTTTTTCCGATAGGACAGATTTTGGCGGTATGAGTTACGGTAAAGGCGCAACCCCAGTGGATGTCCTCTCACAGCAGCAGTCAATCACCAAGGATTTCTACTATTTCTGGCCGGCGGAAGAAGCCGAACTATCTGAAGTTATCACCGTTGTTTACCAGATAGACGGAGAGACGGATCCCGTCACAGGAAACCCGTACATCCGAACTTCCAAACTTTCTTTCCCAAATGGCACTACCTGGAAAGGCGGTCACAAGTATTCCTATACCGTCACCTATATGGGCGCTATTTTCAAAGTTGAAGAAACCGTCCTGGACTGGGACTACACAGAACAAGCAGCCTCTGTAGAGAATCAGTCGGCTATGGCCACCTGGGTTGACTGGGATTCCTCCTCCTGCACTATCAGCGGCAGGAATATCACTTTCAAGACAGACACTCAGGGAAGGCTTATGCCCATCCACGGAATGTTCAAGATTTTCTCTCCCACCCAGTGCACATACCACATCAACCTGTCACAGAACGCGTCTTACTACTCCTTCAATCACGATTTCGGAAGCGGCATTGTTGACACAAGTACAGGCTCAATTGGAACTTCAACCGGCGATATCCATCCCGGCACCACCATAGATTTCTATATTTATGCCGATGACGATGACCGTCCGGCAGCGGGACAGCCTGACATTACGGCAGACCTGAGTTTCTCCGTACAGGCATCCGGCGGCCGTGAATTCTCCCTGGACTCCGAACTCCAGAGGGATGGCGCCTATACAATAATAATCCCCAGCATGTAGTGTGATATGAAAAAGTCAATCAGTATAATAGCAGTTTTTGCAGCGCTTCTTTCAATCGCCGCGTGCCAGCAGGTAGCGGAGCCCGGGCAGGACGTTTCAAGTGAAAACGGAATCCGCCTCACTTTTACCTGCGGGGACATCAACACCAAGACGGGTAAACCCGGCGTTGGCAACGAAAACCTTATCAAAACGCTGGACGTTTTCCTGTTTAGCAATCACTACTCTGAATTCAGGCACCATTCGCGCTTCTCTCCGGAGATTGAATCCTATTTTACCTGCTTCATTCAAGCCTCGGCTATAGCGGACGGTGAATATAAGGTATTCTCTATCGCAAACTATCCCGGTCCGGAATCCGACTTCTATGACAGTGGCAACCCAACCACTATGGCATTTTTGCAGGCACTTGCGCTAAGCGAGGGTTCCCACCGCACTTTCACCCAAGAAGCCGGCGGCAACATAATGCCGGCCGAAGATGAGGACCTTTGCCTTGTTATGACAGGCCTGGCAGAAAACATCCATGTGGCTCCTGTTCTCGGTCAGAATCTGGTAGGTGAAGCTCAGGTTGAACTTAAGCGTCTCCCTGCCAAGGTTACAATGGATTTTTACCTGAAGGATGAGGTCCATCACGACAAAGGGCACGTCACCGAAGTCTGGACCCCTCTCACCGAAGGCAGCAATATTCGCGTGTACCTTTGCAACGGTACCACGGAAGCCCTCGTGGGCGGTGTTGACGCAAACCATACCTTATTTGAATATTATCCAAATATTAACAATACAGCCATATCTGGAAAAGCCGATTTCTCTACTGCTTTTTCAAGTGCGTCGTTCTATACCTATCCGGAAACTTGGTCTTACGGTTCGGCCACGGAGCCTTACCTTAAACTCATAGTTCCCTGGAAACTTTCCCGAAGCACTTCCGGAATAGTGCAGCAATCCCAGAAGGAGTATTATTATAAGGTAATGCTCCCCACCAACGCCTTTGCAAGCAATAACTGGTATCACCTTGTCCTTGACGTCACCCAGCTGGGCGGTGATGCCGATGACGATGCAGTGAACGTCCCCTGCGGTTATCAGGTACTGGACTGGAGAACAGGAAGCAATATTACCTCCTCCATGTCTCCCGGTTATTATCTTGACGTGAATGTACCGGATCCCATGGATATCAAGTTCTACGGAAATACGCTTGATATACCTTATTTTGCAAGCGGAGCCGTTTCTATCCGCAGCAAACAACTGGATTATGAGGATTACAGTTCCGGCGCACACATGACCTTGGATCCGGGCACAGACGTTGCCAAAGCAGCCGAGGGCGATTATATCCATATCAGCCATGCGCTGGACTACGATTTCACAGGAACAACCTATGACGTGTCGCCTTACACATATACCATAGTCCTGCAACTTTCAAATGATGCCATTGGGCAGTACGACAAAACCTTGAAGGTTACGCAGTATCCGCCGCTGTATATTACAAATATCAATACGGTAAACGACGACGACAGCAAGCCCAACGTGTATATTAATGGAAGATCAACCACAACTAGCAGAATAAATGTTTGGGACAATTCCGGTCAATCTACTACCGGAAACATTACATCTACTTATCAACCTCATTATTTAGGCTCTATAAGCCCTAATAATACGGCTGTAGGTACACCTGTAGATCTGAATGCCAATAATCAGAACCCTAACATCTATTCCGTTACCACCACTATTCTTAAATTCAC
This sequence comes from uncultured Bacteroidales bacterium, assembly GCA_900319485.1. Taxonomy (GTDB): domain Bacteria; phylum Bacteroidota; class Bacteroidia; order Bacteroidales; family UBA932; genus Cryptobacteroides. The sequence goes on along the minus strand of ONOQ01000003.1, from coordinate 8,341 downwards.
GCCTTTGGCAAACGGCGTGGAATTTCCCACTGTGCTTGGAGATCCCCGCGGCCCCGCCACCGATGAATACAGTTCCGTTTTGAACGGGGGTGATGCAGGTGATCCACTGACCCAATACCGTCCTGCGGCAGAAAATACTCAGAACGTAATTTCGCCCAAATTCATCTCTGCCTCCTCTTACGGAAAAACTCTTCCTGTGACTTACGAGGGAGCAAAGAAGAGATGCGCCGCTTATCAGGAGTATGGATATCCCGCCGGACGATGGCGCATCCCCACAGAAGCAGAGATTCTTTTCCTGCAGAAGTTGAATACCGACAGTAAAATCCCTTCGCTTTTCAACCCAAGCACCACAAACGGATATTGGGCAGCAGGGGCACTTCTTTATGTAAAGGATGGCTCTGGTAACGACTTATTCGTAGACCTTTCAGGAGTTACAGCTAATACCGGTTCTGTTGGTTATACCGTTGGATCAAATACGTATACCAGTTATGTCCGTTGCGTCTACGATACCTGGTATTGGGGAGACACTCATTCCACCTATACTAATAGCAGATGGCTTGGATACAAGACCGGCCTCAATGACACATTTTGATGAGATATGAAAAAGATTTACGCTATATTTTCTGTCTTTCTTGTGCTTGCTTCCGTGTCCTGTACACGGGAGGAGCCGGCATCCATAGCCAATTTTGAAAAACAGGGCGCAACAGTTCCAGTTGTCATCTCTTTCCAGGAGCCATTGGTTCTTCAGGCCTCTACCAAGGCCGAGCCAGGAATGGAAATGGGGGTAGAGCCTGCCATCAGCAGCATCAACGTTGCCATTTTCGGTTCAGACCGCTACCTTAAAGACTACGTGAGCGCCTATCCTTGCGATGCGCAGGGCAATCCCCTAGGCGGAGGCTTTGCATCGCAGAACGCGACATCGGCCTACTTCCTTGCGCGTCTTCCCATCTCTTCCAAGGAGCGCGCACTCCATATCATCGCCAACGGCCCGTCATCACTCCCTTTCAATGCCTACGAGAACGACATTATGCAGAGTATGACGGTCACAGACGGCAACGGCGCATATTGGCAGCGTATCGTCCTCCCCAACGGAATCCAAATCAAGGAAGTTGACGGAAACCCCGAGCAAACTCCCGAAGGAGAGTATATCCCTACCGACGCAACCGTAACAGCCCTTAGCAACCTCACCCTCATCCGTAACTTTGCCGGCATCACCGTTACCGAAGAAGCGGATAATTTTGAGATTGTCTCCTACGCGCTCTGCAATATGCCCAGGAGCGGTGCCATCGCCATGTACAGCACCAACCACGGAGACTGGGTGCCTGGCTACACCGACCCCGGTCTCACGCTGTCCAATTACATCTACAGTTACGACGGAAAAGACTATCTGGGCTTCCCCACAAATCCAGAAATAGATACCGATATCCCCACCACGGTGGATGCATTTAACGCCCCGGGCGTATCTGTCGCCGCGGGTGAAACTATCTATGTATATGAGAGGGCTGTCACAACAGAAAATCCGCCTTTCATCCTGATGGCGGCACGTTATGTTTCAAGCGGCACGCCCACACCCTCAACACCTATCCACTACTACCGACTGGACCTTGCTCTTGAAAGCGGATATTTCCCTATCTACAGGAATTTCACCTATGGCATCAAAATCTCCGAAGTGTCGGTGGACGGTTACGAGAATATCTCCGATGCTGCAGGCCATAACAGCGGAAGCAACTTCTCCGTTTCCCTTGATACCCGCACCCTTCCCGACGTTTCCAACGGTGTTGTCCGTCTTTATGTAGAGAAGCCCAACTTCGACTGGGTATACACTGCTGACAGCCAGAAATTCTGGTACAAGTTCCTGCTGAACGGTGCCGCCAGCGGCAACCTTAACGGGAACGTTACGGTTACCGAGAAAGAAGGCAATGCCATTAAAACGCTGGACGTAGACGGCAGCGACAGCGCAAACGACCAGCGTTATGTTAACTATACGCTAAATGAGCCCAATGGTACGTCCACACTTTCTTCCACCCTGCAGTTGGTAGGAACGTATAACGACGGCGGAGACACCTACAGGCTTGTCCGTATGGTTACAATCCGCGTGTTCAACGCCAAGGACATATCTCCCTCTCTCTCGCCCACTACTGTTGCAGATGAAAAAGGGCAACTCACAACCCTGAGTATTCCACTTCCCTGGGACCTTCAGGCTTCCATGTTCCCTATGGAAATCCTGATTGAGGACAGCGCCAAGGCATTGAATCCTGCTTCCAATGAAAATATGCCCGTGAAAACCACAGGTATAGAGAATCTGGAAGAGCCCTTCAAGTCGCTTTCCGGAAACGACGAGTCTTCATACTGCTTTGTCCGCACCCTCAACTGGTCTGAATACCAGCGCCTGAAGAACAACGCAGAACTTTCCGGCAGTGACGACATAATCCTCACTTGTGATTTTGAGACCACCAAGTCTTTCTCCACTTCTACGGTGTATGTCTATAACAAGTATTTCAAAACCGATGCTTACGGTGTAACCACCGCCCAGACAACCCTGACTGGTGACGCCAACAACAATATCACGCCTAACCGTCAGACTGTCTCCGGCACTGCTGCCACCGTCAGGGTAAAATCTACCGGAAACTGGGTGCTCAATATCTCTATGGCAAATGGCGGCGTGGCTGCCGGCGCATCCCTCAGTCCTTCCAGCGGCAGTTCAACCGCAGGACAGGATGTTAGCGTTACCCTGCCTGAGAACGTGACGGAGAATGCAATACGTTATCTGGTCACCCTCACCAACACTTCATCCAGCCTTGTCCGTACTGCCTACATTACACAGGAAGGCATTATGATGAAGCTGACATCGGCAACAACTACAGTTGATAACGGCGACAACTCGGTGACCGTCACCGTTGAGTCCGGCACAACTTATGTCATTGAACTCATTGATGAAGGCGGAAATGTTCTCAGTACATCCGCAGATCAAACGCCTACAACAGGTCCTACTAATTATAATGTAAACATACCTCAGAACACTACAATCCACGAGCGTAGGTTCACGGTGCGTGCACGTAACCTTAGCAGTACTGTTTGGGAAGATATAATCATCACCCAGGAGCCCGGTGTGGTAAGCGTATCTGCCGCCAACGATGAACTCCGTAAGTCCGATACATCGGCAAGCGTACATCTGGTCAGCAGTTTTGCCACCAACCTTAAGGCCTACGTTCAGGGTAATGACACACCCATCTACACTGCTGCTATTGCCGCAACGGCAGGACACGATGAAACAATTACCGGCATTCCGGTCAATGGTACAGGCTCTGACCGTCACATCATCGTGAATCTGTGCGACACTTCTACCGGAGATGTCCTTGCATCCAAGACATTGACGCAACTGGGAACATCGTACATCAAACTCACCACCGCCAATGCCAATATTGGCAACACTACCACTTCGGCATCTATCAATGTAGATTCCGAGGCAGCGTGGACATTGACTGTGAACGGTACTCTCAGCGGCGCCAGCGTGTCTCCTTCAAGCGGCCCTGCCGGTTCAGCCAATGCTGTTACCCTCACTGTTCCCGTGAATAACAGGCTGCAGCCTCAAACCTATACCGTCACGGGTGACAACGGCTTTCACAGCAACTCCGTCACCGTTACCCAGGCTGCCGGTACTGCTACACTGAATATTGTGGACAGCAATATCTGGATGAGCGCTACATCTGCAAATGCGAACGTATCCTCCAGTTTCCCTACCGTCCTGAAGGTTTACGTTCCCGGTGATTCCAGTCCTGTGTTCACAAAGGACGTGGCAGCAGCCGCAGTCCATAATGAAGCCCTCACCCTGCCGGCCAACACTACCGGCGCCAACCGCACCATCAGGGTTGACCTTTGCAATGAGGACGGAATAGTTGTGGCTACCGGTAACATAGTTCAGGCAGGAACACCGGCGTTCTCACTTACCGCAGCATCAACCTCGGTAATAGGTAATGCAACCACTACAACAATCCAACTGGTTTCCGAACTCCCTTGCGACCTTACCGTGGAGGGCGATGGCGCAAGCATTTCCACGCCTCTCGGAACCACCGGAGTTGCAACCGATACCGCCGGAACCACCATCACGCTCACGATGCCCGTCAACTACACCACCTCTGACGTGCTGTTTACCGTGAAGGCCTCCAGGACCAGTTATGCCGATGAGTCCGTGGCCATTACCCACCGTAAGGCTACCCTGCGCACCGGCCAGACGGTAACGTTCCCTTGCGGCAGTGGACGCGTGTACTCAGGTAGCACCTTGACTGATACAAGAAACGGTATCACTGCAACCTTTGAAGGAACCCTGAACTCTACCAGCAGCACGAACCATATCCGTTTTGGCAGTGGTACACAGTTGCATTTCACCACTGACGGCACGAAGGTTTATGAAATAACTAATGCATCATTTGAGTTTACAGGTAATGGTTATCGACCTAATGGTGGTTCTGCATCAAACGGTACTATGGAGTGGGGAACAACCACCACCTGGACCAAGGGCGGCACCAATCCTGTGAAGTCTCTTGACATTACAATGACAAGGAGTGGCTACACCACCTTCAGGTTGTCATCCTTCACCGTAACCTACACAGATTACCAGTGGAATTAACCTCCCGGTAATCTCCCTATAACGGAAAACGGATGTCCTCAAACACAGGTCATCCGTTTTTCCTTTAATCCCTTCCCTTCACGTCCGGGAAAAGGGCTATAATTCTGGATGGAAGAGACACAAACAAGAGTCGGAGCGAAGCGACACAGGGGGTCTGGGGGATAAGGCCCCCAGTAAGTCGAAGACAATGGACTACAAAAAAAGCACCGCCTGATGGCGATGCTTTCTTTGTAGCCCCACGAGGAATCGAACCTCGATTTAAAGTTTAGGAAACTTCCGTTCTATCCGTTGAACTATGAGGCCATCACGTAAAAAAGAGCTCTTACTCAGCGCTCTTTTCGATGATCTGACGACCACGATAGTAGCCGCACTCAGGGCAAACACGGTGATACATCACTGTGGCTCCGCAGTTGGGGCAAACGCTCAGAGTGGGAACGGGAGCGAAGTCGTGGGTACGACGCTTATCTCTTCTCTGCTTTGAGATTTTGTGTTTAGGATGTGCCATTGTTTATAATTTTAATTGTTTATTTGTCTTTAAAAAGTCCTTTCAGAGCTGCAAACGGGCTGTTCTTGGTGCCAGCCTCCTCGTTCACCTGCCCACTCCGGCCCAGGAACCGGACGGTGTCCGGGTTGCACTGCCCTTCCGGATGCACCCTTTGCAGGGGCATTGCCAGACAGATGTAATCATACACCTCCTGGCTCAGATCCCATTCGATTTCCACCGTTCCCGGTTTGAAAACCTCCTGTGGATTCTCATCCACCGGAATCTGAAGCGGTTCCAGGCAGCGGTCACACTGGACTGTAACGCTTCCTTTAAGTGTGACGTCCGCCTCTACTTTTTGCGAACCCTCCTTTGTCACTCTCACTTCCACGTCAACGTTTGCGTCCAGGATTTCCTGATTGCCAAACATTTGAAAGAACTCTGTGCCTGCCGTAAAGCGGAATTTCCGCTCACCGGCAGCCCAACCGTTCAAGGGTATTATGATTTTACACATTACCTCAAAAACTGATTAAGGGGTGCAAAGATAGCAATAATTTTCCAATTATCAATCTTCTGAGACGGAATTTCTTTTCCTGTCCAGAGGATCAAGCTGAATCTTGCGCATTCTCATATGGTTTGGAGTAATCTCCACAAGCTCATCTTCCTGGATATATTCCAGGGCCTCCTCCAATGAGAACTTGATTGCGGGAGGGAGGACAACCTTCTCATCACTGCCGGAAGCACGCACGTTGGTGAGCTTCTTGGTTTTGCAGATGTTGATGTTGAGGTCCCTCTCGCGGGTGTGCTCCCCCACTACCTGACCGCCGTAGATCTCCTCACCGGGCTCCACGAAGAATCGGCCCCTGTCAAGGAGTTTGTTCATAGAGTATGCAATGGCCTCTCCGGTTTCAAGGGAAACCAGGGAACCGTTTGAACGCATCTCGATGTCTCCCTTGTAAGGCTGGTAATCCTTGAAGCGGTGGGCTACCACGGCCTCACCCTGGGTGGCGGTGAGAAGGTTGCTCCTGAGGCCCATAAGGCCGCGGGTAGGAATCTCGAACTCAAGGAGAGTACGGTCTCCGCGGGGTTCCATCCTTATGAGCGCGCCCTTACGGCGTGTGGAAAGTTCGATGGCCGCGCCCACAAACTGCTCCGGAACCTCGATGGAAAGTTCCTCGATTGGCTCGCACCTCTGGCCGTTTATGGTCTTGTCAAGCACTTTGGGCTGACCAACCTGGAGTTCAAAGCCTTCACGGCGCATAGTCTCAATGAGCACTGAAAGATGCAGGACGCCGCGGCCGTAGACCACAAAACTATCGGCATTGATGCCTGGCTTTACGCGTAGGGCAAGGTTTTTCTCCAGTTCTTTTTCCAGACGGTCCTTCAGGTGGCGGGAAGTGACGTACTTTCCGTCCTTGCCGAAGAAGGGGCTGTTGTTGATCATAAACAGCATACTCATGGTGGGCTCGTCCACGGCGATGGGAGGAAGCGCCTCCGGATTCTCGATATCGGCAATGGTGTCTCCGATCTCAAAGCCTTCGATGCCAACTACGGCGCAGATGTCTCCGCACTGGACCTCGTCCACATTGGCCTTCCCAAGGCCTTCAAACACCATAAGTTGCTTGATCTTTGACTTCTCCACAATGTCGTAGCGCTTGCAAAGGCTAACGGGCATTCCGGTCTTGAGAGTACCGCGTGTGATGCGTCCAACTGCAATACGGCCGACATAGGGGCTGTACTCCAGGGAAGAGACAAGCATCTGGGGCGTGCCTTCAATCACGGCCGGGGCGGGGATTTCCTCAAGGATGGTGTCAAGGAGGGCGGTTATGTCACCGGTGGGCTTTTTCCAGTCCGGGGACATCCAGCCCTGTTTGGCCGATCCGTAGATGGTCTTGAAATCAAGCTGGTCCTCGTTGGCGCCCAGGTTGAACATAAGTTCGAAAACCTCCTCCTGGACTTCGTCCGGGCGGCAGTTGGGCTTGTCCACCTTGTTGATGACAACGATGGGCTTCTTTCCCATATCTATGGCCTTGTTGAGGACGAAGCGGGTCTGGGGCATACAGCCTTCGAAGGCGTCCACAAGCAGCAGTACGCCGTCGGCCATATTCAGGACGCGCTCTACTTCCCCGCCGAAGTCGCTGTGGCCGGGAGTGTCGATGATGTTGATTTTCACACCCTTGTAGGTGACGGATACGTTCTTTGCGAGGATGGTGATGCCGCGCTCCCTTTCAAGGTCATTGTTGTCCAGGATAAGGTTGCCAAGATCCTCCGGACGGCGTACAAGATTGGCCTGATAGATCATTCTGTCAACGAGGGTGGTCTTGCCGTGGTCTACGTGAGCGATGATGGCTATGTTTCTGATGTCCTGCATATTAAAAAGTGCTTCTTCTAAAAATCCTGCAAAGGTACTAAATATTTTGCCTTTTCGCAAAGACGGAGTTCGTGCACATATGGAGTGAAACGGATATTTTTTTTCATCGGCCCCAGAAGGGCTTTAAAGGCCGATTATTCCGCGGCGCCGACGCCATTTCGGGCATTTTGCCGCGTTTATCCGTTTCAGCGGCCACAAAAATCGGCCTCAGAAGGGCCCTCAATGCCGATTTTTCAATTAAACGTTTCCCGCTTTGTGACACGGATAACTTTACTCACCTTTGCCAAAAATTGATGCCTATGAAAAAGTTTGCACTGATGCTGCTTGTTCCAGCCCTGGCGCTTCTCTCCTGCCAGAGGAGCGGTCTTCCGGAAGAGAGTTCCGTGACGGCCGATGGAGAGATTTACCACGATATGATCCAACTTGGGGAGAAACTGGACGACCCCTACACCGTAGCCAATATGCAGGCCGCCCTCACCAAGGCGTATCCCACCAAAGCCGGACGCGTAAGTCTATCGGCCACAGACCTTTACGTAAGGTTCCTGCCAAAGGACGATGCGCAGATGGACACCCTGAAGGCCCGCGGACTCTACCTTATGGACCACCCTATGGACTATCGCATCCTCCGCGAGGGAGACTACTACCAGGACCCGGAGATAGGGGACGACGCCATCACCTGGCAGTACTCGGTGGTGCCGGCGGGCTTCAAATTCCCGGAAGGGCTCAGGTACGAGGTCCTGGACGAGTGCTATATTGCGGACAATGACGGTACCAAGGCCGATGACATAAACTGGCTGGCCGTGGAGGAAGAGGCGTTCAGGCTCACCGGGAACGAGGACCTCTGGTGCCCTCCCACAAAGGC
>ONOQ01000002.1:42502-149783 GCA_900319485.1 uncultured Bacteroidales bacterium | reverse complement strand
CAATATTGTCAAAGAGCAAAATAGTTTTGATGAACTTAGTTTGTTTTAAATGTTAAACCTTATAATAATCGTCCACAACTTTTAGTGGACAGCAATGTCTTTGTATTTTGCAAATGTCCCGTACGAGATTATACAGTATATTATGAGGAGCCATTCTACCGGCAGCCTAAGAACTAGCCGTTCCAGGTTCAGAACACTTATCAAGAATTCTCAATGTCCGGACGAGGACTTGTTCCTTTCATATCTAGAAAGGCAACCACGGAAAAAACTATAAAACAAAAACCAATTATCATTATTTTCCGCAGTTGCCAGAGTCAACTATACAAAAAAATCGCACAGGTTCACCTGTGTCGATTCTTGAGGTCTTGGAAAACCCTGTCACCAGACACAGGATCCCCCATGCGAAAAGCGCAGGGGAACCCTTGTGACCGGACAGTGACATTAAAAGTTTCCAAGTTTCAAGAATGTCCGTCAAAAGCGATTCCGTATTGAAATCTGATGTATTTGCTCCTGCAAAAATAATCAACTAATTAGATATAAACAATACTATACTAACGATACTCCTTGTGTTTCTCACTTTTCTCCTATGTCGAGATGATTGATATAAGATGCCCGGTCGTAGTCGGGCATGACGGAGGGATTTGTCACTTGGCGGGCAAGGACCAGCCACGGACACAAAAATGCCTGTTTTTGTTGCCCTAGCTGTGCTTCAGGGCAGCGCGTAACACGAAAATGGCCATTTTTGTGTCACCAGCTGCCCTTTGGGCTGCCCGTAACCGAAAATCGGCCTGGAAACGGTAATGAACTGCCCTAACCCTCAGTTCTCAAACGTAAGGAGCATAAAGGAATGAATATGAACTAATTGGAGATTTCTAAAAAACACATTATCTTTGACAGTGACGGAAAGACAAAATTACGATAGTATTATGTGGACAGAAATTGACCGTATGGCAACAGAAGCCTTTGCCCGGAAGCAAGGGAAAGCCGAAGGCAGGGCTGAAGCCTTGAATCAGGTGAAGCTGGCAGTCGCTATGATTAAAAATGGCTCTTCCGTGCAGGAAATATGCACAAAAACGGGCCTGACGCCAGAAGACGTCAAGGCCCTTCAGTAATTACCTCCCGGCGTTAACCTATCTGGGCGCCATTCACAACGGCCTCCTGCGGGGTGATGAAGCGCATCTTGCCGTCACCCTGCTTTGCCATAAGGATCATACCCTTTGACTCTATGCCGCGGATCACGCGGGGAGCAAGGTTCGCAAGGATGCAGATCTGCTTACCCACCATATCTTCCGGAGAATAGTACTCTGCAATGCCGGACACAATTGTGCGCTGGTCAATGCCGGTATCAATAGTGAGTTTGAGAAGTTTATCCGTCTTTGGAACGCGCTCTGCAGCCAGAACCGTAGCCGTGCGGATATCCATTGCACCAAACTGCTCGAAGGTGACCTCCGGCTTCTGCGGTTCAATCTTCTTAGCAGCTTCTGCAGCGGCCTTTGCGGCCTCGGCCTCCTCACGGGCCTTCTTGATGGCCTCAAGCCTTGCAATCTGGGCATCGATCTCTGCGTCCTCAATCTTACGGAACAGCAGCACCGCCTCTCCAAGTTGATGCCCGGCCGGCAGCAGTTCTGCGTTACCCAGCATGTCCCAGGACAGGGTGAGATCCCCGGTCGGGGCCAGGGATGACGCGGCCACCGTATGCACAGCCTTGCCTTCACCTTCCTTGTAGAAGTTGACGGTGGGGGTGCCTTCACCGGCGCGGTAGTCCCAGCCGGCGTTTACGCCAACTTTCAGGATGTCCCTCAGTTTCTGGGCACTGAACGGAGTGAAGGGCTCGAAGGCAATTGCTAGATCGGCACAGATCTGAAGGCAGGTGTAAAGGATGCTGGCGCAGCGGTCCATATCCTCCTTGGCAATCTTCCAGGGTTCCATGTCGGAGATGTATTTGTTGCCGATACGTGCCATGTTCATAGCCTCCTTCAGGGCCTCCCTGAAGTGGAAAGTCTCAATGTATTTCTCAAGGGCCTCACGGCAGGGCTTAAGGGCCTCAAGCGTCTCCTTATCAATTGCTTCCGGCTTTTTGTTCTCAGGAACTGCGCCGCCGAAGTACTTATGCGTGAGCACCACGGCGCGGTTCACGAAGTTTCCGAATACTGCCAGAAGTTCAGAGTTATTGCGTGCCTGGAAGTCCTTCCAGGTGAAGTCATTGTCCTTGGTCTCGGGGGCATTGGCGGTGAGGACATAACGCATCACGTCCTCGCAGCCCGGGAACTGCTCCTCGTATTCATTAACCCACACGGCCCAGTTGCGTGACGTGGATATCTTGTCACCCTCAAGGTTAAGGAACTCGTTGGAAGGGACATTGTCCGGAAGGATATACGTTCCCTCGGCCTTCAGCATTGAAGGGAACACGATGCAGTGGAACACAATGTTATCCTTGCCGATAAAATGCACCAGACGCGTCTCAGGATCCTTCCACCACTTCTCCCAACTCTGAGGCAGGAGTTCCTTGGTGTTGGAAATATAGCCGATGGGGGCGTCGAACCACACATACAGCACCTTGCCCTCTGCACCCTCTACCGGAACGGGAACGCCCCAGTCAAGGTCACGGGTGACGGCACGGGGCTGCAGGCCGCCGTCCAGCCAACTCTTGCACTGGCCGTAGACATTGGTCTTCCACTCCTTGTGCTGCTCCAGGATCCAGTCACGGAGCCAGGGCTCGTACTTGTCAAGGGGAAGGTACCAGTGCTTGGTCTTTTTCTTCACGGGAGCGCTGCCGGAGAGCCTGGATTTTGGCTCCAGAAGTTCTTCCGGGGAGAGGGTGCAGCCGCATTTCTCGCACTGGTCACCGTAAGCGTGGGGGTTGCCGCACTTGGGGCAGGTACCCTCTATGAGGCGGTCAGTGAGGAACATCTTTGCCTGCTCGTCATAGAGCTGCTCAGATTCCTGGGTGATGAAATCGGCCTGGTCATAGAGTTTACGGAAGAACTCGGAGGCGTTCTTTGCGTGAACTTCGGAGGACGTACGGGAATAGATGTCAAAATTGATTCCGAGGCCCGTGAAGGCGTCCTTCATTATTTTGTGGTACTTGTCCACAATATCCTGGGGAGTTACGCCCTGGTCCTTGGCCTTGATGGTGATGGGAACGCCGTGTTCATCGGATCCGCACACAAACACCACGTCTTCCCCGCGCATTCGGAGATAACGGACATAGATGTCTCCGGGGATGTAGGCACCGGCAAGATGGCCGATATGTACGGGACCGTTGGCATAGGGGAGCGCGCAGGTCACCAGGGTTCTTTTGTAACTGCTCATTTCTTTATTCTTCCAAGTTTTATGTTGATGGTCTTCTTGAGGGCATTGATGCTGCTCAGTTCCGTCAGAAGCTGTGTGGCCTCTTCCGGGGTTGCCTGTGCCAGGCGGCGGTTAATATCGGCCTGCTGGGCCTGGAGGCGTTTGTCGTGGTAGGCAAGTATGGCGCGGGGCACATAGGTCACCAGCCAGGAATCCGTGGTGGTGAGGGCGTCGGAAAAGTTATGGACGGTGAGTTCATACTTTTCCGTGGCAAGGTCTGCCACCACCGCGGCAACGGTGCGGTCTTCGCCGTTGAGGAGTGAACGCACTATGCCGTCCTGGTCCAGGCCTTCGTCGTAGAGGGCGAAATATGCGTTGTATGCTGCCTGGTAGGCGGGGTTTGAGAATGCGGCGTTGTCTCCGTTAAGGGCGGCGTCTATGAATTCCGCTACGGTCTGGGAACCGTCAGGGTTATAGAACTCCGAGTCCGTCTCAAACTTCAGTTCCGAGCATCCGTGCCGAAGGATGAAGCCTAGAAGTTCACGCTCCGATGGCTCTGTTATATTGCCGATTCTTGGCGCTGCGGCTTGAGATGGCCGATCGGTGTCGGCCATGACGCGCTCATCGCTGCCCTGACCGCCGGCCTGTCCTCTGCCGTCATGCCCGGCCCGACCGGGCATCTCCTTCCTGGCATTCTCCCGGGTTTTCCGCACGCGGTCCTGGATAATATCGGCCTCAATTGCGAAGCGGCGGGCAACGGTGTCCACGTACACCTGGCGCTTGATGGCGTCCGGGATATCGGCCACTGTATCCGCTATCTCGTTGATGAGGTTGGCCTTCTTGAGGGGGTCGTCGCCGGCCTCTCCCAGGAGAAGGTCCGTCTTGAAGGCGATGCCATCCTGCTGGTGGGCCGATATGAATTCCCGTATCTCCTCCAGCGTGTGCTTGCGGGAGAAGGAATCCGGGTCATCGCCGTCAGGGAGGAACACCACCTTGGGGTTCATCCCTTCCTTGAGGATCATCCCTATAGCGCGGAGAGCGGCGTGGAGACCGGCTTTGTCGCCGTCGTACATGATGGTGATGTTCTCCGTGAAGCGCTTTATGAGGCGGATCTGCTCCTCCGTGAGGGAGGTGCCGCAGGAGGCGACTACGTTGGTAATGCCCATCTGGTGCATCATCACAACGTCCACGTTGCCTTCCACAAGGATGCAGCAGTCCTGCTTTGCTATCTCGCTTTTGGCAAGGTAGATTCCAAGGAGATTCCTGCTCTTTATGTAAATCTCCGTTTCCGGGGAGTTTACGTACTTTGCGGGGTTGTCACTTTTGAGCGTACGGCCGCTGTAGGCAATGACGCGTCCGCTCACGGAGTGGATGGGGAACATCACCCTTTCACGGAACTTGTCAATGAGGGTGCCGTCTTCCTGCTGGATGGCAAGGCCTGCCGCCACAAGGAATTCGTCCTTGTAACCGGCCGCGCGGGCTGCTTCCACAAAGGTGGCCTTCCCGGATGGGGCCCAGCCAAGGCTCCACTTTTCAATGGTGGCGTCCTCTATTCCGCGCTCACGGTAATAGCGGTAGCCGACTGCGCGGCCTTCACCTGTCTTTAACTGGTCTTGGAAGAACTGACGGGCAAATTCAGATACCGCCATAAGGCTTTCCGTGCGCTGGCGCGCTGCAATCTGCTCTGCGGTCTCTTCCTCTTCCTTTACCTCTATATTGTATTTTTTTGCAAGGTAACGGAGGGCTTCAGGGTATGTGAGATGGTCATAATCCATCAGGAACCCCACTGCGCTTCCGGCCTTACCGCAGCCAAAACACTTGTAGATGCCCTTTGAAGGGGTTACGTGGAAAGACGGGGTTTTCTCATTATGGAAAGGACAGCAGGCCACATAACTGGACCCGCGGCGCTTAAGCGTCACGAAATCCCCTATAACCTCCTCTACCCGGGCGGTATCAAGGATAAGATCTACTGTCTCTTTAGGAATCACGTCCTATTCTTTCTCAAAATCCACTTCCTTGGCATCTGACAGGTTGGTAATGGTTACCTTCCCGTCATCCTGAGGGGCCTGGGTGTTGGGGCCGTCCTTAGGGGCCTCGGGAGCCTTGTAATGCTTCTCCTGCCACAGGGCCTTTGCCTGGAAATAGGCGTCACGCCCATACCAGAACGCGCCCAGCGCTCCAATAATGAATGCCAGTATGCTGTGCCTTGTAAGTATCCAGACGGCAAGGGCCACAAAGATTATGTCCTTTGCAAGCCTTAACCACCTGTTGTTATATCCAATATTCATCATAGCCCACAAAGATACAAAAATCCTGCGATAATCCGTGCCGATGACACATTGTCATATATTTGCCGCTCCATGTGTGATCAAAACAGCCGCCCACTCCAGTTGCTGAGCCGCTGGTAACCGTAAAACGCCCCTTTCCCGGTAACTGGCTGCCCTTTGGGCCGCTGGTAACCGTAAAACGCCATATTTCCGGTAATGAGCTGCCCCGGCGGGCATTAGTTTGCGACCTCGCAGAGGAATTTCAGCCTTACCAGGCGAATTTCGATGTCCTCGTAATCGGCCGATAATTCCGCGCGGGCATCGGCAAGAGAATCCGATGCGGCGTCATTCTTGAACCAGTCGTAGAGTTCCTGAACAACCTCAGGATCAAGGTTTTCTGAGATATAATAGCCGAGGTTGAGCCTTGTGCCGGTGCTCACTATGGCCTCCATTTCCGTTAGAAGCTGATCCATATCAAGGTCCTTGGCCCTTGCAATGTCTTCCAGAGGGAGTTTACGGTCTATGGACTGGATGATATACACCTTGTTGCCGGACTTGGACGCGACGCTCTTTACCACAAAATCGTCCGGCCTTTCAATCTCATTCTCCTCAACGTATTTTGCAATGAGATCAATGAACGGCTGGCCGAATTTGCGGGCCTTGCCTTCACCTACGCCCTGGCACTTTTCCGAGAGTTCCTTGAGGGTGAGAGGATACACTATGGTCATGTCTTCCAGCGAAGGATCGCTGAACACCACCCAGGGCTGGACCCTCATCTTGCGGGCAACGTCCTTGCGAAGGTCCTTGAGCATAGCCAGAAGCACCTGGTCTCCGCCGCCGCCACCGCGAACCGCAGCGGCGTCTTCTTCGTCGTCATCTTCACCTTCTGAGAACGTGCGGTCCTCCACCAGCATAAGTTCCTTAGGATGCAGGAAGAACTCAAGGCCGGCGTCTGTCACCGAAATGAGGCCGTAGTTCTCAATGTCTTTTTCAAGGAAGTGGAGAATGAGGCCCTGGTGGATTACGGCAGCCCAGAAGCGCTGGTCATGGTCCTTGCCGGCGCCGAACAGCGGCAGTTGGTCGTGCTGATAAGACTTTATCATTGCGCTGGCCTCCCCGGCAAGGATGCCGGTAAGGTGCTCCAGTTTGAAATGCTCCTTGAGGGACTCTATGAGTTCAATGACAAGGCACATCTCTTCATGGCCGTCGAAGCGCACCTTGGGATGCAGGCAGTTGTCACAGGCGCCGCAGTTATCCTGGGTATAATCCTCTCCAAAGTAGTTGAGGAGGAGTTTGCGGCGGCATTGGCTGGACTCTGCGTAAGCCACGGTTTCCTTGAGGAGTTGCTTTCCTATCTCCTGCTCCGCCACGGGCTTTCCCTGCATGAACTTCTCCAGTTTCTGGATGTCCTTGTAACTGTAGTATGTGATGCAGGTGCCTTCCTGGCCGTCACGGCCGGCGCGGCCGGTTTCCTGGTAATAACCCTCTATGCTCTTGGGGATGTCATAATGGATGACAAAACGGACGTTCTGCTTATCTATGCCCATACCAAAGGCGATGGTTGCAACAATTACGTCTATCTCCTCCATCAGGAACTTGTCCTGGTTATCGGCCCTTGTCTTCGCATCCAGGCCGGCGTGATACGGGAGGGCCCTGATGCCGTTTATGGCAAGGAGTTGCGCCAGTTCCTCCACCTTCTTGCGGCTGAGGCAGTAGATTATGCCGCTCTTGCCGGGATTCTGGCGGATGAAACGGATTATGTCCTTTTCCGGCTCCACCTTGTCCCTTACCTCATAATAGAGATTGGGCCGATTGAAGGAACTCTTGAACACGGTTGCATCCTGGATGCGGAGGTTCTTGAGGATGTCACTCTGGACCTTTGGCGTTGCCGTAGCGGTAAGGGCAATCACCGGAGCGGGCGATCTTGCGGTATTCCGGACGGAAATCGTGGCCCCATTCTGAAATGCAGTGGGCTTCATCCACGGCATAGAAGGATATCTTGATGCTCTTGAGAAGGGCTATGTTCTCTTCCTTGGTAAGGGATTCCGGGGCAACGTACAGGAGTTTTGTGACGCCTCTCAGGAGGTCCTCCTGTACCTGGGCGGTCTCTACCCGGCTGAGGGACGAATTGAGGAAATGCGCAATCCCTTCCTCCGAGGATTCGAAGCCGCGGATGGCGTCCACCTGATTCTTCATCAGGGCTATGAGCGGGGAGATGACTATGGCGGTGCCCTCCATCACCAGGGCAGGCATCTGGTAGCACAGGGACTTGCCGCCGCCGGTGGGCATAAGCACAAAAGCGTTCCCGCCTTCAATAAGATGAGTGATAATATCCAGTTGATCACCCTTGAAGGCATCCCAGCCGAAGAAGGTCTTCAGCTTGGAGTGAAGAATATTGGGATCTATTGGCATTTGCCTTATCAATGTGGTTGCATAAAATTAATCATAATAAATGTAAAAACCAAATAAAAATGCTGTTCAGCGCCTATTTTTGCCGCTCGTCGCAATTATCTATGAATTGTTCCAAAAGTTTTGTATATTTGCAGGTTGAGCGCTTAATAGCTTACATTGTTTGAAATTTTACTTAAAAACAATTGATAAAATGAAGATTTCTAAGATTCTTGCCATCGCCGGCGCAGCCGCTATGCTGATGGCTTGCGGTTCTCCCAAGGTGGAGGGCTCAAAGGAAGTTCGTGACCTTCTCCCGGGCAAGGGCCAGATTGACACCACTTCTTACCTCCTCGGTGTTAACTTCGGTCTTGTCATGACCCAGAACGGCTTCGGTGACCTCAATATGGCCCAGGTACGCAAAGGTATGGCAGACGCCCTCAACGCAAAGGAGGGTGAGCCTATGGACTCCGTGTTCGTAAAGCAGTTCAAGATTGATCCTTCAAATATGAATATGATCATCAACGAGTTCCTCCGCAAGCGTTCCGCTTACGAAGGCGCCCTGAACAAGGAGAAAGGCGACGCTTTCCGCAAGGACTTCTATGTGAAGAACAGCGCAGACTCCACCGCTTCCGGTATCGTTTACCTCATCCAGGACAGCGGCTCCGAGGTAAAGGCTGTCTCTGACCGTGACACCGTGAAGGTGAACTATCGCGGTACCCTTATCGACGGCAAGGAGTTTGACGCCAACGAAGGTATCGAGTTCTCCCTCAACCGCGTCATCCGCGGCTGGACCGAGGGTATGAAACTCGTCGGTGAAGGCGGCAAGATCACCCTCGTGATCCCTGCAAACCTCGCTTACGGTGAGCGTGGTCCCCGTAACATCGGCCCCAACTCCACCCTTATCTTTGACGTAGACCTCCTTGAGGTTCACCCCTACGTAGAGAAAGAGAAATAGTATGGCACTTGAACTGGAAGGAACGCTGAGGCACAAGTTGGCCTCGCAGCAGGGAACGTCGGCACGCGGCGCCTGGGCAAAACAGGAGTTCATCCTGGAATACCCTGACGGCAATTACACCGCGCAGGCCTGTTTCACGGCTTTCGGCCAGGACAAGGTGGCAGAACTGGACAAGTACCAGATTGGAGACCGTATCAGGATTTCTTTCAACATCAGAAGCCGTGAATTCAACGGCCGCTGGTACAATGACCTCCAGATCTGGCGCATCGCTCCTGCCGGCCAGCCCACAGCGGCTCCCGCTGCTCCCGCAGCACCTCAGGTTCACGCCGCACCGGCTCCGCCCCCGGCGTTTGAACATGCTCCGGCTCCTACGCTGGACGATATGCCGGGAGAAAGCCCGGAGGAAGAAGACCTTCCGTTCTGAATCTTTTAGGGTGACCGCTCTGGTCACCCTTTTTTTGTCCGATAGGGCAGCTAATTACCGTAAAACAGCCTCTTTTAGGTTACCAGCGGCCCGGAAGGGTTAAAGGTATATTAAGGAGGAGAGTTTCTCCGGAGAGAACAGCCTTACGGCCATGGCCTGGAGCTGCTCTGCGGTAATGGAGTCAATTATGCTGCGGGTTTTGGCCGATGTCATGACTTCACCCCATGCAAGCATACTCTTTCCAAGGGACAGGCACTGGGCCTCGCCGGCCTCGGAACTGATGGCAAGTTGCCCAAGAAGTTGTTTCCGGTATGCTTTCAGGCGTGCATCGGAAAGCGGTTTTTCCCGCAGCCCTGCAAGGATCTTATCAATGGCCTTCAGGCAGTTATCAAGATTCGGCTTGTCGCAGCCAAAGGATATGGCAACCACCCCGGTATCTGCATACTGGGTATAATTACACTCAATCCCGTACACCCATCCGCGTCTTTCACGGAGTTCGGCATTCAGAAGTGAATTGGACGCCGGCCCGCCAAGGATGTTGCACAGCATTGCCGCAATGAGCCGCTCCGGCATCTCATACAGCGACGGCGCCAGGCCTCCTATCACGGCATTTACCTCGTGGTTATGCTTGTCCAGGACCTTGTTAAAACGGACGGGGAAGACCTTTTCCTCCGCGTTGCTTCGCAACCCTGTCCGGGCAAATGCTCCGGAAAAGGTCTTCCCCGTCTGCTTCAAAACCACCTTTTCAAGCCTCTGAAGGTCAATATCGGCCACGACGGAAAGGGCCATGCGGGAGGGGATGAACTTCTCCCGGACAAAGCGGCGGAGCATATCCGGCTTTATCTTTTTGACGGAGGCCGATGTCCCAAGGATTGGCGTTGAGAGCGGATGGCCCTCAAAGAGCATGGACTCAAACTTATCGTAGACATCCTCTGCGGGGTTATCCTTGTAGGAGATTATCTCGTCAAGCACCACGCCGCGCTCCGTCTCAATCTCGTCCTCCGGGAAAACGGAGTCCGTGGCAAGTTCGAAAAGAAGGCCGATGGCCTTGGGGAGATCCTCCCTCAGGACGGTTGCGTGAAGCACTATCTCCTCCTTGGTGGTGAAGGCGTTCAGTTCCCCGCCAAGGCGGTCGAGGTATGAACTAATAACCTTGGCGCTCTTGCGGGAAGTGCCCCTGAATATATTGTGCTCCGTAAAATGGGCTATGCCGGCGGGGAACCCGGCTTCGTCGCGGGTGCCTGCGCCAATTGAAAGGGCGCACCAGGCAACCTGCCCGGAAGACCTTCTGAGGGCATATTTAACTCCGGAAGGAGCAGCGCCGCACCTTATCTTCTCCCCTTCAGCCATTTCAGATCCTGGGTAAGGAATCCGGCCTGGGACCTTGGCCTGATCCTGTGGCGGGATATGTAGTAGAGTTCAAGGGTATCGGCCTTGAAGAGCATCTGGTAACTGTATGAGGCCGATGAAGGATCCACGGGAGCCACGCAGTAACTCACCAGCGTGTTCACGGGAGCGTCCACGAAGACGCCGTCTGCGGTGTCAGCATCAGTGATATGGAAATCGGGATCGAGGTACTTCTCAATATCGGCCTCCTTCACGGAGAGGGAGACGTCTTCCCTTGCCATATAGATGGTTGTCGTCCTGCCCCATTTTGCATAGTTGTCGTTGAACCATTTGTCCGGGACATAGGCCGTTTTTTCGCTTTCCATTGCGGCAAGGGTGTAGTCCTGGATTGCCTTTACAAGCGCGCCAAGGTACACAAGTTCGCGGCCGCTGCTGTCGTCGGCGGGGGCAAGGGGGAGGGAGATAACCTCATGGTCCTCACCCTTCAGAAGGATCAGGAACAGGAGTCCGGGCTCTTTCTCGCCCTTGAACCTGAAGGCCTGGACGGTAAGGAAATAGTAATCCTTGGAGCCTTTCAGGGCCTCAAACTCCTTCTGGGTGCAGAATTCAAAGGCCGATGCTCCCCAGATATTTGTAACCTCCTGTCTGAGGGCGCTCTGGAGGAAGGCCTCTTCCGGGAGAACCACCTTCGTGACCTTGTCCTGGAAATCGGACAGTATGTAACTCCGCGTCTCGACGCGGCCCTGGGCCATTGCCGTGATTGCTGCAATAAGACACAGGGTAAGAAGTATCAGCAATTTTCTCATTGTGCTATGAATGCGTATGTAATTGTGCCCATCTGGCGGGCTGGAGCCTGGGCGGAGGCGTTGAATTTGGACAGCCTGGCTGCGCGTACGGCAAATGTGCGTATGCAGTTATCCGTGGCCGATACCTTCTCATCTACCTTGGCGTTTACCACATCTCCCTGGTTATTCACGGTGATTATGACCGTGACCTCTCCGGCTCCGTAACAGCGGTAGGCCGGTATGGGAAGGCGGGTGGCCTTCCGGCCGTCAAGGCTCCAGGAAAGAACGGAAGGACCGCTGTATGGCTTTACCTCCTCCTGCTTCTTTGGCTCATCCTTCCTGATGGGCTCGACGGCTATCTCCTCCACTTCCTGCGGGCGCTCCTGCCCATCCTTCAATTCCTGGGCCAGGCGTTCCGCCTCCTTGTAAAGTTCATCGGCATCAGTGCCTCTGTCGTCCTTGAGGGCGCTCCTTTCAACGGTGACGTTCCTAACCGGCACTCCGGCGGCCGCCGCAATCATCTCCTCAAGCTGCTCCGCGGCGCTTTTCAGAAACTCTTCCTTCTTCTGAAGTTCTTCCAGTTCCTCCTGCTTTGTGAAATCCAGGACAAAACTGTTCTCCTTCTGGACTTCCATTCCAATCCGCACCAGAAGCAATACGATAATCACCGCGAGATGGATGCTCACGGTGATGTAAATACCTGCTTTCTGGTCCGGAGTCAGTCTCATTTCTTGCTGCGGCGTTTCCTCTGGTGGAGAGCCTTCTCAATGGTATTTGAGATTATGTCGATGGCCACTTTGTTGTGGCCGCCCTGGGGCACTATAACATCGGCATAACGCTTGGAGGGCTCTATGAACTGGAGGTGCATAGGCTTCACAGTGTCGCAGTAGTGCTCTATGGCGGTTTCTATAGTGCGGCCGCGCTCCGCTATGTCACGGACCATAATCCTCAGCACCCTGTCGTCGTCATCTGCGTCCACGAAGATCTTTATGTTCATCTGGTCCCGGAGTTCCTTGCAGGTGAAGATGAGGATGCCTTCCACGATTATCACCTCTGCGGGCTCCACGGTGATGGTTTCCGTGGTGGAACGGGAGCAGGTGATGTAGGAGTACACCGGCTGCTCTATGGTCTTTCCGGCCTTGAGTTCACGGATCTGCTGGCACATCAGTTTCCAGTCAATTGCGTCCGGGTGGTCGAAGTTGATGTTCTTCCGCTCCTCCGGCGGCACGTGGCTGGAATCCTTGTAATAGGAATCCTGGGGGATAACCACTACGCGTCCCTGAAGTTGTTCCGTGATTGCGCGGACAACGGTTGTCTTTCCTGAGCCGGAACCTCCGGCAATACCGATGACTAACATATGCTAGAATTCTGCGTTTTTAGGAGTTCTGGGGAAGGGGATGACGTCACGGATGTTGGCCATACCGGTTACAAAGAGGAGGAGCCTCTCGAAGCCAAGGCCGAATCCGGAGTGGGGGACTGAGCCGTAGCGGCGGGTGTCTATGTACCACTCAAGGTTCTTTCGGGACATTCCAAGTTCGTCGATGCGGGTTTCCAGTTTCTGAAGATCGGCCTCCCTTTCAGAGCCGCCGATGATTTCTCCGATCTTGGGGAACAGGACGTCCATACCGCGTACGGTGCGGCCGTCCGGGTTCTGCTTCATATAGAAGGCCTTGATGTCCTTGGGGAAGTCTATGAGGATGACGGGCTTCTGGAAGTGTTTTTCCACAAGGTAACGCTCGTGCTCACTCTGGAAGTCAGTGCCCCAGTGGACGGGATACTCGAACTTGACGCCGTCTGCGATGGCCTTTTCAAGGATTTCCACGGCCTCAGTGTAGGTGACCTTCTGGAAAGCGATGCCAAGGACGGAGCGCATACGCTCTATGAGGCCGTCGTCGTATTTGTCGTTAAGGAACTGGAGGTCATCCATACAGTTGTCCAGGGCATACTGGACAAGGTATTTCACGAATTCCTCCGCCAGGGCCATATTGTCGTTTATGTCGTAGAAGGCCATTTCAGGCTCAATCATCCAGAACTCCGCAAGGTGGCGGGGAGTGTTGGAATTCTCTGCGCGGAAAGTGGGGCCGAAGGTGTAGATCTCACCAACTGCAGTTGCTCCAAGTTCACCTTCCAACTGGCCGGAAACGGTAAGGGAGGTCTTCTTCCCGAAGAAGTCCTTTGAGAAGTCCACGTTGCCCTTCTTGTCCAGAGGGATGTTCTTAAGGTCCATGGTGGTTACCTGGAACATATCTCCTGCGCCTTCAGCGTCACTTTCTGTGATGAGCGGGGTGTGGAGGTACACAAACCCCTTCTCATTGAAGAACTTGTGGATGGCGAAGGCCATGGCGTTACGGATGCGGAGGACGGCCCCGAAGGTGTTGGTCCTGAGGCGCATATGGGCAACGCTTCTGAGGAACTCAAGGGTGGTGTCCTTCTTCTGGAGCGGGAAACGCATAGGGTCGCATTCTCCAAGCACTTCAATTGCCTTTGCCTGGATCTCCACGGCCTGGCCGCTTCCCTGGGACTCTACAAGGTCTCCCTTTACGGCAAGGGACGCTCCGGTGGTGATTCTCTTTATGAGTTCTTCGTCGAAGAGTTCCGTGTTTGCTACTATCTGGATGTTATTGATGGTGGAACCGTCGTTGAGGGCGATGAATTTTACCTGTTTGTTTCCTCTCTTGGTCCTGACCCATCCTTTGGCCAGAACTTCTACCCCCGGCTCCATCTGAAGCAGAGCCTTGATTTTGGTTCTTTTTAGGCTTTCCATAAACATTTTGCTATAATCATGCAAATATAGCATTTCTTTGCCACCTTAGCAAAAAAATCGGCCCCCCGGGGTGCGGGAGGCCGATAAATGAAGGGGGAAGGCAGACTATTTCTTTACCTTGATGGTCTTCTTGGCAACCTCGAAGTTTACGTCGAAGTCGTAGTCGCCTGCATAGTATTTGACCTCACGGACGATACCGCCGGTAGCCTCGTCATATTCATACTCGAATGTGGCCTTGGAGTCTCTGTCCTGCCATTTTGCCTCGGTGCACTCCTTCTCGGAACTGCGGCCGAACAGACCGGTCTCATAGAGGAAACGGCTCAGGCCGGCATCCTCGGAGTATGAGGTGTGGATATCGGCAACATTATCCTTGGTGCTGTACTTGTGCTCTTTGAAGCGGCTTCCGTCACGGCTCCAGGTGAAGATGTTCTTGTTCTGGATAGCGTACTGGGTCTTTACTTCGCCGTCACGGCTTGCGGTAAGCTGGAATCCGTCGGCATCGTAGGTGTATGTCCATACGCGGGCGGGATCCTCGGTGTTGTCGGTGAACTCCGTGCAGAGGCCCTTGTCGTTGAGTTTGAGGCTGTAGATGACGATGTCCTTGTCGGATTCCCTGTTCACGTCGCACTGCGTGAAGTCGTCATTATAGTCAAACTCATAACCCTTCTCCTTGTCACCTTTGACAAGAGCGGAAAGGATGTGGCCATACTCGTCGTAGGTGATGTCCCAGCGGGTTTCACCGACACGGGTAGCCTTCCAGTCGTTCTCCTCGGGCCAGTCGCAGATAGCCTCGATGTAAGCGGTCTTCAGGATAACCTCAACCTCTTCGTACTGGGGCTTGTCGTCACCAGAGTTGTCGCCGGTGTTGTCGCCGGTGTTGTCACCACCATCGGGTTTCTGTTCTGTGCCTTCATCGGGCTTCTCCTTGACGGTGGGAGCGGGTTTGTTGCAGGATACCATCCCGGCTACTACCAGGGATGCCATCAGTACATAAAATAACTTTTTCATAATGAATAAATTAAGGATTAAAAGTTAAAAAGTGTTTTATTGGTTTCGATCAATCTTAAAAGATCTTTTCCGGGATCATCCGTAGCCTTGGCCACGCGGTATTCGAAGGAGCAGTCGGCGCGCTTGCAGGCCGTGTAGAGGGCTCCCATATCCCTGTAGTTTACGCCGTAGTCAGTATTTAGGATGACATATCGGCAGGTCTTGACGGGATTGATGTCTTCCCCCAGGCTGGCGTCTATCAGATACAGCGACCCGGCCTCTTCCTGAAGCGCCAGGGCATCCTTGCCGGCATCTCCGATGGCGACGATCTGCAACTTAGCGCCGCTGAATATGGCCTGCCAGCTCTCTTTCCATTCGGAGAGGGATTTTGCTCCAAGATTGCAGGGGAGAAGGGCGTAGTAACCGGAGCCCCGGCTAAGTTCCGCCATCACGTCTTTTATATTGTCAAGGCCTTTATACGCTACCAGGACAAGGGTTCCGTTTTCTCCAAAGCCTTCAGACTGGTATACTCCGTTCTGGTCCGTGGAAATTTCCGGGATGCGGGGCTCGGTTATATTCCTTCCGGGCCAGACATCTCCTCCGTCCATATAGAAGGAGAACATTGTAAGGACCTCGTTGAGGGCGTCCATCCAGTATTTGGAAGTGTGTGCGCCGTTGTTTACACGGTATTCGTGCCTGAAATTCCTGTCACGGAGGATGACGTGCAGGGAATCATTTGCGATGAGGAGCTGCTCCTCGTCATCGCCGCAGGTAAAATACCACTTGACGGTTTCAAGGGCCTGGCGGTTCTCCTCATTGAATACATAGTAGGGGCAGTGCTCTTTATAATAGTCCGTGAGCCGCGCTTCGCCCTTTTCTCCTTTTCCGCCGAAGTTGAGGCCCCACTGGTTGTTCCATCCGCTTGCGCTTTCTGTCATATACTGCTGGTCCGTGCGGAATGACATTGAAAGCGGAGCGCTGCAGAGGAATAACTCGGGATGTTTTGCGGCTATGACATATGCCCCGAATCCGCCCATTGAATAACCTGTGATTGAGCGGTGCTGCCTGTCCGGTATGGTGCGGAGGGTTGCATCAATATGCGGGACAAGTTCCCGGGCGAACATATCCATATAACTGAAGGACCCGTCATACCTGTTCACATAATAGCACTGGTATCCCATAGGATAGACGTAGATCATATCCTCGAGTCCTGCGCTTTCCAGGGCCGATATACGGTCACGGGCGTGCAGCCAGTCTCCGTTCCAGGAATTCTGGTTGTCTCCGTATCCGTGAAGCATATAGACCACAGGATACCGCCTGTCGTCGTTTTCAAAATAGTCTTTTGGCAGAAGGACGGAATAACGGATGTCCGTGTCAAGGATTGCGCTGGAAAGGACAAGGTCCCTCTGATAGCGGTCGGGATTAGTGTCCGGCTTTTCGTCCTGGCCGTCCTGTCCCTGTCCCTCATCCTGTCCCTGCTCCTGCTTCTGGTCATCCTCCTGCACCGGCTCCGGTGACTTGGTGCAGCCGCATGAAGACAGCATGGCCAGCATACATATGAGACTTATGATATTAAAGTGTATCATAGACAACCATTTCAGATGCGTAAAGTTCAAAATCGGGGTGGGGGTTGTTGAGGCGGAGGGTAAGCGTGTGCTCCCCGCTGTCAAAGCAGTAGGCGCTGAATATCTCGTACTTCCGCGTGATATAATCTACGGGCATAGTAAATGTTTCCAGTTCAGTGCCGTCCAGAAGGGCCGTGACGGATGCAACATAACTGTCATCCGCGTGGCCGGTTTTCCGGACGCTTCCTTCCACTACAATGCTGTTGCCCTTGAACGGGAACAGGGCCTCGGTGGTGAAGGCTTTCTTGAGAACCCTCTTTTCCACGGGCTTTATCCCCTCAAAGCACTGCTCGTAGCGGACGGGCTGTGGTTTCTCAACATTAAATAAGATGCCGTTATCCCCTGATTCGTTGCATTGGAGGATGAGATTGTAGTTCTCCCGGCACACCTCGTCAAGGCTCAGGGATGTATAGGGGAAGGGTATGTCCTTTATCTTTTCGGCGCCCTTTTTCCAGTAATCGGGGATGGCGTCGTAGCCGTACATCACGCCAAGGATGCCGGCGGCCGATGCAGGATTGCAGTCGGAGTCGTTGCCGCAGCGGGTGCTTATGTCCATAGTCTTCAGGAAATCACCCTCTCCGTAAAGAAGGCCGATGACGACGAACGCAGAGTTGATGGTGGCGTCAATGTTGAAGCCGTTCCAGACGCCTTCCGGGCAGCCCACGTCGTTGGCGTGGCGGTTTGTCACCTCGAACCAGCACTGTTTCCAGTCCTTGGGATACTGCTTCCAGAACTTTATGCAGTCGGAGATAGTGCTATGGAACTTGGTGCCTTCAGGGATGGTCTTCAGGGCCTCCGTCACAATTGTGGGAATGTCGTTGCAGACATAAGCCAGGCAGTACATGGCGCCTATAAAAACGCCTCCGTACCAGCCGTCCCCGTAGTTCATGATGTGGCCGATCCTGTCGCTGAGTTCAGAGGCTTTGTTTGCCTGACCGGGGTAGAGCATACCTATGAAATCGGCCTCAATCTGGAAGTCAATGTCATCGGCGTGGGGATTGTATTTCCAGTGCCCGCTTTCGGGGGCGCCGCGTCCGTTGAGGATATTGTATCGGGCGGCCTGGTTTGCGTGCCAGAGTTTGTAATCGGCATAGGCAAAAGCCTTGGCGTACTCTTCCACAGGTGCATCAAGACCGTGCCGGAGCATGGTTTCCATGAAGGTGAGGTCCATGTATACGTCGTCGTACAGACCCGGATCCTCTATGTAGGTGTCATAGATGTAGTCGTCGTACCAGGGGATGGGGATTTCCTCCATTATGAGGCCGCCCTTGTACTTGAACTCCGTGGGGCCGCCGTAGGTGCAGCCGATGGTCTGGCCGTACCAGCCGCCCTTGATTTTGTCCATGAGGGTGGCGCTGTCAAGGCTCACGGTTTCCCCGTAAGGCACCTTGGGCACCTGGGTGCAGGCCGCAAGAAGGAGAAGCACTAATGGTATGAGGAATCTTTTCATCAGTTATGGTAATAGGTGTCGGTATTGGGTTTGCTGCCGTAGTATTCTATGGCGTTTATCCTGAGGAGGTAGGTGTCCGGTTTGGGGTTACGCCACACAAGCTTTACGTTGTGGCGGCCTTCTTCCATGCAGTACTTCCAGGCGGGTTCAAGTTTACGGGACGTTCCCTTCATAGGGAGGATGGAAACCTGGTCAAGGGCGCCGTCTATCCACACTTCAATCTCTGCAACGTAGGGGTCTCCTTCCTCGGCCATGGCAAATACCTCTGATCCCACATGCTTTTTGGCTACCCTCTGGGCGTAGTCTTCCGTGATGCCCCTGAGGCACACAAGGTTCCCCCAGATCACAAAGCCGTTGCCGGAGAAGTCAAACTCATAGGTGTCACGGAGCCAGGCGTCTTTCTGGTCCCTCATAAGGGGATAGGTGTGAATGAAGTTCTGCTCCAGGGGTAGGACTTCCGGCCTGGAAACAGGAATTACAACCTCATTCTCACGTACCTCTCCGCCGTTTTTCTCAATAAGTTTTAGGGCGTGATTGTAGGAGTATCGGCTGCCCTTTTCAAGGGATACGTCAGTGCCTTCAAAGTCAAGGTCCCAGATTTCCATCACGGGCTCACGCCAGAATTCCGGGATGCCTTCAAGGCCGTACACTACGCCAAGGACGCCGCCAACGGTGGCGGGATTGCAGTCTGAATCCTGGCCGCAGCGGGTGGCTATCTCCATAGATTTTCCAAAGTCTCCGCCGCCGTACAGCAGGCCGATGGTGACGTATGCGCTGTTGAGTTTGGCGTCGATGTCAAAACTCAGGCCCACTCCCTTGGGACAGCCTGTATCGGCCCCCCATTTCTTGAGGACATGGAACCAGGTGGCCTTCCAGTCGGAGGGATACTGCCTGTGCCATTTAATGACGTCATCGATGCACTGCCGGAAGGTGCTCTCCACGGGGATTGCCTCCAGCGCCATATCCACAATCTTTGCGGGATCCGACTCCACGAACGCTGCGCTGTAAAGGCCCGCGACGTAGGCTCCGCCGTAGAATCCGTCGCCGCTGTTCATAATGTGGCCTACGCGGTCTGCGATGTCAAGAGCCTCGGGAAGCATACCGGGAGCCATCAAGCCGATGAAATCGGCCTCAATCTGGAAATCAAGGTCGTCGGCGTGTGGGTTGTTGAGCCAGTTGCCGGATTCAGGCGGCATTATGCCCTGGCGCACGTTGTAGCGTCCGGCCTGATTGGCGTGGGCAAGGTGGTAGGGCGCGTATGCAAAGCGGAGGGCAAGGTTGTTGGCCGATGCGTCCAGGCCCAACTGCTCGAAGGCCTCGGCGAAGGTTAGGTCGTTGTAGACGTCGTCAAACAGGCCGGGCTTGCGGTCCCACCAGTGCTTCACGTAGCCTTCTCCCCAGCCTATGGGAATCTCTTCCGGGATAATGGTTCCGCAGAACTTGAACTCCGTGGGGGCGCCGTACACTACGCCTATGGTCTGGCCGGCCCATCCGCCCTTGATCTTGTCCATAAGGGCATCTTTGGAGAGGGTGACGGACTCAGGGGTCTTTGGCGCGGAGCACGAGGCCGCAAGAACCAGCGTGAGGATTGCTATGATGCTACTTTGCCTCATAAACCTTTAATTCCGTTATTGAAATGAAGGCCGATACAGCCTTGGTGTACTTGTGCCAGTGGATGAGGACTGCGTCGTCACCAATTATGCGTATTGCCGTTGTGGTGACCTTGGGGAAGGTGAACACGAATTCCGCATTGTGGGGCTGGAAGAATACCTCATCACAGTATGGAAGGGCGGGGGTGACCGTTGCCTCTATGGGCACCCAG
This sequence comes from uncultured Bacteroidales bacterium, assembly GCA_900319485.1. GTDB lineage: Bacteria > Bacteroidota > Bacteroidia > Bacteroidales > UBA932 > Cryptobacteroides. The sequence continues at coordinate 129,675 of ONOQ01000002.1, read as the reverse complement.
TTGCCGTCCTCATCCAGATACTCCGGATGCATATTGCTGTACCAGCCGCCGAATTCCTCAAGCGGGCCGTAGTGGAATGAGATCATATCAGTTGTTATGGGCTCATTCCAGCGGTAGCCGAAGAAGTCACGCTTGGGAGCGTTGGACTTCTCTCCAAGTGAGTAGAAAGCCGCTCCGGGGCCGCTCTCAACACCGTCGTTGATTACATCCACGGTGTAGGCGCGGTAGGTGACGGGGATGGTGAGCCAGCAGGAATCCAGCGTGGCGCGGTCTGTCTGACGGGTAGCGGCAAGGATTTCCGCCGCCTCAGGGGCAAGGTTGCGGCCGCTGGGGGCGGGAAGTTCAAACAGGGCTGCCGCCTCCTTTGCAGGAGTGAAGCGGGCCTTGCGGTTGATGGTATAGATCTTTTCTCCGTTTTCCTCACGGACCTTTCCGCCGCGTGCAAGGATGTTCTTTTCGGCAATGACCACCGTGCGCTCTATGAGGTCCTCGATGGAGGCGTCGGGCATATCGTAGCGGGTTACGTTGATGTAGCGGTCGTTGAAGGGCTTTGTCCAGTGATCGAACGGCATTGCGCGGTCAAGCGGAACGCCCTCTATGCCGTTGATGACGCCAAGGAGGCCGCACATGGTTGCGGTCTGGTTGTCGCAGTCAAATCCCAGGGCGCAGCCGATGAGGAGGGTCTCCTCTATGTCTCCGTTGCCGTAAAGCAGCGAGAGGATGCCCATTGCGCCGTTAAGATCGGCATTCCAGATACTCCTGGTGATGTCCGGCTCATTGAAATAGAGTTCATCGGCAATGACCTTGCGGGCTGCCTTCCAGTTGTCGGGGTACTGCCGGTGAAGCGCTATGCACTCGTCGATTATCCTGCGGAAGCGGTCCTTCTTGGGGAGATACTCCTTTGCGTGCCTGATGAGGGTGGGGATATCCTTTTCAAAGAAGGCCTCGGAGTACATTGCTCCGTATACCACGGTAGGGGATACGGCCCAGTCGTCGGAGGTGATGCGGGCTGCCCAGTCGGAGATGCCTGCGGCATAGGCGGGCATTCCGGGGGCGGTGTAGGCCCATATCTCGTTGATGAGCTGGGGGTCTATCTGGAACCAGTGGGGGTTGTACTGCTTGCTGCCGGTGAGCGGAGGGGTGAAGCCGTAGTGCATAAGGCCAAGGGCAGCGCGGTTTGCAAGCCACACCCTGTCACGGATATGGTACATCCAGTGGTCACGCACCTGGGCATAGGTGGGATCCACTCCGTCCTTTTCCATCATCATAAGATAGAGGTACTCAACGTCTGTGTCGTCGTCGGAGAAGGCGCCGTCAACGGCGGTCATCTTGGTGATGGCCTTGTTGAAGACGAAGGGGCCTTCGCCGGGCTCTTCCACAAACTTGTTCTCATACTCCAGTCCGTAGATGTTTCCGACCATCTGGCCAAGCCAGGCGCCGGCAATCTTGTCCTTAAGCTGGGTACGGGTTATCTCTAACGGCTTCTGGGCGCAGGATGCTGCCAGAAGGACAATGCTAATGGATATTATGGATAACTTTTTCATTCTGCGTCTGCTGCACTTGAATAACCTGGATTCTGCTGAAGTTTAGGATTTGCTCCGCGCATTTCCTCGGGGATGGGCAGAAGGAGTTCTCTTTCCTGACCTGCTTCTTTCATCCACCATTTGTCCAGATACTTTCCAAAACGTATCAGGTCCTGGCGTCCCCAGCCTTCCATTACAAGTTCGTGCTGGCGCTCCCAGAGGAAATTGTCGTAGGTGAGGTCTGCCGCGCTCATAGGCTCCAGGCCTGCGCGGGTGCGGATATCCTTGAATTCCTGAACGGCCGCGGCCTCTCCGGTTTTGCCCTGGCGCATAAGGGCCTCCACGTACATCAGCACTACATCGGCATAACGGAAGAGGATGAAGTCATTCTCCATACCTACGCTGTAACTGGTGAGGCTGCCGTCGCTCTGGTATGTCCATTTGATGATCCTGGCGCCGTCTGTGCGGGAAAGGCCATAGGAGAATTTGTCTTCGGCGATGTTGATGTCCTCAAGGATATAATCTCGATAGACGGGCTCTCCCTTCTTGTTCACGCCCACTGCGATACGCCATTTGTTTCCGTTGAGGTCATATACCTGCCCGAACAGCCAGGTGTCGCTCTTTCGGGTATCGGCGGGATCATATGATGCCATAAAGTCGGGCTGGCCGATGAAAGAACCGTTCCAGGTGCCGCTGGCGTTCCATATTTTCTCACAATCGGAGTTGAGTGTGAGGCAGAAAGGATAGAAGGCGTTTCGGTCGGAAGTGGTGATGCCCGTGCTGTACGGAATGGCGAATATGGCTTCTGAGGAACCTTCGTTGTGAACGTCGAAGTTTTCCTTATAGGTGCGGGTGAGTTTGTAATTTCCGCTGTCCATAATGGTCTTGCACTCCGCTGCGGCTTCTGCCCACATCTCTTTTCCTATCCAGACTTTTGCGTTCAGATAGAGTTTTGCCAGCAGGAAATGAGCCATATCCTGGGTGCAGCGTCCGTAATTTACGGCAGTAGGCTTTTCATCCAGTTTATCGATATTGTCCTTTATCTCCTTCTCAATGAAGCCGAAGAAGAAATCGCGGCCCTTTACGTCGGGATATCCTTCCTGCTTTTTGCTCACGGAGTAAGGGATGTTGCCCCAGCAGTCCATTGCCATCATATAGCAGTACGCGCGCAGGACCTTCATTTCGGCAATGATTTTCTCCTTGGACTGATTCATCTCTCCGGATTGCTCCACTTCGTAGATGACGTCATTGCAGCCGGCGATGACATTGAAGCAGAACTCCCAGGCCGTGCGGATAAGTTTGTTGTTGGTCTGCATCTTGTGGGTCTGGAGTTCGCGGTAGCGGGGCTCGGACCAACTGCCATTGTAGGATTTAGGTACCGCAACCTCGTTGCTCAGTTGCATCACAAGAGTCCACATACTCTGCTCGACGCCCCAGTTCTGCAGCAGGGTGTAAGGTCTGGCGCTGTATGTCATAAGTTGGGCCTCGGACTGGAAAAACTCAGATTTTGGCAACTGGGAGTATGTGGTTTCTTCCAGATTGGTGCAGGCTGTAAGGATGCAGGCTGCCATCCCAAGTATATATAGATACTTTTTCATAACTGATCTCTCATTAGAAGGTTATTGAGGCGCCCAGGGTAAAACTTCTGGTACGGGGATAGTAACTGAGCGGAGCAATGCCCGGAGCCAGTCCGGAGAGTGAAACCTCGGGGTCTACGCCGGAATAGCCCGTGAGCACAAACACGTTCTGGGCGGTTGCGTAGACGCGGATGCCCTTGACGAACTTGTTCTCAATGGGAACATTGTAGGTGATGGAGATGTTGTCCAGTTTGAGATATGTGGCATCTTCAAGATACTTTGAAGAATACACCACGCCTCCGGTATAGTCCTGGTCGTAGAGCCAGGATTCCTGGATGTTCTGAAGACCCATATTGGTGATGTTCTCGTATACGCCTCTCATCTGGTTGAGCACCTTTCCGCCGATTGCCGCGCGGAGCGTGGCGCTCAGGCTGAGGTTGCCCCAGGAAACGCTGTTGCTCCAGCCCAGGTTGAAGTCGGGGTATGCGCTTCCAAGCCATTCCCACTGGTTTTCATCGTCAGTTGATACAATGGCGTTGCCGGTTTCCTTGTCGGTGCCCTGGAAAACAGGACCGTAAAAACTGCCCAGGCTCTTTCCTTCTTCCAGACGCTGTGTATAAACGCCCAGAGGTGTGTTCACCCAGCCAATCCTGTACTCCTGCCCCTGGAACTCTTCGTTGGTGAATTTGATGAGTTTGTTGGAGTTGCGGGAGAATATGAAAGTGGTATTCCACTCCCAGTTGTTGGTCTTGACGGGGATGGCATTGATGGTGATCTCTATACCGCTGTTGCTGATGGATCCTACGTTGGTGAAGAATGATTTGTAGTCGTATGGAGGAACCGGTACGGCATAATCATAGAGGAGGTCTGTTGTCAGGCGGTAATAGTAGTCTATAGTACCGCTAAGACGGCCCTTGAGTACGCTCCAGTCTACACCGGCATTGAACTCTGACTTTTTCTCCCATCCCAGATTGGGATTGGCGTTGCTGGCAGGAACGTATGTGTTGTACCACTTGCCGTTGGAATAGTAGTGGCCGCTTGTGGCCATCAGGAACAGGGACCTGTAGTTGTCAAAGTCCTGGTTGCCGGTGACGCCGAAGCCAACCCTGAGTTTCATTTCCTCCAGCCAGTTGACACTCTTCATAAAGTCTTCCTGGGTGATGCGCCAGCCAAGGCTCACGGCAGGAAACCATCCCCACTTGTTCTGGGAGCCGAATCTTGAGGATCCGTCTCTTCTGAGGGAAACAGACGCAAGGTATTTTTCGTCGTAATTATACATTACACGGCCGAAGAAGGCGATGTATTTGCTGGATGAACGGTAGGAACTCATATCGGCCATACCATCCTGTAAGGCATATCCTGAGCCGATGTTGTCTGTCCCGAAGTAATCAGTGTCGAAACTGTAATTGAATTCATAGGAACTGCGGTAACCTCTGGTCTGATATGTATAGCCAAGGATTCCCTGAACATTGTGCTTTCCGAAACTGTTGTTGTAACTGAGGGTGGTCTCGTATTGGAGATCGGTAGATGCCGCGTTCTCTATTTCTGCAGATCCCATCATACCGGTCTCTCCGGGATAATAGCGGGTCTTATAATCCCTGCTTTCCCTGCGGGTGATGCCGTAACTGATGAAGTTGTCCCATTTGAGGCCCTTCACGGGAAGGATGTTCAGGGTTGCGCGGCCATTGACGCCAATCATATCCACGGCGGTTTCTCCGTTCCTCTCGTTGAGCATTGCAACGGGGTTGTAGTAGTCCATAGCCGTGATGGTGAAATAACCTCCGTTATCTTTGTCGTCGGGATCCAGGACAGGCTCTGTGGGGTTGTGGAAGAAGGCCTGGCGGAAAATGCCGGAACGGGTGCCGTTATAATTGCGTTTGGCGTAACTGAGGTTATAGTCAAAGGTTAACCAGCCCTGGAGGGCTTCCTGATGGATATTGGTCTTGAACAGGTATTTGCTTACGTCGTTCTTGCGGAGAATACCCTGGTTCTGCTCTATGTTCAGGACTGTGCGGTGAGAGAATTTGTCGGAGCCGCCGGCGACGGCCAGGCTGTGCTTGTGGCTCACGGGCGTACGGGTAACCTGCTCGAACCAGTCTGTGTCGGAGCCGTACAGATATGCCTCGCCGCCGTTCACATACGCCTTGACTGCATCTGTGAACTGGCTTGCCGTCATAGGTTTTGCCCTGGAAAGAACGGTTTGGATGGATACCTGCCCGTCATATTCCACGCTTGTCTTTCCTGAACGCGCGCGCTTTGTATTGATGATGATTACGCCGTTTGTTCCGCGTGTACCATAGATGGCTGCGGCCGAACCGTCCTTGAGGACGTCCATAGATTCCACCTCCTGGAAGTTGATGGAACTGAGGTCTGCGTCAACCACGCCGTCAATTATGATCAGCGGGCCCTGTCCGGCGCTGAGGGTGTTTGTTCCGCGGAGCAGGATCTCGAATGAGCCGTTGGGGTCACCGCCGTTGGGATTGGTGACGGTCAGACCGGCAACTTTGCCCTGGAGCATACCTGCGGGGCTGTTGAACGCGCCCTTGTCAAAATCTTCGCTTCTGAGGCTGGTCACGGATCCCGTGACCTCCTTCTTGGTTGTGGTGCCGTAACCGATAGCCACGGACTCGTTCAGCATCGTGGCCTCCGAGGGACGCATGGAGACAGTATACTGCGACGCGCCGGTTACGGAGAAGAGGTAGTCGTCATAACCAAGGTAGGAAACTGTAATTTCCTGGCCCTGCCGTACGGACATGGAGAATTTGCCGTTGGCGTCGGTGATGGCATAAGCCTGGCTACCGGCCGCCACGAGTGTGGCTCCGGGAAGGGGCTCGGAGCGTTCGTCACGAACTGTGCCGGAGATGGTCTTGTTCTGGGCGAATGCAGCCGCTGCCGCCAGAATGAGCATGGCGGCGGCAAGCATCAGTCTTTTAAGAGTATTCATAACGCCTTTGAATTACATTCCTGCTACCACGATACTTGCGAGGCCTGCCACAAACAGGGCGAACATAATGCCAAGGAGCCAGTAAACCTGCTTTGAGGCGCCCTTGAATTCCTTCCAGATGAATACGCCCCAGATGGCGGCGATCATGGGAGCGCCCTGTCCAAGGGCGTAGGAAACGGCTGCGCCGGCTTCTCCGGCCGATATATAGTTGAGGGAAGTACCAAGTGCCCAGATGGCGCCTCCAAGCATACCCACAAGGTGGGTTTTGAAGTTGCCTTTGAAATACTGGGCATAGGTGACGGGCTCTCCCACGAAGGGCTTTTTCATCACTATGGTGTTCACTACAAAATTGCTCAGGAACACGCCAAGAGAGAAGATGACCATTGCAGTATAAGGGGTGAGCTTTCCGGCTGCAGGATTGTGGAAATCGGCCAGGTCTACACCATTATATACAAGTGCGCTGAAGAAGGACATAATGAGGCCTGCCAGCACTGCCAGGATGATGCCCTTGCGGTTTTGCTTGGGATCACGCTGCTCGTTGGAAACCTTGCCTGAAGCTACGCCGTTGCAGATGACGGCAATAACCACCAGGGCCACGCCAAGCCACAGCAGGCCGGTGTTCTGGCCCTCTGTGGGGTGCAGAAGGAGGTTATTCAGAACGCCCATCACTAGTGCGATGCCAACGCCAAGAGGGAAGGCAACGGCAAGGCCGGCGATAGAGGTTGAGGCCGATAGCAGGATGTTGGAAACGTTGAATACCACGGCGCCAAGGAGCACCCAGCCGATACTTGACCAGTTGGCTTGGGCGATGTCCTGGAGGAAGGGGCGGCCTTCACTTCCGATACTTCCTGCGGTGAAGGCAAGAAGCAGGGAGAAGAGGACCATACCGATCACGTAGTCCCAGTAGAACAGTTCATAACGCCAGTTTTTTGCGGCAAGTTTCTGGGTGTTGCCCCAGGAACCCCAGCAAAGCATAGTGATGAAGCAGAAAATGACTGCGAGTGAGTAACTGCCAACGATAAACATAGTCTTATGGTTTTAATTATTATAAATCTTTACGGTAAGGGATGGAATTCTGGGCTCCCATCTTCTGGACAGTAAGGGCCGATGCCGCGCAGGCGAACTCTGCGGCCTCCTTGAGGGTTTTTCCTTCGGAGATGGCTACGCAGAGGGCTCCGCAGAAGGTGTCTCCGGCGGCGGTTGTATCCACGGCCTTAACCTTGTGGGCGGGGACAAAAATGGCGGGGCCTCCTTCGCAGATGAGGGCGCCCTTGCTGCCCATTGTGACAATGAGCTTGCCCACGCCTTTTGCCTGCATAGCCGCTGCGGCTTTCTGGGCCGATTCAACGTCCTTCACTTCAATTCCGCTGAAAGTGGAAAGTTCAGTTTCATTGGGGATGAAGAGATCTATGTTCCTGAAGATTTCTTCAGGGAGAGGGCAGGCGGGAGCGGGGTTGAGGACCACGGTCTTTCCGGCCTGGTGCGCAATCTTTGCCGCCTTGAGGACGGACGGGATGGGACTCTCCAGTTGGAGGAGAAGGATGTCACAGCCTTCAAGGTCCTTGCGGGATTTTTCAATGTCTTCTTCCGTGAGGTCTCCGTTTGCGCCGGATGCCACCACTATGCAGTTTTCCGCGTGTGAATCCACATAGATGAGGGCCACTCCGGAAGGAAGATTGGAGCGGAGGATGCCGGATGTGTCAAGGCCTTCCTTTTCATACTGGGCTATGGAATTGTCTCCGAACATATCCTTTCCCACCTTGCAGATGAACTTGACTTTGCCGCCAAGCCTCTGCGCGGCCACGGCCTGGTTTGCGCCTTTTCCGCCGGCGCCCATTGTGAAAACGCCTCCCAGGACGGTTTCACCGGGACGGGGAAGTTCCGCGGTTTTTGCGGTCATATCCGTATTGCTGCTGCCTATGACCAGAATGGATTTTTGGCTCATATCTTTAGTGTTATTTTGTGCTCAAGTTTTGCGCAAACGATTGTGCTATCCTTAACAAATATAATAAAAAAACTTTAGGTTGTTTCGGTATGTTTCAAAAAAATGCATAAAAGTGTGTATATTTGGAGCGGATTTTTAACAAATGGGCCAAAAAAACACACTTTTTACCGTTTCGGAGCAAACCGGATACTCAGTATCGACGGTTTCAAGGGTGCTTTCGGGCAAGGCGCGTAAATATAGGATCAGCAGGGAAGCGGAGGAAAAGATTACGGCAGAGGCCGAAAGGCTCAACTATCAGCCAAACCTCATTGCCCAGACCCTGAGGACCCAGCAGTCAAAGACCATCGGCCTTCTTATCCCGTCCGTTGACAATCCTTTCTTTGCGACGCTCTCAGGTATAATAATAGGTATACTCAATGCAAAGGGGTATCATACGCTTCTGGCCGATTCCCGTGAGTCCGGGAAGGACGAGGTCCAGGAACTCCGGATGTTTATGAGCCGGAGCGTAGACGGCATAATCTGTATCCCGGCATCTTCAACGCCGGAATTCCACGAGCAGGTTTCCTCCCAAATTCCCCTAGTCCTCATAGACCGTCATTTCAAGAGCACCTCCCTGTCATACGTATGTACGGACAATTACGCCGGAGCCAGAATGGCTACGGAGTACCTTCTTGGGAAGGGCTATAAGAGCATCCTGGCCATCCAGGGCGTGCCGGATTCAATGCCCAACAGGGAACGCGTGAGGGGATTCAAGGATGCGATAGGCGTTCACGGCGTGGAGTTCAGCGTGGTAGGTGACGCCTTTTCCGTGGAAAATGGCAAGAGGGAGGTGCTCAGCGCCTTTTCCGGCGCTCAGAAACAGTTTGACGCCATATTTGCATTCAGTTCTACTATCCTCCTTGGGGCAATTGATTCGCTGAGGCGTCTTGGACTCAGGCCCGGGAAGGATGTGGGCATTATCTCATACGACAACAACGGTTTCCTGGATTTTATGGATCCTGCCGTCACAAGGGTGGAGCAGCCGCTGAGGGAAGCGGGCCAGATTGCCGTGGACACTCTCTTCGAGATTATGGATGCCCGCCGTGCCGGCCGTCCTGATCCGCCCTCACGCCAGATCCTGATTCCTCCTACGCTGGTTGTCCGCGGGAGTTGCTGACAGCATCGCGAGGTAGATCTCCCGCCATTCCCGGTCGGATTGTTTCAGGATTTCCCTGAGCTGGGCCCTTCTTGCGCTAACCCTTTTCGGAGAACTGATATTTGCGAACCTGGCAATAAGATAATCCTGAAAACCGGCCGCGCTGTAGCAGAAGATGGCGATATCCTCTTTGGAAAAGTAGGGATAATCCTTTTTCAGCCTTGTGAGTACGCCGTCAAGTTCCCTGTCCAGTTCATACTGAAGATCCCCCTTGAAGGTGCTGTTACCGAATTCACTCTTAAATTCTGACTTATAAAATTCTTCGCGGTTCTGTGAGAAGAAGATGAAGTGCATTTCATAGTCTTTGAGCAGTTTTGTCAGGAATTTTCCGGCGTATTCATATTTTGTCCGGAAAAGGAAAAGACTGTGAAGCAATTGTTTAGTTTGGGTTTTTGTCATTTTTGCGGAAAATTTTGGCCGCAAAAATAGATTTGCCCATAGAGATAATGAAAAATGGACGTGCTTATTTCGTCCCTCGGTAAGTGTCTGAAAAACAGTTAATTATTAACGTAGAATCTTGTCTTTTGTCCTAAAAACCCCGTTACAGCCCCTTCTGGGGCCGTTTTTCTTGGGACGAAAAAAGCATACATTTCTTCTATTTTAAGTGTTGTACGTGATAATTTTGTCAAGGAGGCCGCATGCGCCTTCTAAAATTCAGAAATATTATCTATATTTGCGAAAACAAATGAGAGTGATAAGCAAAAAAGCACTTGTGGAGTATTATACCAAGCACGCCGATGCCAAGGTAGCGTTGGAAGTTTGGTATAAGAAGGTAAAACAATTGGAATGGAACAATTTCTCTGACCTGAGACGGGCATTCGGGTCTGCAGACAATGTTGGGAACAAGCGTGTGGTTTTTAATATAAAGGGAAACGATTACCGTCTTGTTGCAATCGTTCAATATGACCTGAAAAGAGTCTTTGTGCGTTTCATCGGGACGCACAGCGAATATGACCGTCTGACTGAAGAAATGATAAAACAAATCTGACTATGGCAAAGATTGATTCGTTAGAGCAGTATGATGCTGTTATGCTAAGAATTGAGGAACTCCTCAAGATTGTTGATGACGGCATGCCGGCCAATGATAAAAACGTTGTTGAATTAGCGCTGCTCAGTGACCTTATTGAGGAATATGAGGATATCCATTATCCAATCAGTACTCCTTCCCTGACAGATGTGTTGAAACTCAAGATGTATGAGATGGGGCTGTCTCAGGCCGCTCTGTCGTCCCTTCTGGGAATGAACCAGTCCAAGATCAGCGAAATTCTTGCCGGAAAGTCAGAGCCCACACTCAAACAGGCAAGAAAGATATCAACGGTTCTCAATATCCCTCCTTCCGTTGTTCTGGGAGTATGATTAAACAAAAACAGAGGGTGACCATCTGGCCACCCTCTGTAAAAACAGCGATGTAGGACCCTTAGTCTTTGGCCGGCTTACGCGCGGCGTACATGATCTTAAGGGCGGAGCAGCGACGCAACTCCTGCTTTACATCGGAAACGATACCCATACGGACATCCTGGTCTACCCTGAGGTTGACGGTCATAAGTGACCTTTCTGCCTCTGACATAGCATCACGCTCTGCAGCGATGAAGTCACGGATGTCGGACACTGTCTTGAAAGAGTCGTTGAGCTGGATACGGGCGTCGGTACCGTACATTGCCTGATACTGCAGGGTGGGGCTACCGATGTTGATATTGGCGCTCAGGTCTTTTCTCTCCAGTTTGGCTACCTCAGATGCAACCGGCATGGTGACTTTCACCTTTTGCTCGGTTTCCCTCATCTGGGTGGTAACCATAAAGAAGAACAGGAGCATAAACACGATATCGGAAAGGGAGTTGGACGATGCCTGGGGGACTTCCTTCTTATTGCTGGAACTTCCGAATTTTGACATAACTTTTACCTCCTATTTTTTACCGGTATCCTTAGGCTCCGCTTCAGAAATGTTCTGAGGCACGGCCTTCTTTACTATATCCTGCTGATCCTCGGAGAGGCGGGAGAACTTCTTGCCGAACTCCCTGTAAGAGAACTCGTCTCTCAGTTCGTTGACGGCTTTAACCAACTCGTTCTGAACTGCGATGTAGGCCTGGTAACTGGTACCGCGGTCGTTCTGCAGGGAAATGACGCCCTTGGAAACGTTGTAGGTTTTGCCTTCGATTTCCTTGGGTTCCTTTTCAGGAAGGTTGGGGTCATTGGCGGGGTTGGTGAGGAACTCCTTGATCTTGTCTTTCAACATTGAGATGTCCATGGCTTCGCTACCGGCAAACAGCTTATCGGCAGAGTTGATTCTGACGATGATGATGTTACGGCGGTTCACCTTCTGGTCCTGGGCCTGCTGGGCGTCAGGAATAGGGGGAAGGCGGCGCTGAAGACCTGACTGATCACCCATGGTTGTGGTCATGAGGAAGTAGCACAGGAGCAGGAACGCGATATCAGCCGTAGAACCGATTGCATTAAAAGTTCTTCTTGCCATGGTTTCCTTTACTTTTTGTTGCGGATGGACATCCAGACCTCACTGAAGATGATGGAGAGGATTGCTACTCCGCCAACGAGGTATGCGAGGTTGAGGATGGTGTCGGTCATCTTGAGTTCAGAGGCGCTGGGCAGTTTGGCGCCGGAATAGCCCACTGCGGGCGCACCGGAAGCCACCAGGTAGCAGACGCCGAAGAGGACGGCTGCGGCCACGACTGCGACGCCGATCTTGATAAGGCCCTTGGGGTTAGTGGTTGCTGTGACGTACAGTCCGACGCAAATCACGGAAACGAGGGCGATGCCAAGGACAATGTATGCCCAGTAGAGCAGCGGATCCACGGTGCCGTTGTCTGCAGCGACAGTTGCCGGATAACCCTTAATCGTACCCCAGAGCAGAACCGCCACGCTCAGAATCAAGAGGACCCACAGGGATATCTTGACGATTTTAGCGTATTTCTGGTTTTCCATTATTCAGAGGAAATTAAGGGGTTTGACTACTTCTTGTTGTATTTTACCATAGTGTCCACGAAGCGGATGGAAGAGTCTTCCATATCGATGGACAGGGAGTCGATCTTTGCGATGATGTAGTTGTAGAAGATCTGGAGAATCATAGCTACGATGAGACCGCCCACGGTGGTGATAAGGGCAACCTTCATACCGCCGGCAACAACGTTAGGTGAAATGTCACCTGCAGCCTGGATGGCGTCGAAGGCCTGGATCATACCGATAACGGTACCAAGGAATCCCAGTGAAGGGGCGATGGAAATGAAGAGGCCGATCCAGCTGAGACCGTTCTCCATAAGGCTCATCTGAACGCCGCCGTAGGAGACGATGGTCTTTTCGACTACGTCGATGCCCTGGTCTGCGCGGAGGAGACCCTGGTAGAAGATGCTGGCAACAGGACCGCGGGTTTCACGGCAAACCTTCTTGGCTTCTTCGATACCGCCTTTTTCAAGAGCAGCCTCCACGTTCTCGAGGAGTTTGGTGGTGTTGGTCTTGGAGAAAGCAAGATAGAGGATACGCTCAATGGCAAGGGCCATACCGAGGATAAGGCAGATGATGATGAGGGACATAAAGCCTGCACCACCCTCGATGAATTTGGTCTTGAGGGCCTGGTGGAGGGGAACTTCCTCACCGGAACCGGCGAAAAGGTCCACAACCTCTTCGGCTTCTTCTACCTGCTCCTGGGCGGCGGGGGCGGCTGCGCCCTCATCCTGTGCGGAAGCGATGTTTGCAGTGAAGGTCACGAGACCGGCTACTGCCAAAAACATGAAAAACTTTTTCATAATCGTTTTTGAGTTGTTAATTATAAGTTGAATTAGTTTGTAGTTATTTCCAATTTTGCCCGGCAATTTAGTCATTTTTCTTGAAAACGCCAAAGATTTATGCCGTTATTTCTCCGCAAATGTCATTTTCAAGCATCTTCTTCACCCACTCATTATTGTCTGACCGGCCCATCAGGGAGAACAGTTTCCCAAGGGCGGCTTCAGTGGTTATGTCCTTGCCGGAAACAACCCCGCAGTTCTTGAGGGTGGCGCCGGTGGCGTAGAGGTTCATATTCACAGTGCCTGATTTACACTGAGTTACGTTGAGAAGGATCTTGCCAAGGTGATCGGCCTCCTTGATGATTGAGAGAAACCATTCCTTGGAAATGGCGTTGCCGGAGCCGTAGGTTTCAAGGATGCAGGCGCGGATTTCCGGGGCGCAGAGGGAGTGCCGCGCCACCGCCGGGGTGATTCCGGGGTGAATTTTGAGGATTGACACCCGGCAGTCAAGGTGGGTCTGGACTTTGAGGGTATGGGCCGATGGCTTCCGGATGATGTCAGAGTTGTAGCGGATGCTGATACCGGCCTGGGCCAGTGGCGGAAGGTTGGGGGAGGCGAAGGCGTTGAAGGCTTCGGCGCTGTACTTTGTTGAGCGGTTGCCGCGAAGGAGCCGGGCGTCGAAGAAAATGGCCACCTCGGGCACTTCTGCGGAGCCATCGGCCTTCTTTGCCGATGCTATTTCCACGGCCGATATCAGGTTTTCCTTGCCGTCCGTGCGGGGAACGCCGATGGGCAGTTGGCTCCCGGTGAAGATGACGGGCTTGGAGAGTCCCTCCAGCATAAAACTCAGGGCCGATGCGCTGTAGGCCATAGTGTCCGTGCCGTGAAGGATCACGAAGCCGTCGTAGTCGTCATACCTTTCGTGGATTAGTTCCGCGAGGTTCACCCAGAGGGCGGGCTCTACGTCCGAGGAGTCGATAAGCGGGCTGAAGGTGTAGGAGTCTATCCTCACCTGGAACTTGTTCAGTTCCGGGACCTCCTCCTTGATCTGGGAAAAGTCGAAGGGCTTGAGGGTTCCGTCGGCGGGATCTTCCTTCATCCCGATGGTTCCTCCCGTGTAAATGACTAATACTGCCGATTTCATATGTTAAACAGTCTTTCTGCGTTTTCCGTTGTTATCCTTTCGCATTCCTCCATTGTGAGGCCCTTGACCTCCGCGACCTTTTGGGCGATAAGCGGAAGGAATGAACTCTCGTTGCGCTCACCGCGGTGGGGGACCGGCGCAAGGTAGGGGGCGTCTGTCTCAAGAAGTATATGGTGAAGGGGGATTCTTTCAAGCGTTGTGGCCAGTTTGGAGTTCTTGAATGTGACCACTCCACCGATTCCCACGGACCAGTCTCCATAGCGGTTGGCTTCCTCGTACACCTCATAACTTCCGCTGAAGCAGTGGAGGTTGCCCCTTAGATTAAGGTGGCGGCAGTCCTTGAAGATTGTGAGAAGGTCCTCCCAGGCATCCCTTAAATGGATATTCACAGGAAGGTTCCTCTGGGCCGCCAGTTCCAGCTGCAGCCTTAGGACCTCCTTCTGCTCCTTCTCAAACTCCCTTCCCTCGTGATAATCAAGGCCAATTTCCCCAATTGCCACAACTCCGGTTATGCCTTGGACCTGGTCCAGCTCATAGCGCCAGTTATCGGCCGTAACGGAACCGGGGTACAGCCCCGCCATCTGGAACAGCACTCCGGGGTGCCTGAGGCCGATTTCCCACATGCGGGGGCGCTCCGTGGAGTCAACATCGGCCTGAATCATTTTCCCTACCCCGGCGTCAATGGCACGCTGGATGGCAGCCTCTGCGTCCGGCAGCAGCCACTCGTCGTAGAAGTGGGTATGGGTGTCCACAAGCATGGACACAAAGATAGTCAAAAATGTTCAAAAGGTAATCAGTCACGCTCCTTCCAGATACGGGTTTTTATGACCTCGTAGTCATAGCCGCACCTGGCGCAGCAGCGGTCTTCGCTGTAGTAATCTTTATGGGTGGTAGTGCTTGACCTCATTGTCTTGTAGTAATTGGTGATTACGTTGCCGTGCTTTTCACTGTGGTCAAACACGTCATAGGAACTGTGCTCTGTTGTTGAACTTGAGCCGATATACTCTTCCCCAAAACTATCGTGACCGGCGTAGAAGCCGCAATTGGGGCACACGTCGTCTTCCAGTTTCTTGGCAATATACTGAGTAAACTTGAAGGCCACGGTGATATATAGCAGCAGCAGGAAGATGTGCAGGATGAGGGTGTCGTAGGCAAAAAACTCTACAAGGAACATTACGTACAGGCTGCCGGCTATTCCTGAAATACGGATGAATGTCCCCACTGCCCTGGACAGGAAGCTCAGATACAGAAGGGGATATGATACTACTACGGCAAGCACAGGTACGGCCAGTCCGTATACTATTCCGGGCCCATGGCTCAATGAGCCCACCATGAACAGATATGCGGCGAATACTGGCAGTACCAGAACCGTTCCCATCCATCTTTTTCGCAATATGGAAGGAACAAGGCAGATTACCGCTACGATAAGAGCCAGCAGGGCACCGTACTCGCAGGCTTTGCAGAATATGGGCCGAACCTTGTTCCAGTGCTTTATGCCCCACTGGAAGAAAGGTCCGGTATGCTTCGCCTGTGCAAGTTTCTTGTCCTGGATACCCTGTGCGACACCTGTCGCGATGGATTCATATGTTACGTCGCCAACTGGTCTGAGGTTTTTCATGGGAACCCAGCCGTAGACCGGCCTGTCCTTGGTGGAATCGGCATATCTTACATACCGGATAAAGCCCCATCCGCCTTTTTTGCTCAGCAGTTGCGCTTTGGCGCCCTTTTCCATCTTGTAGTTGAAAGACTGGAAACCTTTGCCGAAAATCAGAATTTTTTCAGCGTCGCTTGCCTTTGGGTGCATATAGAGGTTAACCTCGGAAGCCGTTGCTTCATAAGTGGCCATTGGGGTATTTTTGTCCATAGGTCCCAGCACAATGACGTCACTGAGTTTAATCCAACCGTGGTAGTTGTATACAAAGGGGAACCTCTCATTGATCCGTCCCCATTTCCCGGTCTCATCAATCTCCCGGATCCCGATGGGAACGGGATATCGGTCGTCAAAGAAAAGGGCAACGGTGTCCTTGAATTGATCCCCTCTCCGGCAGACAGCCTTCATAAGGACCTCAGAGGTGTCGGACGGCTGGGCGTGAACGTCAACCTCGTCATAGGTGAAACAGTAAGTAATGTATCCCTTGTGGCTGGTGCATCCTGCAGCGGCAAGAATAAAGGCTAGGAGTATGGCAATCCGTTTCATTGTAAGCATCTCATTGACAAGTGGTTCTACAAAGATAAAAACTTTTTGGACAAAAACCTTGAGTTTTGGACCAGGTCCAGGGCATCAGTGGACCTGGTCCAGCCATAATCTGGACTAGGTGCCATTTTACCCCGTGGACCAGGTCCACCGACTGTGCCTTCTACGGCGTTCTAGGGCACACTGCTTGGACCTGGTCCACCACCAGAAATTGTACCTCGTCCAAAAATGCTGTGGACCTGGTCCAGCTCATAGCGCCAGTTATCGGCCGTAACGGAACCGGGGCACAGCCCCGCCATCTGGAAAAGAACTCCGGGGTGCCTGAGGCTGATTTCCTACATCCGGGGGCGCTCAGAAGAGTCTACATCGGCCTGAATCATTTTGCCCACACCGGCATCAATGGCACGCTGAATTGCGGCCTCTGCGTCGGGCAGCAGCCAGTCGTCATAGAAATGTGTATGCGTGTCCACAAGCATGGACACAAAAAAACTTTAGTCCCTGATCAGAATGATTGGGATTCTTACACCCGCTGTGACTGAACCCAACCTCATCTTCTTGTTATATACAAGTTCATTGCGGTAGATGGATTCGCTGTATTTTGTGAACGGAGATCCCGACCAGTCCTGTTCCCATCGTGCAAAGATGGTGATGCGGTCTCCTATGGGCCAGTAACCTAAACTGAACCCGGCTTCAAGGCCATAGCTGAGGAAGAGGCCCAGGGCGTCAAGGTCGCTGGATTTCAGTTTGGTCCAGGTGCCGTCGGCATCAATTCTGTGAGCCAGGACATTGCCGCCAAAGGTGAAGTATGCACCCATGTAGAAGATGTTGTGGAACGGGTACCAGTTTGCCCCCACATCCATCATCACGGCGTGGATGTTGTGTGAGGGAAGTGAATCCCCTTCCGGGGCGCAGACAAAGCTTTTGTTGGAATAGCGCAGTTTGAGGACTATGTCCAGAGAAAAGTTCATGGGGCCCTCGAAGGTGATGCCTCCCGCAGGATACATCTTTACGGGCTGCTGCTGCAGGCCTCCCAGAACCCTGTTTTCATTACTTACTACGCTCATTCCCACGCCGCCTTCTATGCCAAGGGCCCTCATAGGGCGGCGGTATTTGATAACTGTCTGGGCGTTTGACACGGGTAGCGCCAATGCCAGAAGAAGGAGTGTTAATACTGTGTTTTTCATTTCCTGTTCACTAAGATTGTCCTGAGCTGGCCTTCAATGTCATATACCATATAACGGTCTCCGGACTCGGCCACAATGCCTTCTTCCGTCAGGCGGATATTGTCGAATTCATCTACAATGAGCCGGGAATTGCCGTTCCAGATGCTCCAGCGCATCTTTTCCCCGTCTTTCACTCCAAGGGCGTATACCAGGCCTTTTCCGTTGCGCTGGCCCAGTACCTGGAAGTCGTCGTATTCAAAGGGAACAATCTTTTTTGCGCGTTTGCCGGATGCGTCCAGAACGCCTACGCTTCCGTTTTTCTTCAAGGCGATGATGGCGCTCATATCAAAGATCTTAAGGTCCTTGTACACGGGCGGTACTTTCCACCATCTGGTATTAGGATCATTGTCAAATACGCCTACAGATCCGTGTTTCCCGTTACGGCCGGTCACGTAAGTGCCGTTGGTGTCTCCGGGACGAAGGCCGCTATAGTTGACCATAGAACTGGCGTAGAAGTTCTCCACGCTACGGTCGAAGGCGGCGCCCAGGGCTTCTCCTGCCGCGTAGCCCATAGAGGTAATGGCCTGGGATATGACCGGATCAATGTAGGAGGAACTGGATTTGGAGCCTGATCCGCGGCTGGAGCTGCCGCTTCCGCTGCCGTTCACGTACGGACAGTCTGAACGGTGGTTTTCTCCTTTTTCCAGGTCTATCCAGCCGCAGTGGTAGCAGTATGTTGCCACAACCACGGGATCACTGGCGGGGGGCACCTGGGCTGGGAGTTCTGTCCAGGCCAGCATGCCTGCCATTAGCAATAAGACAATAGGAAACTGTTTATTCATAGCGGTTCATTTTTGGCAAAGGTATCCTTTTTCGCAATTAGCCTTGTGGCGGATTTCGCTACAGGGCGGGGGTTATATGCTCTTGTCTTTGTATGCCGGGGGTGGACCAGGTCCAGCCATAATCTGGACTAGGTGCTATTTTACCCTGTGGACCAGGACCACCGACTGTGCCTTCTACGGCATTCTGGGGCACACTGCCTGGACCAGGTCCACCACCTGAAATTGTACCTCGTCCAAAAATGCCGTGGACCTGGTCCAGTTCATAGCTCCAGTTATCGGCCCTAACTGAGCCGGGACAGAACCCATCGGCACTACGGGATGCCCGAGGCCTATTCCTATGAAGGTACTCTCAAGGCTTTCTGATGGCCCTTTTGACCTCTTCCCGGTCAAGGCCGATAACCCTTGCCAGTTGATTCACCGTAGTCTTGCGGGTGCGCCACAGGTAGGGGAGGATTCGCTTTTTCTTTTCGGTCGTGAGTTGGCCGATATCCGTTTTGAACCAGCGGTCTACTATATCGGCCACAACTTTATAAAACTCACTGTCCGGCAGCATCCGTCTTGGGGCCTCAACCAGAGTTTCCTCCATCTCGGCGGTGTTGACGCCCCCGACCATCCTGAGCCAGAAAGCCTGGTCATTATTGAAGACCTGCTCCAGATACTCCACGTCACAGAACGATTCTGGGATCAGTTCCCCATAGCCGTCAACCTCCCATTTCACGTCTTTAAGGTCTTCACGTGAATGCATTATCCTGTCCTGCTCCCTGCGGGTGTACTTGTTTACGGGGATTCCGCCGGTCTTCTTGCCAGAAAACATGGCTCTGTATCCGCTCCATCTGTAAGTGTCGATGGGACTCCCGTTATCGGCCGCATTGCGGGGGATGTATGCCAGGGCATTTCTCACATAGGAATCGTTGTCCAGAAGGATAGCCTGCACATCTACATTCCTGAGCAACTTTTTCTCCCTGTACTTGGTATGAATCCACTGGGCGTATATACGCTTCAGCTCTTCAGCAAATTCGCAGGCTTCTACATACGATTTGGCAAGTACGGCAATATGGCAATGGTTAGATACTGCAGCGTAGATTATAACAAAGACATTCTTGCGGTGGGAGCAGATGGCGATGTATTTGACAAGTACACCGTAGTCCTCCTCATCACGGCAGAGTATGGCTGTTTTAAGGCCCTTCATGCTTATGTGATAGGGCTGGACATTGGCTTGTTCACCGGAGGGGAGTGTGCGAAGAACGATTCTTTTCATAGGCGTGCTCGATTAGTTGTTTGATTATATGGTTGTTAAAGATTTATGGGTGCTGGACCAGGTCCAGGGGGTGAAATGGTACCACGTCCAAAAAGTGGCTGGACCAGGTCCAGGGGGTGTTTGGCCGCGGTGTGACTGTGTTTTGGCCTTGGTGTGGCCGATATCTGGCCGAGGTGCGACTTTGTGTGGTGGACCAAGTCCACTGAGTGTGGCTCTGGGGTACCTGTGGGGCATGGTGGCTGGACCAGGTCCAGGGGGTGTTTGGCCGAGGTGTGACTGTGTTTTGGCCTTGGTGTGGCCGATATTTGGCCGAGGTGTAATTGTGTGTGGTGGACCAAGTCCACTGAGTGTGGCTCTGGGGTACCTGTGGGGCATGGTGGCTGGACCAGGTCCAGGGGGTAAAATGGCACCACGTCCAAAAAGTGGCTGGACCAGGTCCACGAAGGCCCTGGACCTGGTCCAAGGGGAGTGTGGCGTGGGCATAGAAGTAACGGTGCAGGCATAGAGATGACGGTGTGGCATAGATCAAGTGGGGCAATACAATCAGGTGTAGCAAACCGATCAAGTTGTCAAAACAATCAGGTGAGGCGATGTAATCAAGTGAGGCAACAAGATGTCAACACTAAGCATAATTCGGGGTGAGGGAGCAGCGGCCAAGGAGGTCCGTGGTGAGGATGCCGTCGGCCTCCATCACGGTGACGGCGGTGAGGACTTCCTGGTAGGGGAGGATAAGAAGGGACGCGAGGGCCTCCACGGTGATTCCGAGGTTCTCTTTCACGGCTTCCCCAATCCTCACCTGGGCCGATAATTCCCCGTACTTTCGGGTGAGGATTCCCCGAAGGGATGCCCCGGACCCGGCCGCCCAGGAGCCGCCGGCACCGCGGGAGGGGCGCCCAAGGCCAAGTTCTCCCACAAGTTCTTCAGGGGAGGTGATGATGCGGGCCATCTGAGTGTGGATGAGGGAATTGCAGCCGGCAGAGCGGATATCGTCAATCCTTCCGGGCAGGGCGAAGACCTCACGGCTGTATTCGCAGGCATACCGCGCGGTCATAAGTGAACCTCCCCGGGTCTTAGACTCCACTACAACTACGGCCGATACAAGCCCGGCTATTATCCTGTTGCGCCGGAGGAAATTCAGCGCCACGGGGGACGTCCCCAGGGGATAGTCCGTAATGAGTCCGCATCCGGGCCGATTCACGATGTCCACGGCCAGGCCTTCACCAGTTTCTGGCACCAAAGGCGCCCGTAGGGGCTGATGTCCCGCGTCCCCACAAAGGCAATCATGGGCCTGAGGCCGAAAATTTCCGTGGGTGAAGAGCAGCCGTTGAGGTATAGCCCCAGCGGCGGGCCGGCGCACTCCCGGAGGGGCTGCGGGTAGTCTTCGTCGATGATGGTGAGGAAGCGGAATCCCCGGGAGTCAATGCTGGAGAGTTCCCCCCTGGCCCATTCCAGGGCCGATGGCGTGAGTTCAGAGAGGAGTTCAGGGTGAGGAGATTTCTCGGCTTCGCTCGAAATGACGGAGAAACACCCCAGGGCGCTGCCGGCCTTTTCGATGAGGGAGACCGCGAGGGTGGGGTGGTAACCGAAGATTTTGTTCAGGGCGCACAGCGCCACGTGTTCGTCTGAATAGTTCATAATGGCACAACGGGCGCCCCGCCAGTGGGGTGCCCGTCGCCAAAAATATGCTAAAAAAAAGAGAAACAACACTCTCTACTTAAAGAAAGCGTTGTTTCACGTGAATTATTTTACGTTTTAGCGGATTCCGCCCAAAAACAACTGTTGTTTCACGTTAAAGAACAAGGAGGGCGTCTCCGTAAGGACCAAACCTGTAGCCTTCCTTGAGGGCTTCCTCATAGGCCGCCATAACGGGCTTGTAGCCGCCGAAAGCAGCCACGCTCATAAGCATGGTGCTCTGAGGAAGGTGGAAGTTGGAAACTATTGCATCCGGGACGGAATACTGGTAGGGAGGGAAGATGAACTTGTTGGTCCAGCCGTCAAAGGCGTTCACCTGATGGGTGGTGGTGACATAAGTCTCCAGGCCCCTCATTACGGTGGCACCGATGGCAACCACCTTCTTTCCGCTGCGCTTTGCCTTGTTGATGGCCTCCGCGGCATCCTCAGGGATAATGAGGCGCTCGGAATCCATCCTGTGCTTGGAAAGGTCTTCCACATCCACTGTGCGGAAGTGGCCGATACCCATATGCACTGTGATGAAGGTTTTCTCTATGTCCTTTAGGATCATACGGTTGAAAAGTTCCCTTGAGAAGTGCAGGCCGACTGCCGGAGCGCTCACCGCGCCCTCGTGCTTTGCGAAGATGGTCTGGTAGTTCTCAATGTCCTCCGGGGTGGTCTTTTCCTTCACCCATTCCGGGACGTAGGGCTCTCCAAGGCTGAAGAGGGTTTCCTTGAACTCCTCATAGGTGCCGTCAAAGAGGAACCTGAGGGTGCGGCCGCGGGATGTGGTGTTGTCAATCACCTCAGCCACAAGGGATTCATCCTCTCCGAAATAGAGTTTATTGCCGATACGGATCTTGCGGGCGGGATCCACGATCACGTCCCAGAGGCGTTGCTCGCGGTTGAGTTCGCGGAGGAGCAGGACCATGATATCGGCCCCGGTCTTTTCCTTCTTGCCGTACATACGGGAAGGAAACACCTTTGTGTCGTTAAGGACAAAGATGTCTCCCTTTCCGAAATAATCTATAATGTCTTTGAAGAGCCTGTGCTCAATCTCGCCGGTGTCTTTGTGAAGCACCATAAGGCGGGCTTCGTCGCGCCAGCGGGTGGGCTCCGATGCAATACGATCCTGCGGGAGGTCGAAGTTAAATTGCGAAAGTTTCATTTTGCGGTTTTAGTCGATACTTTTATAATACGGCTGCTACCGCAAAAAAGTTTCATCGCATGAATCTTGACTACGGAGATATGAACAAGATTCCTTACACTCAGATGCGTCAGGCTAGACGTCCATCCTTATCCTTTTAGCCTTGGGATAGAGGTTGTTACACCTTGTCCCAAGGTTTTTTGCCGCCCCAAGGGGATGTCCCTCATAGCATATTGTTATAAGGCCGATGGGGGCGTCCTGGAGCCTCAGCGCATCCCCGTGGAGGTACTGAAGGGCAGTCTTTCGGTCAACGTTCACGTGGGGGGCGTCCTGCCCTGCGGTTTTGCCGTCATGCCCTGCCTGATCGGGCATCTCTGCCCTGAATATCTTCAGCGGGTCTCCGCGGCGTATGCAGTCACTTTCCCCGCGCTTTCTCAGCGCAGCCACATACTGGCCTTCTCCGGGCACGAAGCCGGGAAGGAGAACTTGCCCGTAACGTGTGAGGATTGCAGGAGGGAAGTCCTCAGGTGGGATGATATCGGCCCCAAGTTCTGAGGCTATCCACTCCACTGTGTCGTCGTTTTCAAAGTGGTTGAAGGTGCAGGTGGAATAGATGAGGATGCCGCCGGGGACAAGGACGGGCCAGATATCTGAGAGGATGCGGCGGCTGCGGGCGGCGCAGAACTCAACTGTCTCAAGGGACCAGTCCTCCACGGCCTTGGCGTCTTTCCGGAACATGCCTTCGCCGGAGCAGGGGACATCGGCCACTATCATATCAAAAAGAGGTGCGCTTCCAAAGGCCGATGGGTCGCGTGATACAACGCCTGTACGGCTGTCTCCCCAGGTTTCAAGGTTGGATTTCAGGGTGTTGTACCGGGCCCGTACAACTTCATTTGCAAGGAGGGTGAAGTTATCCCCGAAGCGTTCCCGGAGGGATGCGGCAAGGTCTGTGGATTTGCCGCCGGGGGCTGCGCAGAGGTCAAGGACGCTCATTCCAGGGCGGTCCATAAAGCGCCTTGCAACGTGACCGGGGAACATTGCGCTGGTGTCCTGCACATAGTAGCATCCGGCGTGGAAAAGAGGGTCCAGGGTGAATGACGGGCGTTCCTTCAGGATGTAGCCGTAGGGGCTCCAGGGCACGTTTTCAGCGTCCGGGAACGGGCATTCCGTGAGTTTTGCTGGATTGAGGCGAATGGATACGGAAGGCTCCCCGGAGAGTGCCTTCAGCGCAATCTCCGCCTTCTCTTCGCCTACAGAATCGGCCAGTAATATCCTGAATTCCTCCGTCACTTCATCCACTCTTTTGGATCGAACCCTTCCGGCATTTTGCCGTTGGAGGCATCCACAATGCCGTCCACCACCTTGTCAAGGGCTTCCTTAACCTTGCCGGAGAGCATCATCTTCATCATAAGGTTAAGATCGGCCTCAACCATTACGTGGAAATCCGTCTTGTAAGGGTCCTCAGCGGCGGGATCGAAGTGAAGGACAATATGGAAGGCGAAGGGCGCGCCGTAATCTACAAGTTCAATGCGGGAGTAGGGAACCCTCTCATGCACTTTCACGCCAATGTTGAAGCCCTGGACGGTGGCCTGGATGGTGTCAAAGGTGGCCTCTATCATATCCTTCTTGTCTTCAGGGAGCATTGCCTTGAAGTTCTGGAGGTCCGTGAAGGACATATATAACTCGTGGGGCTGACGTGAAACTATGCCGTGTTTACTTTCTATTGTTGTCATAAGTTTGTATCTTTGTATCTCCGCAAAGATAGCAAAATATGCATAAAATCTACTTTGGAAAGCGCACAATTATAATCTGCTCCCCTCAGGAGGAGGCTCTGGCCGATCCCAACTCCGTGGAGTTCCACGTTGGGGAGAAACTGGATATCCATCATCTTGTGAGGATGTTCGAGGTCCAGGACACGCTTTCCCGCATATATATTCCGGCCGATGATGAGGAAAAGACGTATCGCCGCCTTTGCGCTGAATTCAAGGAAGTGAATGCCGCCGGCGGGCTTGTGAGTAACCGCCGCGGAGACTTCCTCCTTATTTCCCGTAACGGCCTCTGGGACCTCCCAAAGGGCCATCAGGAGCCCGGCGAAGACATTGAAATCTGCGCCGTCCGTGAGGTCCAGGAAGAAACCGGAGTGGACCAGTTGGAACTGCGGCGCCTTATCTGCATCACGGACCACGTGTATCTGCGTGACGGCCTGTGGCACCTCAAGCACACATGGTGGTACGATATGCTTTACACGGATCCCACAAACCTCACCCCCCAGCGTGAAGAGGACATCACTAAAGCCGCCTGGGTGGCAAAATCCTCCCTCCCTCCGTTCCTCAAAAACACCTACCCCTCCATCGTTGAGGTCTTCCGCGAAGCCCGCATCTGACCGTTCTCCTATGGCGCTGATCCCCGCACTCCCATAATACTTCTCCCCTGGCGGTGGAAGTCAATGCCTTGATTACCAGTTACTTACAAGGTTTTCTACCAGAATAAGTTCTGGTAGAAACTCTCATAATGCGCTGTGTTTCAATTACTTAGCTTCCACTGAGGTGCTGTTTCCGGTAGAGTTCCCAACTGTTGAAAAGGTTCTGCCAGATGGCGTAGAGGCCGCCGGCAACGGATGTGACGGGCGTCATATAGTTGTAACCCAGCCAGATAAGAAAGCCGGTGTTCTTCTGGCCAAGGGCCTGGCCGGGGGTGATTTTATCGGCCCCAAGACGGCGTCCGGTAAAGAACTGCAGGAAGCAGCAGAACACGGACACCAGCACTATTCCGGCGATGGCGGCTGCTCCAAGGCCGCTTTCCATGAGCGCGCGGGTGGCAAGGATCATAGCCAGGGTGAGTCCCACGCCCCATACGTAGAATGAATTGGAACTCCATCTCATCAGGCCCCTCTGGAGCCGGTGAGTGGTGTATCGGATGGTCCAGGCAAGGAGCCCCGGCAGCACCAGCACTGGGAAAACCTTCAGCGCAATGTGCCCCACGTATGCCCAGAAGCCCATTGTGGCCGATGGATTGACAAGGGGAATAACCAGCGGAATGAGGAAGGTGCCTGCAAGGTTTATGAGCACAATGTAAGTGACGGTTCCGGCAAGGTTCCCGCCAAGTTTTTCCGTAATCACGCCTGCGGCCGATGCAGTAGGGCATATGAGGCACAGCATTGCGCACTCAAGGAGCATACGCGGGTCTCCGAGGGGCATAAAGGAAATTATGGCCGATAACCCCAGAAAAAGCCCCACCTGGAGCGCCAGGGCAAGGAAGTGCCAGCGGGTGAAACGGAGGTCGTGGGGGGAAATCTTCACAAACTGGAAGAAAAGGAGGGTGGCTATCACAACGCGCTGGCCCTCGGAGACAAGAAGGTGCAGAAGGCGCTCGTGGCTGTGGAGGCCCGGCGTGAAGTAATAGACAAGATAGAGGCTTATGCCCAGAACAATTGCTCCGGGCAGCATCCAGTCATTCACAAGTTGCCGTGTGCGGCTCATTTTTTAGTGAAGATGCGGTCTATGAGAGGGTCCGTAAACCTCATGCAGATGCCTGTGAGTATGGCAAGGATGAGGGTGCCCTCACGGATGACCACGGTGTGGCCGTTGCCGTCCAGAAGGCCGAAGACAATGAATGAGAACGCGGCCGTAAAGGCAACCATCACTATGTCAAAGATCACTTTCACCCTGCTGAAAGGGCTCTTTGTAACCTCCGACAGCACTGCTACAAGTTTGTCACCGGCAAGAATCCATCCGTCTCCCACCACCTCCAGTTTAATGCCGATAGCCGTGAGCACCACCGCTCCCAGGCTCAGAAGGATCTGGACCACGTAGTTTGTGGAGGGAGCATCTATGGCATTGAAAAGCCAGATTGAGGCGTCGCACATATAGCCAAACACAAACGCCGCGGGAATCTGCATCAGGTAGCGTAGTTGGAACTTCTTCCCCAGCAGGGCCCACTGGGTGAGGATGAACACGATGTGCATCATCCAGGTGAATGTGCCGATGGAAATGGCGCCCCACTTCAGTGAAAGGATGGTAGGAGGGCAGGAAGGAGGGGCGATCCCCAGGTTGCTCTTTATGGAAATACCCACACCAAGGGCCACCAGAACGAGGCCCAGCGTGGATATGCTGTATCTTCTTAGAATGTCTGAACTCATAACAGGTACAAAGGTACGAAAAAAAACGGACAAGGAAGCGGTGGGGGTTAAGTGTTTGATGCACAGCGAGTTATGAGAGTTTCTACCAGAACTTTTTCTAGTAGAAACCCGTGTAAGTGGCTGGTAGTCAGCGTGTTGGATTCCACCGCCAGGGGAGAAGCGTGAGGGGGAAGGGGGGCAGGGGTTGGGAAAGTTGTGAAAATACGTTATATTTGTAGGCTATGTCTAAGATAGGGAACATACTGCTGCCAATAGCCGTGGCCGGTCTGGTTGCGGCCCAGACGGTGGGCGTGGAGGTTAACCGCGCCGCCCGCCTGCACAGGTGGTTCCCCGTTGCCGTCAAGGATACGGTAAAGGCCGATACCGCAGCGGCAGACAGCCTCAAGGCCGCAGCAGACTCCATCCGGAGAACCGTCCTCCAGCATAAGCGTGACAGCATCCAGGCCCTTATTGACAGCCTGAAAGCCAAGGCCGATACCGCCAGGATGGACTCTCTCTACAATGTCCTCCTGCACCTTGACTCGGAATCCAGGAGCCCCCTTGACAGCCTGGCCGATGAAGAGGACTTCGACCTATTCGGCATCCCCCAGGAGGATACTATGCCAAAGGTCTATGCCCGTGACACTATGAAAGTCCCGGACAGCCTGAAACTTACGGACCCCTTCCTCTATGAGTGGTACGTGGCCGTAAAGGACTCCTTCACCCACAGGCTTGTGGTGGATTCCCTGAAGGCCGAAGGAGACTCCCTCCTCTGGCCCCGCATCGATTCCCTCTATCTTGACGATTCAACCCGCACCGCCAAGGAGAAGTTCGAAAGGTGGTACGCCGGTCTTACCAAGGCGGAGAGAAAGCGCTATGACTACGAGCAGAAACTCCCCATCCTCCTTCACCGCCAGGATTCAATCCTAAAGCACAAGGACAGCATAAAGCGCGTCAAGGACAGCATCCGCCAGAGCACTCCCAGGGTACTTGAGACGGCCTTCCTCCCGGACAGCCTCTTCTTCAAGCGCCTAATCTCCTGGAAGCGTGACCGTAACTACAACGGCATAGAGTACAAGGAGTGGGACACCACCGCCAACTACCGTTTCTACGACTACCCCCATATGAGGGAGGACGTAGGCGCCACCTGGCTTGGTTTCACGGGCTCCGCCGTCCAGACCTTCAACTTCTTCAGAAGGGGCCGGGAACTCACCACCAGTTACTATGAGCCCATGGAAACCTGGACTTACACGGCCGACAACATCCCCTTCTTCAACACCAAGACCCCTTACACGGAGTGGGAATACTACGGATCCCTCTTCTCCAGTGGCACGGAGGCCAACGACGCCTTCCGCATATTCACAACCCAGAACATCCTCCCGCAACTGAACCTGTCCCTGGAGATGAAGCGTTACGGCGGCGCAGGTAACCTCAAGAACGAGGAAACCGACAACCGCACCTACTTTGTCACCGCCAACTGGCTGGGCAAGAAGTGGCTTGCCCACGCCGGATTCATCTCCAACAGCATAACCCGCCAGGAAAGCGGCGGCGTAATTGACAATTTCTGGATCAGGGATACCACTGTGCAGGTAAGGGAAGTGGACGTGAACCTTCCGTCGGCCACAAACCGATACAGGAAAACCACGGTATTCTTTGACCAGAACTACCGCATCCCCTTTGAGTTCATTGAGAAACTGAAGCACCGCAAGGACACCGCCTGGGTGCCTTCAGATACCCTCAATACCAACACCACAACCGCTTTCATCGGCACAGGTACGGAATGGACCACCTACAGCAAGAAGTACGTGGACAACACCTCCCAGTCCCTGGCCGAATTCTACGACGAAACCTTCTACATCAACCCCACCAAGAGCACGGACTCCCTCCGCACGATGCGTCTTGACAACCGCATCATCTTCCGTCTCCAGCCGTGGAAGGAGGACGCCATAGTGTCAAAGATAGAAGGCGGCATAGGAGACCGCCTGCAGACTTTCTACCTGAGGCAGCCCGGATACTCCCTCATAAAGCCCGCAAATACCGTCTGGAACACAATATACGCCTATGCCGGAGCAGAGGGAAGGCTGAGCAAGTACCTTGAATGGGACGCCACCGGAAGGTATCATCTAACGGGGGTAGAGGCCAACGACTTCAGCCTTGGCGGCCGCATAAAACTGAACGTGTTCCCCTTCAGGCGGCATCCTTCCAGTCCTATGTCCCTGGAGGCCTCCGTGGAAACTTCCCTGAAGGCCCCGGACTTCTACCAGCAGCACTTCTACTCCAACCACTATATGTGGGAAAACAGTTTCCAGAAGGTATCCACAACCAAACTTCACGCTACCTTCAGCGTCCCGCGCTGGGACCTCAAGGCCGAGGCCGGTTATGCCCTCCTGGCAAATAACGTCTACTACGACACAACCGGAATAGCGCGGCAGAACACCGTTCCGATGAGCGTCCTTACGGCGGCCCTCACCAAGAACTTCGCGTTTGGCCCCGTCCATCTTGACAACCAGGCGCTGCTGCAACTCTCCTCAAACCAGAACGTCCTGCCGCTGCCCACCCTGGCGCTCAACCTCAGGTGGTATCTGCAGTTCAACGTCGTGGATCCCAAGGTGATGAAACTCCAGGTGGGCGTGAACCTAAGGTACAACACCCTGTGGTATGCCCCTTCGTATAACCCCGTTGCCGGCGTGTTTATGAACCAGAACCAGCAACTCTACGGCAACGCCCCCATCTTCGACCCCTTCATCAATCTCCAGTGGAAGAAGGCCTGCATATTCATAAAGTTTGAGAATATGGGCAAGGGCTGGCCGCTGGACAAGCACGAATACTTCAGCGCCCACCACTATATCAACCCTCCCGCAGTGTTCAAATTCGGCATTTCCTGGCCGTTCTACCCGCCTCTCGGGAAGGTCAAGACCCTCAGCGAAAGGGCCGGCGCCGGAATGGGCGGCGGTGGCGGCGGTCTTGGCGGCGGTCTTGGCGGTGGCCTTGGCGGTATGCTGAGGGGTGGCCGATAACCTATGAAAAACCGTACCCTGGCATACGCGGCGGCGTTCACGCTGCTGCTCCTTCTCATCCCGCAGAAAAGCAGGGTGCCACGCGCCGAAACCCCGGAGGAAATAATGGCCCAGGAGCGTTCCACGGAATCCCTCAGCGCCTATGACAAGGTGATAAAGGCTACGGCCGATTCCCTGGGGATGGACTGGCACCTCATTGCCGCCGTGGTGTATCACGAGTCCCGTTTCCACAACGAAGCCCAGTCGGCCCGCGGAGCCGTGGGGCTTATGCAGGTGCTCAGTTCCCGCTATTCGCAGGAATATCTCCTTGAGCCCGCCAACAATCTCAGGGTAGGTTCACGCTATCTCAAGCGCCTCCAGAATATGTATTCCTCAACGGCCGCAAATCCCACCGAGGCCTTGAAATTCGCCCTTGCGGCATATAACTTCGGGGAGGGGAAGGTTTGGCGCCTGATTAAGCAGGCGCAGGACGCCGGGGAGGATGCCAGCCGCTGGGACGTAGTGGCTTCCACTCAACTTCCAAAAGGCCACCACACCGTCTCCTACGTGGAGAAGGTTCTGGACACCTATTCCTATTATTACAGCAAGTATTAGTCGGCCTTGACGGTCTCGGCAGGATCTATCTTGGAGATGGAAAGCGCCGGGAGCCACATGAGGAGAACTATGCCCAGGAAGGCAGCAATATCGGCCCCAAGGATGCCCCAGAAGGGGAGATGGACGGGAACGAAGGAGACAAAGTAGTTGGCTGGATCCAGTTTGATAAGGTGCGTTGTGCCCTGGATGAGGCAGAATAGGAACGCCAGGGCGTTACCCACAAGCATGCCCTTGAGCACGGCCTCGGCGCCGATTCTCACGAATAATCGGCCTATTGCCCTGTCCTGCATCCCCAGCGCCTTGAGGGTGCCGATGAGAGGGATGTTTCTAAGGAGCATCACCAGAAGGCCGCTGATCATGTTGAAACCCGCAACCAGCGTCATGAGGATAAGGACGATGAGGACATTCACGTCCAGAAGCCCCAGCCAGTCAAAAATCTGCGGGTAACTCCGGGCCGATGAAATGACATAGAGCCCGTTCTCGTCCTCATCAGGGCTTGTTGCAAGGATATAGCCGATACGGGCCTCTATGTCTTTGAGGACCTTTGGAGAGGCGTTTTTAACTTTGACTTCCAGTTGTGAAACGCTGGTTGAATCCCAGCCGTTGAGCCGCTGCATATCCTCAAGACCAGCATACACCAGGAGGTTGTCATCGGTTTCAATGATGTCCCGATGCTCTGCCGTGATGTGGAACTTGCGGGCGCGGACCTTTTCCCCCACAAAGTAGGTTGTGAGGTCTTCGCCGGGCTGAAGGCCCGTGATTTCAGAAAGGCGGTGGGGGATGGAGACCGCAAGAGATGGCCGGTCGGGGCCGGCCATGACGGGGCCGTCACCCCCGACCTGATCGGGGGTCCCTTTCACGATAACCCCGTGCACTATCTCCCCGTTTTTCACAATGCCGGCGCGGCTTATGGCCGGGACAATTTCCACTACCCCGGGAATGGCAAGGATTTTATCCTCAGATGGCAGGTGACGGGGCATCGGGACGGGATCCTGGCCGCCGGAGACATAAGGTGTGATCTTTATGTCTCCGGTCATTGCGGCCACGCCGTCCCTTATGCTATGGCGGAAGCCTGAACTTACCGCCACAGCAACTATTATAACAAAGAAACTCACGGCCGTAGCAACGGCCGCGATGTTTCCTTTGAACTTGATCTTACGTGATATGAAGGAGTCTGCTACCAAATGTGTACGCGCTCTTCCTCAGGACGGAACATAGGATCTCCCTCCTCGATGTCAAATGCCTCGAAGAAAGTCTCGAAGTTACGTACGCTCACGTTCACGCGGTTCTGAGCCAGTGAGTGAGGATCCATATTGGTGAGGCGCGCCTTCTCCTGGTCTGTGATGTTCTGGGCCCAGATGGCGCCGTAACTCAGGTAGAAGCGCTGGGCGCGGGTGAAGCCGTCAATCATAGGATCCGGCTTATTACCAACAGCATTCTCCATTGCGGTGAATGCGATAGAGAGGCCGCCGTGGTCTCCGATGTTCTCTCCGAGGGTGTACCTGCCATTAGCGTGTACGCCGGGGAGGATCTCAACCTCGTCAAACTGGGCAACCAGTTTGTCTCCAAGGGCGTCGAACTTGGCCTTGTCCTCTGCGGTCCACCAGTTCACCATATTGCCGGTGGCGTCGAACATAGAACCCTGGTCGTCAAAGCCGTGGGACATTTCGTGGCCGATAACCACGCCGATTCCGCCGTAGTTCACGGGATCATCGGCCTCAGGGTCGAAGAAAGGCTTCTGGAGGATTGCCGCCGGGAAGCAGATCTCGTTGGTGGTGGGGTTGTAGTAGGCGTTAACCGTCTGGGGAGTCATACCCCATTCGGTCCTGTCCGTGGGCTTTCCAAGTTTTGAGAGATTGTCCTTCACATACCAGGCGCTGGCGTTGCGGAGGTTCTCATAGTAGGTGCTCTCCGGGTTGATGTCCATTGAACTGTAATCCTTCCATTTGTCAGGATAGCCAATCTTCACGGTGAAGGCGGCCAGTTTCTCGCGGGCACGCACCTTTGTGGAATCGCTCATCCACTCAAGTTCATCGATGTGCTGTCCAAGGGCTGTGCGGAGGTTCTCCACAAGTTTCACCATCTTCTTCTTGGAACTTTCCGGGAAGTAGCGGGCTACGTACATCTCACCTACGGCCTCTCCAAGGATGCCGTTGGGGACGCTCATAGCGCGCTTCCAGCGGGGAGTTTCCTCCTGGGCGCCGGCCATCTGGTGGGAGAAGAACTCCCAACTTGCGGTGTAGAATTCGTCGGAGAGGGCGCCTGCCTGATCGCTTACAAACTGGCAGAGGAGGTATGCCTTGAGGGTTTCAAGAGGGCACTCAGAAAATAACTTATCCAGACCGTCAAAGTATGAGGGTTGAGCAACAATCACCTTCTCCTGGGGCTCTACGCCTGCGGCTGCGGTGATGGCGTCAAAGCGGATTGCAGGCCACTTTGAGGCTATCTCCTCAGTGGACATAGGGTTGTAGATGGCTGCCATATTGCGGTTCTCCTCGCGGCTCCAGAAAGCCTGGGCCATGGCATTCTCAACCTCCATATCCTTTGCAACAAGTTCTGCCGCATTCTCTATGCCGGCAAGGCCAAGGACCTTGCCAAGGTATTCCTGATAACCGGCCTTGAGTTCTGCATTCTCAGGTTTGAGGTAGTAGTCACGGTCTCCCATTCCAAGGCCTCCCTGGGAAAGGTAGAGGATCTGCATGTCGGAGTTGGTTAGATCGGCCTCCACGCCAAATCCCATAAATCCGCCTTCTCCGTAGAGGTTCATCTTTCCAAGAAGGGTGGCAAGGGCGTCCTTTGAATCGACTGCCTGAATTTCTGCGATATAGGGCTGGATGGGCTCTGCGCCAAGGCTGTTGCGGGTGGTGGAGTCAAGGGCCATCTTGTAGAGGTCGCTGATCTTCTGCTCCACGGTGCCGGGCTTTGCCTTGAGGGTGGTCATCTCCTGGAACAGGGCGTTGAGGTTCTCCTGCGCCTGTTCACGGAGGGCGTCAAAACTGCCGTAGCGGGAGAATTCTGCCCTCAGGGGGTTCTTAACCTGCCATCCGCCGGTTGCGTACTGATAGAAATCCACCTTGGGTGAAGCGGTGGTGTCAAGGTCTGTCAAATCCAATGCGGGTGCTCCGGATTTGGGAGCGCACGCCGCCATTGCAAGGAATGACATCATAAGGATAAACGCTTTTTTCATTACAAATGATTTAATTTGAATCACAAAGATAGCAAAAAAGTTTTAGCAGGAGCTCATATAGGCTTTTACAAGCTTCCACTTTCCGGCCTCAAAATCGGCCTTCTTGTAAAGAAGGTTCAGCTGGCCTTCGTCGTAGAAACGGAGCCCCGCGGTGTCCGAGTCTATCTGCAGGAAGTTGATGCAGCCTTCCATCTCCTGACGTACTTCCTCAAAGAAGGGGAAGCCAAGGAGTTTTGTGCAGTCATCGGCCTCAGAACATGCCTCAAAGGTCATTTTTAGGGCTTTCTGGGTGAGGGGCTGGTCTTCGTCGTCCACAAGGATGGCGCTGCGGAAGGTTTCCATATTGACGGCCTTGGT
Source organism: uncultured Bacteroidales bacterium (assembly GCA_900319485.1). Classification (GTDB taxonomy): domain Bacteria; phylum Bacteroidota; class Bacteroidia; order Bacteroidales; family UBA932; genus Cryptobacteroides. Next base: position 96,066 of record ONOQ01000002.1, on the reverse strand, counting down.
GTATTTCACCACCACCTGCTTCCGGGGCCATTCCCCAATGCCGTTGTGCCAGGGGCTGTCAAAGCCAAGGTACTCGTCAAGGCCTGCAAAGATGTAGAACATTCCCTCGTGGGGAAGCCGGCCCTCGGGGTCATATGGGGCGATATCGGCACAGTCTATCTGGCACACGAAGGTGAGGGGATAGTCAAATTCCTCGCCGTCTTCCTCCGCCTTTGCAAGGGGATATTCCATGTCGGCGGGAAGGTCGGGGTCTCCCCACCATTTTGAGCAGCAGAAGAGTTCCTGCTCCGTTTCCTGAAGGTTGATTTTGATAGCCATATCCTAAAACTCATAAAGGTTGAGGCCTGTTTCAGGGTCCTGGTATCGGCCGATAACAGCCCCCGGAAAAGCCTCCACGTAAAGTTCGCAGGCGCCGTTGATGTAGGCTTCCAGAAGATGCCCGCCGATGCACGAGTAATCACTCCTACTGGCGGTGATGTGAAGGTGCAGGTACGGCTTTCCGTCCTTCTCAGAGATATTCCCGGTAAGGTTTGTGATTTCCATCTGCTCCTTGAAGGTTTTGTCCACGTACTTCTTTGTGGCCGGGTTCAGGAAACGGAAAGTGGCCTCCGAGATTGCTCCAAGGCCCGTTATGTTACCGGCAAGGATGTTCTTCTCCTTGCAGAAAGCCATCAGGGCGGCCGCAACCCCCTCATGGTTGTCAATACTCAGGACAAACGCATTGTCCTTTACCTCTTTGTACTTATACATATTGCAAAGATAGCAAAAATCCAGGCCTCTGGCCAGCCGGGGACACAAAAAAGGTTCTTCGTCAATTTTCGTGCACATAGTTTTGCGAGTAACAGATGATTTTTATTAAAAGAAGATCATCTTTCGCTCTTCCGTACATACTTCTCTTGACGGCTTTGACCTTGTTGTTGCAGCCCTCCATCGGTCCGTTGGAGAAGTTGTATCGTATTGCGTTTTTTATGGCGGAGATATCTTTCTTGAGTTCTTTTGCGAACGAGGCGATATGCTGGTAGCGTGATACAGCGTATCTCTCTATCCATGCATTTAACTCGTCCGGTGCATCCCCACTCATGACCTCCCGAAAGCTTTTGCAAGCCAGCCTAAGGTCCTGCAGTGTCCCAGACCTGCTGATTAACGTATCGGCTAACACCCTTTCCTTAGAGCACTCTCCAGTATGCTCATGTACTCCAAAGGCGGAGTTTGCCACATAGATATGCATCCTGTTCGAGGACAGGAGATGCCTCGCAGAGGCTCGCTCTTTCTGGGCCTCCGCAAGAGGGGATGTCATCTTGTTCCCATACCCTCGTTTGGGACGATATGTAGGGAAGACTTTCTTCATCCCATCGCGTAGCGCTCCATAGTCCACATATCCGCCGGCCGCTATAATCTTATTTCTGATTGCAGTATACCCCTGTCCGCCTGTCATTCCTTCCTGGATGATATCGATATACCGCCCTACACACTTAGACGCAGTGAGTTTGCGCCCGCAAGGCCTATCCATCGACTGATACTTCGCAACGGTCTTTGTGTTGATTCTCAGGTTTTTACCGATGCTTTCGTTACTCAACCCCGCAGTCTTGAGTTTGTGGATTTCCGTAAACAACTCAATGTCACGGGAGGTCGGAGGCTTGTACATATCCTCCCAACGAACTCCTGATTCTATAGGACGCTCCAGCGCTGGAGATAACTCGGACATGATTTCAGGCATTGATACACGCAGTTGCTTATCCAGGTGTTCGCCACAGTTCTTGACCAGATGGAACTTGTCGGCAACCTGCTTCGCTCTTGGACGCGCGGACTTGATTGCTCCGGCATAGGCCGATGAGCGGTCCCTGCATATCACCGTCGCATGCTTGTATTTACGAAGTGCCTTCGCGACATCGGCCTTATCTCTGCTGGGCACTATCTCTAGGGGAACATGGCTGTCAGCATCGATGATGAGCGTCCGATATTCACGGCCTTTACGCGTTGCGAAGTCATCAATACACAAGTGTTTGTAGGAGGCGTAGTCAACATCGCAACGGATGCTTCTCACTATCCGCAACGCCGTCGATGGACTTATATCAATACCCATTGATGCGCACTGACGGGTACCGACAGTCGATGCCGCCAGCACGAGGATACCTTGAAGTTGACGACGCTGCTCAGGAGTACGGCGCTGGTACCTCTCGGTTACCCCAGGATATTGTTCAACGAACGTCCTGTGAGAACACTGCGGATTAAGACATCGGTAGCGGGAGACTTCAACTTTAAGGATGACGCTAAGACCGTGAACCGGGATATCACTCACCGTGCGCGCATACCTTGAATGAACTTGGTTGCTGCGGCGACCACAATACGGACACTTCGCTGCATGGTGTGTTGACTGGATACCAGCCTCTATATAGCCTTCATGGCACTCATATTTATAGCAGCGGACGCCACTCCAACCACTTATTTTCACTAAAGTTTGGTCAACTCTTTTCTTTGTGCTAACTTTGTCAATAACTCTTTTGGACATTCGTAAACTCCTGATTTTTAACACCTTAAGTTACGAAAATTAATCCGAAAAAGCAAGGGTAACATGTTGATTATCAACTTGTTACCCTATTTGTTTTGCACGAAATGTGACGAAGATTCACAAAAAAGGCCGATTTTGTGCCACGCGGCGGTCTCGAGACCTGCTGGAGGAACAAAATCGGCCATTTTTGTTGCACGCGGCGGCCTTAGCCGGCGGAGACGCCTTCCACAAACACTGCCGGCATTGGAATCCTCCCGTAAAAATGTTATATTTGTAAACTGAACAAATAAAACCATTATGGCAGAATTCAAATATGCGCCCATGTTCCAGTTGGGCCCTGACACCACGGAGTATTACAAGATTCCCGGATCTGAAAAACTGGTAAAAACTTCCAAATTCGGTGACAAAACCATCCTGGAGGTATCTCCGGAGGCCCTTACGCTGGTAGCCCAGCAGTCTTTCCACGACTGCCAGTTCATGCTTCGCCGCTCCCACAACGAGCAGGTGGCCGCAATCCTTAAGGATCCCGAGGCCTCGGATAACGACAAATACGTGGCACTGCAGTTCCTTCGCAACGCGGAGACTTCCGTAAAGGGCGTGCTTCCGTTCTGCCAGGACACCGGCACGGCCATCATCCACGGAGAGAAAGGCCAGCACGTGTGGACGGACTTTGAGGACGAGGAAGCCCTGAGCCTTGGCGTATACAACACCTACACCAAGGAGAATCTCCGCTACAGCCAGAACGCCCCCCTGGATATGTACAATGAGGTTAACACCAAGTGTAATCTCCCGGCCCAGATTGACATTGAGGCCACTCAAGGAAGCGAGTACCGCTTCATTATGGTGGCAAAGGGCGGCGGCAGCGCCAACAAAACCTACTTCTACCCCATGACCAAAGCCACCATCCAGAACGAGAGTACCCTCATCCCGTTCCTGGTGGAGAAGATGCGTTCCCTTGGCACGGCAGCCTGCCCGCCTTACCACATTGCGTTTGTGATAGGCGGAACATCGGCCGAGAAAAACCTCCTTACAGTAAAACTTGCCAGCATCAAGTTCTACGACGCCCTGCCCACTACCGGCGACGAAACCGGCCGCGCCTTCCGTGATCTGGACCTTGAGGAAAAACTCCTGAAGGAAGCGCAGAAGATTGGCCTTGGAGCGCAGTTTGGCGGCAAGTACCTGGCCCACGACATCCGCGTTGTACGCCTCCCGAGGCACGGCGCCAGTTGCCCTATCGGCATGGGTGTAAGTTGCAGCGCAGACCGCAACATCAAGTCTAAGATCAATGCCGATGGCGTTTGGATTGAGAAGATGGACACCAACCCTTCAGAACTCATCCCGGAGGAATTCCGCCGTCCCGGCGAAGGCCCCAAGGGGATTGAGATAGACCTTGATAAGGGTATTGACGCAGTGCGCGCAGAACTTACCAAATATGCCGTAGGTACCCGCGTGAACCTTAAGGGAACCATAATCGTGGCCCGTGACATTGCCCACGCAAAACTCAAGGCCCGCCTGGATGCAGGTGAAGGAATGCCCGCATACTTCAAGGACCATCCCATCCTCTATGCCGGCCCTGCAAAGACTCCTGCCGGATACCCCTGCGGCTCCATGGGCCCCACCACTGCAAACCGTATGGACCCTTACGTGGATGAATTCCAGGACCACGGCGCATCCCTTGTGATGATTGCAAAGGGCAACCGCTCAAAGGTGGTAACCGATGCCTGTCAGAAGCACGGCGGCTTCTACCTTGGAACAATCGGCGGCGTGGCTGCAGTGCTTTCCCAGAGCAGCATCCGCAGCATAGAATGCGTGGAATACCCTGAACTTGGCATGGAAGCCATCTGGAAGATCACCGTGGAAGACTTCCCGGCCTTCATCCTGGTAGATGACAAGGGTAACGATTTCTTCAAGAGTATCGGCCTTTAAATGAGTGTAGACGCTTTACTGAGGGAGCTCGCCGCAAAGTACGAGACTCCCTCTTTCATTGAAGGAGACCCATCCTGGTGGATGCATCAGGTTGAAGGGGCGGCCAACCAGGAGGCAACGGCCTTTGTAGCACAGGCCCTGGCGTACGGCTCCCGCGCGCAGTTTATGCCAAAGATAGGCTGGCTGCTTGAGCGCGCCAGCGGAGATATGGACCGATGGGTGCGTTCAGGGGCATTTAGGGCCGATTTACCCGCCGATTCCTCCGCCTGTTACTACAGGCTTTATACCGTGGCCGATGTCTGCGCTTTCCTTGAATCCTACCGCCGCCTCCTTGACGGCTACGGCACGCTGGGCGCTTACGTTGGTTCCGCAACAGGCATCGAGGCCGTGGATGCCATAACCCGCTGGTTCGGGGACACGGCACCGGTGCCCAAGGACACATCATCGGCCTGCAAGAGGGTGTGTATGTTTCTCCGCTGGATGGTCCGTGACGGCTCTCCCGTAGACCTTGGTCTCTGGGCCCCGCAAATTGATAAACGCACGCTAATTATGCCCATGGACACCCACGTCCTTCAGCAGAGCGTCCGGCTGGGGCTGCTCTCCTCAAAAACCGCCTCTATGGCCGCCGCGCAGCGCCTCACCGCCCGCCTGGCGCAGATTTTCCCGGACGATCCCCTCAGAGGAGACTTCGCCCTGTTTGGGGAAGGCGTCTCAGCAGGCTAACCCTTTTTTGCTATCTTTGCATTATACGGACTTCAGAAATGATAATATGAATAAGATTACAGCAGTATTGATATCTGCCCTTATGGCAGCAGCCTGCAGCGGACTGAACCCTTTCGGGCTGGACATCAGATATGAAGACTTTGACCTTGAAGGGCAGATATGGGCCGTGAGCGGCTTCAAGGGCCCTTATGGCCAGCAGGAGATAGGCAGGATGCATTATAAGGATGCCGATGACAACCTCATTGCGGCGGAATTCACATTCAAAGACGGGAAAGCCACCGTGGTGTTTCCGTCCGGAGCATACCGTACCGTGGGATATACGCTGGACACCAAGGCCCGCACCATCAGTTTTGATAAACCCATCACTTATGGCTGCGAGGTCCATTTCAACGGCAATACGTATGTGGGAGAGGACATCAGACTGGGGAAAATAGAGATGATGACCGTGTCCGCCAATATGCCCGGAATGCAAGTGGAAGGAAAGGGTCTGATGTTTTCTTTTTATGATCCGTCGGCAGCCTCATACAGCGGCCTTGACCTTGACAAGCAGCAGTGGGGCATAGCTATGGTTAATATGGAGAAGTCAAGCCTCACTCCCCTATATGAGATTGAAGGAGAATACGGCACAAAGGATTCAGGCAGAAAACCTTTTGACAACGGAATTGTCTGGGCAAATCAATTTGTATATGACAACGCCCTTTTCCCGTGGGTGGACGGCGTAGACCTTTCTACCGTCCATTACGGTCTGAAGTGGTGCAACCCTTCTGAATCGGAGGCGCAGTGGCTGCTTGACAACTGTGACCTTGTCTGCGTAAACAACCGGACAAGCATGGCGTTCATGCACAAGACTGAGCATACATTCATCTCCCTGCTGCTGCCATCGGCCCTTGGAGAAGAGAGCGGATTCTGGCTCTCCAGCGGCAAAGCCCTTGTGTACAAGTATCTTGACCCAAAGGACGACACAAAGACCGAAGCCCGGATCATCACTCCGGAACCCGGCGCAAAGTACCACCTTTTTCCTGTAATCCGCTGAGTATCAGCTAAATGACAGTATAGCGGTGCACCGTACGGTGCACCGCTATACTGCTAAAGCGCTGAAAATCAGTTATTTCAGAAGCTCGTGCGGCTTTGTCATCGCGGCGGGATCCAGGGCCTCGTCAAGTTTCTCCTTGGTCATAAGGCCGTGCTCCAGCACAAGGTCATAAACGCTGCCGCCTGTTTCCAGGGCCTCCTTGGCAACCTTGGTGGAAGCCTTGTAGCCGATGTAGGGATTAAGGGCGGTAACAATGCCGATGGAGTTCTTCACCATATTGTAGCAATGCTCTGCGTTCACGGTGATGCCCACGATGCACTTTTCACGCAGGGTGTTCATTGCGTTGGTGAGCCAGGTCTGGCTTTCAAGGATGGACTCTGCGATGACGGGCTCCATAACGTTGAGTTGCAACTGACCGGCTTCGGCGGCGAATGCCACGGTGGTATCGTTGCCGATAACCTTGAAGCACACCTGGTTGGTAACCTCCGGGATAACGGGGTTCACCTTGCCGGGCATAATGGATGAGCCGGGAGCCATTGCAGGGAGATTTATCTCGTGAAGGCCGCAGCGGGGACCTGAAGCCATTAGCCTTAGGTCATTGCATATCTTGGAGAGTTTAACGGCAAGCCTTTTGAGGGCAGCGGAATAACTCACGTAAGCGCCGGTATCGGGGGTTGCCTCCACAAGGTCTTCGGCCACTTCAAACTTGTCACCCGTGAACTCGCTCATAAGGGAAGTGCACAGTTCCGCAAAGCCGGGAACGGCGTTGAGGCCTGTGCCGATGGCCGTTCCGCCCATATTGATTTCCTTCAGCAGGACCACGTTCCTCTCAAGGTTTGCAAGTTCTTCCTTGAGATTGGTTGCAAAGGCGTGGAATTCCTGGCCGGAAGTCATGGGGACGGCATCCTGAAGTTGCGTGCGGCCCATCTTGAGGACATCGGCAAACTCGTCACCCTTTGCGCGGAAAGCCTCAATCAGGGCCTCCAGGGCCTTCACCAGGTTGCGGTTCATACGCACGAATGTGTAGCGGAACGCTGTGGGATAGGCGTCGTTTGTGGACTGGGCGCAGTTAACGTGGTCGTTGGGGGAGCAGAACTGGTATTCGCCCTTCTTGTGGCCCATAAGTTCCAGGGCGCGGTTTGCAATTACCTCGTTGGCGTTCATATTAACGGATGTGCCGGCGCCGCCCTGCATCATATCCACGGGGAACTGGTCCCAGAGTTTGCCTCCCACAATCTCCTTGCAGGCGGCTACGATAGCATCGGCAATTCCACGGTCAAGCACGCCAAGGCGGGCATTTGCCTCTGCCGCGGCCATCTTGACGTATGCAATTGCGATGATGTACTCCGGATAGTCGCACATATGCGTGTTGGAGATCTTGTAATTGTTGATGGCGCGCTGTGTCTGGACACCGTAGTACGCGTCAACGGGAACCTGGAGTTCTCCGATAAGGTCACTCTCGACCCTGAAAAGTTTTTCTGACATATCAGTTTATGGATTTGGAAAATTTCAATTCAAGTATGCGGCGGACGCTCCTGTCCAGGCGCTCCTCCGTGATCCTTCCGTCCTCAATTGCGCCCATAACCCCCTGGAATGCCTCAAGGGGATTCTCCGGGAGAAGGAGGATATCGGCCCCGGCGATGAAGGCTAAAGCAGCGGCTTCACCGGAAGAGTACTCCTTTGAAATGGCGCCCATCCTGAGGGCGTCAGTGATGATTATCCCGTCATAGCCAAGTTCCCCGCGGAGTTTTTCCTTAAGCATAAGGGGAGACAGCGTTGAAGGAACATTGGAGCCGGTTACGGAGGGCACCGCTATATGCGCCGTCATAACAAGCGGAGTCCCTGCCTCAATTCCGGCCTTGAAGGGAATCATCTCGCAGGTGAGGAGTTCCTCCCAGGTCTTGAGGCTCTGGGCATAGCCGAAGTGTGAGTCCGTCTGGGTGTCTCCGTGGCCGGGGAAGTGCTTGATGCAGCCATAGATTCCAGCATCTGAAAGGCCCTGGAGGTATTTTACCACCTTTTCTGCGGCATCCGAAGGATCATCGGAAAACGCCCTGTCGCCAATCACCGGGTTCTGCGGATTGGTGTTTACATCGGCCACAGGAGCAAAATCGATGTCTATCCCGTAAAGGGCAAGATACCGGCCGATAGTATTGCCGAACCTATACGCATCCTCCGTGCCGGAAGCCTGGCTCATTGCGGGGATCCGGGGCACATTGAATGCCTTGTTCCGGCCGATACGCGCTACCCTTCCGCCTTCTTCGTCGATGGAGATGAGCGGGCTTCCCGGAAGGGCGTGGAGGCTGTCGGTAAGGTGGACAAGCCTCGCCGAATCCTTTACGTCGTAGCCGAAGAGGATAACCCCGCCAACCGGGCAGAGGCTGTCCTGGAGTTCCTGGGTTCCCACCATAAATATCTGCCACACCTTCTCTTCAAGAGTGTAGGATGCCAGGGTGGAATCCACGGCGGCGTCAATCCTTTCCTTCAGAGATGGTTTTGCGGGGCCGCAGGAAACGGCTGCAAGGAGAGAGAGTGCAATTAAACAGAGTTTCATTATTTGATGTCTATGCATAGGAGGGTTAGGTCGTCGCTCTGCTCCGCGTCTCCAACGTGGGCCGATACAACCCCCTGGAGCAACTGCACCGTTGCCTCCGCGTCCTTGAAAGGATTGGCGGCAAGGCTCTGGAGGAGACGCTCATTGCCAAGTTCCTCGTGGGCTGAATTCTCAGCCTCGTTGAGGCCGTCCGTGTAAAGCAGGATGGGCGTGCCGCGGAAATTCCGGATGCTCTGGCCCTTGAACTGGAATCCCGGGGCTATGCCAAGCGGAACGTTTGGCTCGCACTCCATAAATACGGGCTTTTCCTTCAGGAGCACCGGAGGATTGTGGCCGCAGTTGCAGAAACTGAGGCTGCCGTCCTCAAGGTTTATACGGCCGATGAACATAGTGATGAACATTAACTGCTCATTGTCCTCGGACACGGTGTTGTTGATCTGGCGGGCTATCTCTTCCGGAGGCAGGCCTGCCGATCCAACCACGCGGAATAGGTTCCTCACGACGGCCATGAACAGACTGGCGGGAACGCCCTTGCCGCTTACATCGGCAACGGCAAAATAGAGGTTCTGATCCTTTATGAAGTAGTCGTAGAGGTCTCCTCCAACTTCCTTGGCGGGAGACATGGAGGCGTAAAGGTCTATGTCCTTCCTGTCCGGGAAAGCGGGGAAAGTGCTGGGGACCATTCCCATCTGGATGTCCCGGGCAATCTGGAGTTCACCCTCTATCCTCTCTCGCTTTGCCGTGGCGGTGGTAAGTTCGTCGATATACTTTCTAAGGGACACCTGCATATAGCGGAACGCCCGGTTGAGGACGCCTATTTCATCGGTCCTGTTCATATGCGGGAGTTCCACTTCCAGGTTTCCGGAAGCCATGGTTTCCGCGTGGGAGGCAAGCCTGCTGAGGGGCCTTATCTGACGGTGGATGATGAAATACATCACCAGGAACATCAGGATGAGCCCAAGGATGAGGCTGAGAAGGAGGGTGTTCCTGAAGCGCCTGAACCCGCCGAAAATGTCTGACTCCGGGCACACTATGGCAAGGCTCCACCCGGTTGTGAGGAGGGGCCTGAAAATGACAAAACTGGGATCTCCGTCCACTTCCAGCCTCCGAATGCCCTCCTTCCATTCAAGCATATCCTTTCCCAGTTGCTTCTGCTCAGGGGTGAGGGCGTCTACAAGCCCCGGGGTGAAGAAGGACTCATAGAAGAGTTTCTGAGGGTCCGGGTGCACAAGGTAGGAGCCGCCGCGGCCAAGCAGGAATGCGTACGCGTTTGGATATGGCTTTACGGCCGATATTGTCTCCGACAGCCATTTGAGCGATATGTCAAGGGATATGACGCCGATGAAATTGCCGTCATTGCCGATTATGGGCTTGCAGTAGGAGACGTTCATCTCCAGGTTCATAGTGGCTTCGTCCCCCTCCTCCTGGTCCGTGTAGGGCTCAGTCCAGCAGGGCTGCATCAGGAGTTTTGGGAGCATATACCAGTTGAGGTAGAAATACTGGTAGTTGTCCGATCCCTCCTGCATAGTGTACACGTACCTGCCGTTGTTGTTGGAGTACGCGCTGAAGTATTGTCCCTTCTCAGGGTAGAAATAGGGCTCGAAGGATATGGAGCAGCCGTTCAGGATGGTGTTGTTCTGGACGATGTTGTGGGAATACTCCATCATTGCATCCGGGTTGTCCAGATCCTTGAGGACCAGCCATTCAAGGTTGTTTGCAAGGTCCTCCACGTCTTCCAGGATGTAGTTTGTGCGGAGGACGGTGTTCTCAAGCACCCTGTTGGCGCCTTTTATGGCCTCTTCCCTCACGGCGTTGCGGGAACGGAAGGCCACCACGGAAATGGAGATTATGAACACGATTGCGGCAAACAGGACCGTCCAGAGACTGATCCTTGCAGAAAGCGAACTCCTGAGTCTTTGTCCCGTCTTCATGGCAGAAGTTCCTTTATGGTGTGTTCTTTCCGGATGATACCGGCCTTGAGCATAAGCGCCGCGGCCTTACTTACCATCTCTTCCCTCAGGACATATTCCCTCTCTCCGCTCTCATAGCCTTCCATAAGGTCCAGGACCTCTTCCAGCATAAGGCGCTGGAGGGTGGGATTGGTTGCTTCGTGATTGCGCCTTATCTGTTTCATCACAATCTCCAGGGCTTCCTCCGGGTGATAAGCCACCCATTCCCAGCCTCTCTGGCTGGCGCGGGCGAACCTGCGGGCACGCTCCGGGTTTTTGTCGTACTCCTCCCTGGTCATATAGAGCCCTTCCTCCTGGATGTTGTATCCGTGGTCTGAAAGACGGTACACTATGTCATCACTGCGCTCTATGAGGCCTGTCTGGAGGAACTGGTAGTATTCGTTGTAGGACATGGCTACGGAAGCGTCCACGGCCCCCGCTATGAAAAGGTTAAGGACACTGGCGGTTTCAAGCCACTCATACTGAAGCCCCAGTTCCGTGGCTACCGCCCTTGCAAGTTGGTCGTAGCCGGCCCTGAAACTGGCAACCCTGGCCCCTTTCTGTTTCAGGGGGTTCACGCCGCGCCTTGAAATGATCATAAGGGAACCGTTCATGGAGGTCTGGAGGAGGTTCACCAGGTTCACCCCGTGGTCCAGGGCGAAGATGGCCTGGGAGAGGGGAAGGGTTGTGATCTGGCTCTGGTTCTTGCGCAGCCGGTCTATGGCTGAGCGGCTGGCGTTAGGGTGCTCAATAACTACGTCAAGGCCCTCTTCCTTGTAGAAACCAAGTTCCAGGGCGGCGTAGTAGCCGGCAAACTGCGCCTGGGCAGTCCACTGGGGAGTGAACACAATTGTACTCTCTCCCTTGCTCTGGGCGCAGAGCGGGAGGGAGAGCGCTAGGGCAAGGACTATGGCTGTGAGCCTTCTTCTGTTCATTCCCCGGAGGATTCTTTAATCCTACAAAGATAGGAAAAATTTTGGACGGTATGAAACCAGCGTGACAAGAATGATGGCCTGGCTCACGGCGAAGGATGCGAAGATTCCGTCGGCCCCCCAGATAAGCCCCAGTACAAGGGCCGTAAAGCACTGTGTCACAAGTTCTCCGTAAATGAAGAGCCTGGTTGAGAGGGCTATCTTCCCTATGCCGTGGAGGTAACTGCCGAAGCACCAGTTCCAGGCCGTGAGGGGCATCGAGGCCGCAAGCCAGCGGATGGCTTTAACGGAGAGACCGAAGGCGGCATCGGCCCTGTCAAGATAGAGGGATATGACTACGGGCGCGGAGAAGGAGAGGATGGTGGCGAAGATGGCCACAACCCCGAAGGAATGCCTGTATCCAAGGCGCACGGCGTCTCCCATACCCTTCGTGTCCTGCTTCCCGTAACTGAGGGAGGTGAGAGTGAGGACGGCGGCGGAAAGGCCCACCACGGCGCTGAGGACCACCGTGGAGATGTTCCTCTGGATGGCCATAGCGGCCATAGCGGTGGATCCGGCCATATTCACAACCAGGACGTTTATGATGACAAGGGAGAACATCCTTGCCGTCATCCTTACGCCGGTGGGAAGGCCGGTGGAGAAAAACTGCGGGACGGGGATGCCCTTCATAGATCCCGGATCCACCCTGAAGATGCGTTTCCTGCGGGTAAAATAGAGGAGGAACACGCCAAGGCCAAGGGCGTAACTTATGCTTGTTGCAAGGCCCATCCCGAACATCCCGCCGTTGAGGAAGTGGATGTTGATGTAGTCCAGGGCTACGTCGGAAACGGCCATAACGGCGCTACCAACGTGGACAAGGCCCCACCTGCCCTCTATCTGGAGCACGGGAACCAGCACCAGGAACAGCACAAGGGGGATGGTGCCGGGGGCTACGCCTCTCAGGTAATCGGCCGCAAGGGGCCTTATGACACCGTTTCCGGAGCCAAGCATAGTGGCCGTCCAGGAAGGGAAGGCAAGGCCGATGACAGTAAGGACGGTCCCGATCCCAAGGACGGCGGTGAGGGCTATGTTGAAGTAGCCGTTGGCTTCCTGCGGCCGGTTTTCGCCTATTGCCACGGGGCAGGCGTGCTGGATGGCGGCCGCAATCAGGTAACTGAAGATACAGAGGAAGGTGAATACGGGGGCCGCCACTCCGTGCGCCGCCATAGCGTCGTTCCCAAGGAATTTACCCACGTACATACCGTCTATGAGGCCGCAGAGGGAATCGGCCATCTCAGAGACTATGAGAACAAGCATTGTCTCCATGAAACGCCGGCGAGTCTCCTGCGGTATGTGTCGGAACCTGGTCACCTTCCTAGAAACTGTAGTAAAGGCCAAGGGCCAGCGATTCCCCGCTCATCGTAAGGTTGACGTCATTTATTTCGGAATTCCATTCCAGCCTGCCCAGATGGCACATTACTGAGAAATGGTCCGTGAGGGATATCTCGATTCCCGGAGCCAGATAGGGATTGACGAAGAACTGGCCCTTAGGGGCTTCGTCTACGATATCATTGGTAAAGAGGAGCCCTAAGCCGGCCTCGGCAAAAAGGGACACCGGACCGGCGGAGAAGAAGTAATACTCTGCGTAAGGGGTTACGCTGAGTCTCAGGGAAGAGCCCAGATCTTCGTGGTCGTGATAGGTGTAGGCGTTAAGCATCGTGCCCACATTCCAGTTGCCGAAGCCGTAACCTATGTCGGGGGCTACGCTTACGGCGATGGAACGGCTGTTGTTGAAACTTGCGTGGGCCGTCAGGCTGCCGCCTATGTAAAGTTGGGCGCTTGCCTCCCTGGAGAGACCAAGGAGGGCGATAATTGCAATTATGATGGTCTTTTTCATATCATTTCATTAACCTACGGGGCCGCCGAATGTGTAGAAGAACCAGTTGCGGAACTTCCTGAATATGTTCCAGCGCTTCACTTCCTCTGTCGTTACCTCCGAGCAGTGAGTGGAGAGGTCCTCGAGGAACCTTTCCGCCGCCTCCCTCGTGACGTCTTCGTCGTAGATTATGGCTTCGTTCTCGTAGTTGAGAAAGAAACTCAGGTTATCCATATTCACGGAGCCTATAGCCATAAGGTAGTCGTCGGACATGAACTGCTTGGCGTGCATTATGCCGCTGTTCCACTTGAAGATGCGGACGCCTGCCTCCAGGAGGTCCCGGAACAGGAATTCGGCCACATACTCTTCAAAGAAAACGTCTGATACGCCCTGGACTATCCAGCGGACGTCAACTCCGCGCCTTGCAGCCTCCTTGAGGGCGTTCAGGGTGGATTTTGGCGGGGGAGTGTAGGGGGAATATACCCAGAAATACCGCTTTGCGTGGCCGATAGACCATTCGAAGAGGTTCCTCATGGGGAGTTTCCTGTCAATGGGGGAGTCGTGGACCACCTGCACCGTCTTTTCCCGGTGCTGGGTAAGGCCGGGGACGTTGTCGGCTTCGGCCGCCTGCTTCAGGTCCTGGTCTATGTGGAGCGGCTTAGCCTGTGGGTTCAGGCGCAGCTGGTTCTCCATATAGACTGTTGCGATGTGCTCTATGGCGGGGCCGGTTATCCTAACGTCGGCATCCTTCCAGGAGGTGAAATATTTGTCCTGGATGTTCCGGCCGCCAAGGTATGCCGTAGCGCCGTCCGTCATCAGGATCTTGCGGTGGTCACGGTGAGTTCCGGCAGGGGGGACCAGGCCGTCAATGAACCATACCGGCTTGTAGAAACTGTTGAAGAGCACTCCGGCTTCCGGAAGGCTTTTCAGGGCCTTGAAATTCTTCGGGGTTTCGGCGGCCTTATCCACCATCACCCTCACGTCCAGTCCCTGGAGGGCTTTGTCCCTCAGGATATCCAGAACGATTGTTCCGGCGGAATCGGCGCATATACGGTAATAATCCATATAGATGGCCTTGGAGGCCGCCTTGAGGTCCTGAAGCATCAACTGGAGTTTGTGGTCTCCGTCCGGGATGAACCCGACGGTGTTCCCCGTGCTTGGCGGAATGCCCGTATCTTTCTCCATCAGCGCGGCAAGTTGCTGGTACTCAGGCTTCACACCGGGGTACAGCGTGCTGTCCGTCACCTCCGGTATGTAGGAGGCGTGAAGCGCCCCCCTGTAGCCGCAGCCGGTAAAAAATCCGGCCGCCGCCACCACGGCGAGAATATGTCTGAGGGCTTTCATCCACTTGCTGTTCAATCCACAAATATACAACTTTTTAAGTTGATAATAATATTTGTTATCTTTGTAGGAAGCAAGAACTGTAACCAATATAACACTATGAAGAAAATCCTATTCCTGATTGCACTCATTTGCCTCTCAGCCTCTCCCGGCGCAAATGCCAGGAAAAAACCCCAGGTAAAACAGCATACCGTTGTGGAAGTGCCCAAGGTGCAGCCGCAACTCATTGAGATTGAAACGGAAAATTCCCAACTTCTTCTGAGGACCACGGAAAAAGGAGAACTCCGGCAGGTGCGATACGGCAAAAAATTGGACGCGGCCCCGTTCCGGAACTCCCGCAAGCACACGGCCCGCGCTTATCCCACCGCCGGCGGCTATACGGCCGATGACGCGGCCCTTGCCGTAACCTACCCTGACGGCAGCGTGAACACGGAACTATATGTTACCGGAGTCACGCAGAAAAAGGCCGATGGAATATCAACAACAGAGATTTCCCTCAAGGATTACGTAACCCTCCTGGAGGTGAAACTGGTATATGAGGCATACATCAAGGAAGACGTCATAGCCTCCCACAGCGAGATAACGAATCCCGGGAAGAAGCCCGTCACGCTCACAAGTTTTGCATCGGCCTCAATGAATGTCCCCGGAGAGGAATTCCTCCTTACGCAGTTCCACGGAGACTGGGCCTTTGAGATGCAGGTGGAACGCACCCCCGTCCCCTACGGCCTCACAAGCATAGAGACAAGAAGGGGCGTCCAGACCACCCAGAGGGCCAATCCTTCCTTTGTCCTCAGCGTGAACGCCCGTGAATTCAGCGAAACAGAGGGCGACGTGATTGCAGGCGCCCTTGAGTGGAGCGGCAACTATAAGATTGACTTTTCACGCGGAACCGGCGGAAGCGTGGACATAATTGCCGGCATAAACCCCTTCAATTCCGCATACACCCTTGCTCCTGGCAAAACATTTGAAACTCCCAGGATGATCTGGACCTTCAGCGCGGAAGGCGCAGGCGGAGCCTCCAGGAGCATCCACCGATGGGCAAGAAAGTATAATATATATAATGGAGGTGATATCAACCCCACCCTTCTCAACAGTTGGGAGGGCGCGTATTTCACCTTCAAGACCCCCGTTCTCACGGCCATGATAGACGATGCCGCCGCAATGGGCCTTGAACTATTTGTGCTGGACGACGGCTGGTTTGCAAAGGACTTCCCCCGCGACGACGACTCCCAGGGCCTTGGAGACTGGGAACTGAACACTGAGAAGATCCCGGAAGGCATAGATTACCTTGCGTCCTATGCTCACAGTAAAGGCATCAAATTCGGCATCTGGATAGAGCCTGAGATGGTTAATCCCAAGAGTAACCTTGCCGCGGCGCACCCTGACTGGGTGGTCCGTTCCCCCGGCCGTGAGATCCTCCAGGAGAGAAACCAGTGGATCCTTGACCTTTCAAATCCCGCAGTCCAGGACTTCGTGTATGGAGTCTTTGATGGCACTATGGCAATGTCCGATAAGATTGACTACGTGAAATGGGACTGCAACCGCCCCGTTGAGAGTATGGGCTCCGATTACCTTGGCGCGGAGCAGAACCGCTTCTACGTGGAGTACATCCAGGGCTTCTACAACGTTGTGAGAAGGATCAGGGAGAAATATCCCGATGTAATTGTCCAGTGCTGCTCCAGCGGCGGAGCCCGCGTGGACTACGGCGCCATGAAGTATTTCAACGAGTTCTGGGTAAGTGACAACACGGATGCCATAACCCGCCTCAAGATCCAGTACGGCACCTCCATGATCTATCCGGCCTGCCTGCAGGGTTCCCACGTGTCGGCCGTTCCCAATCACCAGACCGGCAATATGACACCTCTCAAGTTCCGCTTTGACGTGGCCTGTGCAGGCCGCCTTGGAATGGAACTCCAGCCCAAGAATATGACGGAGGGTGAACGCGCGTTCGCATCCCGCTGCATAGAGTCCTACAAGCAGTACCGTGACCTTGTTTTCACCGGAGACCTATACAGGCTTGGGGACCCCTGGAACACGGATCTCTACGCCCTTATGTACGTTTCCGAGGATAAATCCCGCGCCGTTCTCTTTGCCTATTCCACAACCTTCCGCAGCCGCGCCCTTGAGGCCCCGGTTGTGAAACTCCAGGGCCTTGACCCTTCAAGGACCTACAAGGTTACGGAACTCAACGCGGAGAACAGTTACTGGTGGGGTAATGGAGGCCGATACGATGGTGATTACCTTATGACCGAAGGTATGGACCTTGAGTTCAGGCGTATGTTTGATTCCGCCGTTTTCTACCTGGAAGCAAGGTAAAAAAAGTTCAGAAATTGAAAATCAAGTAGTTTCAGAGGGGGCGTCAAAAAAGTATCGGATTTCATCAAAATAATATTTGTCTTCCGTATGCTTAAGGCGTACATTTGTAACGTATGAAACTAAAACTATTAACGCTCAGTGCGTTTGCCCTTTTTGCGGCATCTGCGCTGCCTATTTCCTGCAATAAAAATCAAGAGCCGGAGCGCGTGGTTCCGGAGAGGAAGCGTCCCGTTATTACGGACGGGGACGCCACCGCCAAAACGAAGGCTCTCTTCGAGAACCTCATAGACCTTGAGGAGAAGGGCACCATGTTCGGCGCCCAGATTCCCACGGAATACGGCCTTGACGGCGGCAAGAAGTGGTTCGACGACGGATCGGCCTCAAATTCGGATACAAAGTACCTCACCGGCAGCCATCCCGCCGTGTGCGGCTGGGACATCACGTATATAGAGGTGGACGCCGCAGAGAATATTGACGGAGAACCCTTTGACGTAATCCGCAAGCACATAATAGCCGCCTATAACCGCGGGGCGGTCAACACCATCTGCTGGCACTGCACCAATCCCGTGAGTATGGGAACGGCCTGGGACGGCACCAGGGCGGTGTTCTCCATCATTCCCGGCGGGGAAAAGCATGAGATGTTCAAGGGCTGGCTGGATAAGGTTGCGGCCTTTTTCAAGACGCTTCAAACCCCGGAAGGGGAACTCATCCCCATCATCTTCCGCCCCTGGCACGAGCACACCGGTTCCGGTTTCTGGTGGGGGAAGGGCAATGCCTCGCAGAGTGAATTCGTGGCCCTGTGGCAGTTTACCGTCAATTACCTCCGGAACGAGAAAGGCCTTCACAACCTTATAATAGCATACTCCCCGGATATGACGCACATCTCATCTCGGGATGCCTATATGGAGTACTGGCCGGGAGATGAATACGTGGACATCCTTGGCCTTGACGCATATGACCGTGACGGAGCCGATTACGGCCACAAGTGCCTCCAACTGTGCCGCCTTGGCAATGTGATAGCGGGGGAGAAGGGAAAGATATTCGCCCTCACGGAAACCGGCCTGGAGAACAACAACCCGGAAGAATCCAAATACTACAACAAGAAATGGTGGACCCGTATGCTGTACAAGGTGGTGAGCGGGGAGAGAATCTCCTTTGCCCTGGTGTGGCGAAACGGCGGAATGCCTTCCGAGGGCAGCCACTATTTCAACGCCTTCCGCGGTTGCTACAGCGAGGACGATTTCATCAATTTCGCCTCAAAGGAAGACGTCCTTTTTGAAAATGACCTGCCTGATATGTACCGTTATGCGAAATAGAATACTGTTAATACTTGCCGTCCTTGCAGTGGCTTCCTGCGGCCCCAAAAGCATAAGCAGGAAGGTCAGAAAGCATATATCGGCCAGTTGGGAGAAGACCGTCAGGTTTAACCCCGAAGACACTCCGGATTCCCTGATAGGCCTTCCAAGGCCGTACACCGTGCCTTGCATAGACGGCGGGTTCCAGGAACTTTACTACTGGGACACCTTCTTCACCAACGAGGGCCTCATTGCCGATTCCCTTGTGGAGCAGGCAAGGGACAACACGGAGGACATCCTTTTCCTCATAGACAAATACGGCTTTATGCCAAACGGCAGCAGGCTGTGGTACCTGTCCCGTTCCCAGCCACCGTTTGCGGCCGCTATGGTGGAAAGCGTCTTCAATGCCACGGAGGATACCCTGTGGCTCCAGAGGGCGTATCCTACGCTTGAGAAGGAATACGCCTTCTGGCAGGAGAAACGCCAGACTCCCCTTGGCCTCAACCGTTACGGCGGGGATGCCGATGAAAAACTTATCCAGGAGTTCATAACAACCGCCGGGAAGCGCCTTGGGACCAACTTCCGTGAAAAGGGATGGAGCAGGGAGAAACTGGAGGCGTTTGGGCGCCACTGCGTTGCAGAATGTGAGTCCGGCTGGGATTTCACCCCGCGCTTTGACAGGCGCTGCGAGGATTTCTGCCCCGTAGACCTCAATGCCATCCTCTACGGAGTGGAAACTTCAATGGCCCGCTTTGCCGCCATCCTTGGAAACGGAGAGGAGGAACTCTGGAAAGAACGCGCCGCCTTAAGGAAGCAGAGGATAAGGTACTATCTCCTGAGGGACGGAGTGTTCAGTGACTTTGACTGGGTTAACAGGAAACCCTCCCGGGTACTTTCCGCCGCCCCCTTTGCCCTTCTTTTCTTCGGGGTCCTGGACCAGGAAGAAGCGGAAACCGTGAGGAAGACCCTCCCCAGGCTGGAGTATCCTTCCGGAATCGCCGTCTGCGCCAATGACAGTTATGAATATGCGTACCAGTGGTCCTTCCCCCACACCTGGCCGCCCGTTATGTATATGACCGTCATGGGACTTGACCGGTACGGTTACAAGGTTGATGCAAGGCGCATAGCCTATAAATGGGTGACAGCCACCGGGCGTCTCTATGGCCAGAGCAAGAAACTGTGGGAGAAGATGACCTGCGACGCAGGGGTGGTCCCCAACGTGTCGGAGTACGGCACCCCTTCTATGATGGGCTGGACGGCAGGCGTGTATGTATGTCTTGACGAATACCTGAAAAAATGAATAAGAGACTTCTGACACTGCTGGCGCTGTTTCTGACGGTGATCACACAGGCCCAGGTGCGTCCTGTGAGCGGCACGGTCTATGACTTTGACGGCACCCCTATGATTGGAGTGAGCGTGGTGGTCCCTGGCTCGCAGAGAGGTACGGTGACGGATGAAAATGGCCGATGGACCCTCAGCGCGGCCCCCGGGGAAACCCTCCAGTTCTGGTTCGTGGGCTATGACACCCTTGAAGAGGTGGTGGGCCCGGACGGTACTGTGAAGGACGTTCAGATGGCAATAACCGCAAACGTCCTTGACGACGTAATAGTGGTGGGTTACGGCGCCGTGAAAAAGAGTGACCTGACGGGTTCCGTGGCTTCCGTGAAGATGGAGGCCATATCGG
Organism: uncultured Bacteroidales bacterium; assembly: GCA_900319485.1. Classification (GTDB taxonomy): domain Bacteria; phylum Bacteroidota; class Bacteroidia; order Bacteroidales; family UBA932; genus Cryptobacteroides. The sequence goes on along the minus strand of ONOQ01000002.1, from coordinate 75,949 downwards.
ATCTGTCGGCCACATCCGTGGACGGTCTCCTGCAGGGCCGCGCGGCGGGCCTTCAGGTGGTGAACAGTTCCCAGGACCCCGGCGCCGCATCTACGGTGAGAATCCGCGGTAATTCCTCCATCAACGGCTCCAACACCCCTCTTGTGGTGGTGAACGGATTCCCTATGGGAGACGCCGGCGCGCTCACCCAGATCAATACCTCGGACATAGAGTCCATTGAGATCCTCAAGGATGCATCGGCCTCCGCCATATACGGCTCAAGGGGCGCAAACGGCGTTATCCTTGTCACCACCAAAAATGCCGCTGAGGGCATCACAACGGCAACTGTAAAGCACCAGACGCTAATAAGCACGCTTTCCGACAAACTTGACATCTGGTACAACCCCATGACCATGGCCCAGGTCACCAACGAGGAAATGGTGAATGCCGGGCTCAATCCGCTGTATATCGGCCAGACAATAGGCGGCATCTACTATCCCTCACTTATGGAAATCCAGAACGGAGACTGGTCCAACACCAACTGGGTGGACCTCTGCCTCCGTACGCCGGTTACAAACAGCACCACGGTTTCCGTAAACAGCGCAACGGGAAAATCGGCCCTCAACCTTAACGTCAACTACTTCTCCGACAACGGTATCTACAAGAAGGACGACTACAGCAGGCTCAACCTGAACCTTGGCTACAAATACAATATCCTCCCGTCCCTCGTATTCTCAACTTACAACGTGTTCTCCTTCACGGAGAGGAACGTGTGCAACGGCCTTGAGTATGGCCGAAACCCCCTCTGGCCGGTGTATGAGGAAGACGGCGTCACGTTCTGGACCGCCGGTCCCACGGATTTCTCCCACCCGCTCATTGCCCTGAGGGACAAGAAGGACAACACCAAGGGCCGGGATTTTCTTGTTTCCGGCGCCCTGGACTGGGAAATCCTTGAAGGCCTGAAACTCCACACCCAACTTGACTACCGCTACAAGACCTCCGTCCAGGACATCTATGAGGCCCGTACAACCTCCCAGGACGCCTTTGACAACGGCGGCATAGCCAAGATCAATATGAGCGTGTACCAGGACCTCCTTTCGGAGACCTACCTTACCTGGAACCGGAAGTTCGGCACGGCCCATAACCTTACCCTTATGGCCGGCCATTCCTTCAACTATGAGCAGAACCGCGGCCTCTACACCACGGCCCGCGGCTTTGTGAACGACGTCCTTGGCAACGAGGATATGAACGCCGGAGACCCTGAACTGAGGCAGATCTACAACGACGGCTACTACGTCTCAAAACTGCTCTCCTTCTACGGCAGGGCCAATTATTCGCTCCTTGACCGCTACCTTTTCACATTCACTGTGAGGGCCGACGGTTCCACAAAGTTCGGCCGCAACAACAAATGGGGCTTCTTCCCCTCCGGCGCCCTCAGTTGGAAGATGCACAAGGAGCCCTGGATGGAGGATCTCACCTGGCTCACGGAATTTAAGTGGAGGGCAAGTTACGGCATCTCCGGCAACCAGGGCATCAATTCCTACCAGACACTTGACCGCTACGGCTCCGAGAAATTCTACCACTCGGACAAGTGGATGACGGTGATAGGCCCCGGCTATGAAGTCGGCAGGACCGGCGCCAACGACCGCTATATGGTGTGGGGCGGCATCATGAACCCTGACCTTAAGTGGGAGACCACCGCCCAGGCCGATTTAGGCGTGGATATATCGGCCTTCAACAGCCGCTTAAGGCTTACGGCCGATATATACTACAAGAACACGTACAACCTCCTGAGGGAGAAGTACCTGCCGCTGTCATCAAGTTACGACAAAATATGGGTGAACGACGGAACCGTGGAGAACAGGGGCTTTGAGATAACCCTTGACGGCGACATAGTCTCCACCCGTGACTGGACTTTCTCCGCGGGAGTGGTTTTATCGGCCAACAGAAACAAGGTGCTCCACCTTGGAGACGCCATTTCCAGCGGCCTTTCCACGGATCAGCGCACCGGAATGCTCTACGAGGTTACCGGCCCCGCCATCTCAATGTTCAACCAGAACGCAAGCATCCTGGCGGAGGGCCAGCCTATGAACATCTTCTACGGCTACAAGGTTGACGGCATAATCCAGGAAGGGGAGAATCCCGGTTTCATAGACCCCAGCGCCCTTCTGGACCGTCCGGGAGAGTTAAAGTATGCCGATCTTGACGGAGACTTTGCCATCACCTCAAAGGACCGCTGCATCATTGGAGACCCTAACCCGGATCTCACCGCCAGCCTGAACCTCAGGGCGTCCTGGAAGAACCTTTCCCTCTCCGTCTTCCTTTACGGGGTGTTTGGAAACGACGTCCTTTACAACGGCTACACTTACAGCCCGCGCGTAAAGTCAAAGCGCTGGACCCCGGACAATCCGTCCACGGATTTCCCCAGCCTTAACAGCATAAGGCAGTATTACCTCTCCGATTACTTCATCCAGGACGGTTCCTTCCTGAGGATCCAGAACATAAGCCTCTCCTACGACTTCCGCCTGGACAGGAAGTGGCTTAAGAGCATACGCCTTTACGGCAACATAGACAACCTCTACACCTTCACCCGCTTTGACGGTTTTGACCCGGAGGTGGGCCTTGACGGCATCTACTGGGGCGGCTACCCCAAGTTCCGCAAATTCACTATGGGCATTGACATTCAATTCTAGAGCGCTATGAGAAAGACTATACTTGCAACCGCCGCAGCGGCACTACTGGTTCTCACCGGCGCCTGCTCGCTCCAGGAAACCCCTTACGGCTTCTATTCCGGAGACAATTTCTACAAGACCGAGGAAGATGCGGAATCCGGCCTTATGTATGCCTACAACGCCCTCAATTATCTTGAGTACCTGAGGGGCATATGGTATGTGGGAGACATCCCCACGGACGATATGTACCCCAAGTCCGACGAACCCGGCGACATCCATATGCTGGAGAACTGGACCGTCACTCCAAATACGGAACTGACCCAGTACTACTACAAGTACTGCTATATCGGCATAAACAGGGCCAATATGGTGATAGACAGGATTGACGGCGGTTCCCTCCCGGAGAGCGTCCGCAACCGAATCGTGGGTGAGGCCCTGTTCCTGAGGGCCTGGAACTACTTCAGCCTTGTGCGTACGTTCGGAAGGTGCCCCGTCACCCTTAAGCCCATCTCTTCGCTGGAGCAGACCACATCCCCCCTTGCCGGAAGCATCAGGGAACTCTATGACCAGATCATTAAGGACTGCGAGGCCGCAATAGGAAGACTGGAGCCCAATAAGGTCTTCGGCCGCGTGGACAAGGCGGCGGCGCAGGCCCTCCTTTCAAAGGTTTACCTAACCCTTGCATCGTCAAAGGACTACGGCGCCCCGGGATATAAGGATATGGACATAAATGTGGCCGATACATACGCCAGGGCGGCCGATTACGCCCGTCACGTTGTCCAGGACTATCCCACGTTATACGGCTTTGACCCTGACCTCAGGCACATCTACAACGTATACGCCCCTGACGGCCCGGAGCACATATTCATTATGTCCACGGACCGCAGCGGCACCCACGAGGGCATGTACACCAAGATCCCCCTCCAGTTCCTCCCCAACAACAGTTCCATCCCCATCTTCATTAAGTACCCTGACGGCACTCTTGAAAAGGGGAACGGCAACGGATGGGGCGTGTTCCTGATAGGCGACAATTTTGTCACTTCCACCTACCTCACCACGGACAAGCGCCGCACGGAACTCATCCACAGGGCCATCTACAACCAGTACGGCGTGGAGGTCACCCCTTCTCCCGTACGCGGCTACTTCACCTCAAAGTACGTGGATCCGGATTTCATAGGAGAGCGCACCAGCGCCCGCCCTTACCTCATCCGCTTCTCCGACATAGCCCTTGTGCTTGCCGAGGCAGCGGGTCCGGAGGAAGGCTATCCCCTTGTGGACGCCATCAGGGGAAGGGCGGGAATCGGCCCCCTTACTCCCGGTCTTTCCCTGGCCGATTTCCGTAAAGCCGTCATTGACGAGCGAAAACGCGAACTTGCCTTCGAGGGCAACCGCCTCTTTGACCTCAGGCGCACCGCAAGCGTCACCAAGACCGTCCAGGAGGCCGGCAGCCTCACTGAGGAAGAGGCCGCCTTCTATCCCATCCCCCAGAGGGAGGTAGACCTCAATCCCAATGTTCCTTCTTCAAACAACAACTAGGCTATGAGAAGAGGATTGATACTTGCAGCAGCAGCCCTTCTGGCGCTGACCTCCTGCACTAAAACCATTGACAGGACGCTCCCCGGCAACGAGCGATCCCTCCTTGAGATAAAGATCAAGGGCCAGCTTGGAAAGGCCGTCATAGAGAGGGACGAGGACGAGTGCAGCGCCACCGTTTACGTAATGGCTATGGCCGATTACCCCTACGCCGCAGTGCCCGTGGAGGGAATTGTGGTGTCGGAAGGCGCCACTCCAAGCGTGGGGAAGGGCGGCACCCTCAATTTCAGTAACCCTGAAAGAAGGGCAAAGATAACCGTCACGTCCGAATCCGGAAAAACCCTTGACTGGTACATCTACCTTGAAACCTACGATCCCTTCTATGTGGGAGAATGGCGCATTATTGAAGTGAAACTCTTCTGCAACCAGCGCGTGAGCGGCTCAGGAGACGGCTCCTGGACCACCCAACTGAGCGGCGCGGAGTTCGGGAACTATGGCCTTCCGGAGTACGACGACCATATAATAATAAGTATGGACCCGGAGCCCCAGGACAACACCCTCCTTGGAAAGATGGAGCACACCGCCGGCAAGGACGGAGAGTACGGCCATTTCTGGGGCGTATATCCCCCTTACTCCATTGAGGCGCCACTGGATATGGATCCTCGCCTTAGGCACCTTCTCCATCCCGGGGAGAGCCAGTGGAAACTGGACCTCACAACAGGCCAGATGGAAATCACAAAGGACAACATCACCTCCACTATGATATTCGGCACGGAAGGGGACAACGTCACGTTCCGCTTCATCCTCCCGGATGCCGGAAAGGAACCGTCCCAGAACGGCTTCTATGACAATATGTGGCGCAGTTCCGTGGAACTCTTCTACGTTGTATACAAAATCAAATAACCCAATATCACAATGAAAAAAGCACTATTCCTTGCGGCCGCATTAGGCGCCCTCCTCACTTTCTCCTGCCAGAAGCCGGAGGCAAACACTCCCGGCGGGGGAGAGGACAAGACCCCTTCCGGAAAAACGCTGGCGGCGCCCACCCTTCAGGCCGATAAGACCGCAGTGACCCTTGACGAGGCATCGGCCGCGCAGGAAGCCCTCAGACTCTCCTGGACATCCGGCCTTTCCGAGGGAGACACGGAGCCCGTTTCCTACACCCTCTATGCAAATGCCGACGGCAAGGACCTCTTCACGGATCCCCAGAAATATGCGGCCGGGAAGAATCTCCAGAAGGCCTTTACCGGCGAGGAACTCAATGTCCTTGCCGCCAAACTTGGGATAGAGGAAGAAGGAAAGATAGTGTTCGGGGTATATGCCGTGGCCGATAAAGGCACCTACGAGTCCCAACTCTCCAACAAGGTGACGGTTACCGTAACCCTTTACAAGGCCACCTTTGAAGGACCCCGCGCCCTTTATCTTGTTGGCGCTGCAACCCCTTACGGATGGGATCTTTCTGAGGCCCTGGAACTTCCTAATGACGGCAATAACGTTTACAAGGCATCGGAAGTTCCTCTCCGCGTCCTTCCCCAGAGCCTTAACGCCGGATTCAAACTGTATTTCTCACGCGGTGAGGAAGACACCCGTTTCATCGGCCAGGATCCCGCATCGGAAACATTCGGAGACGCAGTCATTGTTGAGGATGGGATGCAGGACACCCAGTTCCTGCCCGCTCCCGCAGGCTATACCAACGGCGTGTATGACATTGAAGCCAACCTCAATGACCTCAAGGTAAAGATCACCCGCAAGGGAGATCTCCCTGAGGCTCCGCTCCCGGACAAACTCTATATGGTGGGAAGTTGCTTCGAATGGGGATGGAACCCTCTGGACGGCACCACCCTTGACAAAGTGTCCGACAAAAAATATGAGGCCAAGGGCGTGAAGATGGCCTTCGGCACCACCGAGAATCCCCTTGGATTCAAGGTATGGCTTGGCCCGGAAACCTACAGTTCCTATTTCGCCATGGCCGATGACGCCACAAAGGACAACGTCAAGATCCAGAAGGTTGAGGATTCCGAGATGCCCCAGTTCTATCCCGGAATACTTGGCTACGAGGACGGCACCTATGACATTGCAATGGACTTTGGTTCTATGGTTGCAACCTTCACCCTCATAGAAGGCGCCCCCGAATTCCCTGAAAAACTCTACCTCCTTGGCGGATGCTTCTCCGCAGCCAACTGGGGCTATACGGAGGAACTTGCGCTTCCCGGCATAGCGGAAGGAGTTTATAAGGCCGAGGGTATCATTTTCAGCGGAATGGAAGACTGGAACGGCTTCAAGATCTATTCCGGCCTTGCCTGGGCAGGTCCCTGGTACGGAATGGACCTTGAGAATTCCACTCACGACAACATCATCCTTGTGGACGGCGAGAAGTATAAGGCATCTGCCGGCGTTGAAGACACCCAGGTGTACCTTGGCCGCCTTGGCTACACCATCCCCGGCAAATACACCATTACCGTAGACCTCAATGAGATGAAACTTACCGCCATTAAGGAAGGAGCGGATTTCCCCGGACCGGACATCCTCTATCTTGTGGGCGGCTGCTTCTCTCCCCAGTGGTCATTCACCGACTCCCTTGTGCTCTCAAAGGGCGAAGGCGGAATCTACACGGCTTATGATATCGAGATGGCCTTTGGCGACAACGACGACGCAGGTTTCCGCATCTACACGGAAAAGAACAACTGGGACGTTTGCTACACCTACAAGGGCGGCGGTTATGAGGCCGACGGTATCCATCTTGCCTTCCACGACGAAGGCGGAGATCCGCCGCAGATCTTCCCCGGTCAGGAAGGTTATCCGGATGCCGTGTATAACATTTCCTTCGACATAACCTCTATGGTCCTTGTCCTTGCCGCTTCCGTGAAATGAGAAGCATCGCACTGTCTGTTTTAGCGTCACTGGCCCTTCTTTCCTGCACCTGCGTGGAAAAGGGGCCGGCGGCCGTTCTTCTTGAAAATATGGGTGAACTGCGCTCAAAGGGCATTATGCTGGGGGCGCAGAGTCCTACTTCCTACGGCATTTCTGAAGGCGCGCGCTGGGCCGATGACGGAAGCATCTCAAGGTCCGACACCAAGGAACTTACCGGAAGCCATCCGGCCGTTTGCGGCTGGGAGATTGCCGATCTTGAACTGGACCATCCGAGTAACATAGACGGGGAGTCCTTTGACGCCATCCGGAAACACATCCAGGCGGCGTATTCACGCGGCGCCCTGAATGAGGTTTCCTGGCACTGCAACAATCCCGTCACTATGAAAAATGCCTGGGACAACACCCCGGCCGCCGGGGCCATCCTCCCGGGCGGGGAGAAGCATCAGTTGTTCCTTGAGTGGATGGACAGGCTTGCCGCGTTCTTCGACAGCCTCCGCACCCCGGAAGGGAAGAGGATCCCCGTTATCTTCCGCCCCTGGCACGAGCACACCGGAAACGGCTTCTGGTGGGGGAAGGGAAGCATCACGGCCGATCAGTACAAGGCCCTTTATCAGTTTACCGTAACTTATCTCAGGGACACCAAAGGCCTTGACAACCTTCTCTTCGCGTATTCCCCGGACGCTATCCATTTCATCTGGTCTCCCCGTGAGAAGTACAGGGACATCTACCTTGAATTCTGGCCGGGGGACGAGTACGTGGATATAATCGGCCTTGATGCCTATGATGCCGACGGCCGGCGTTTCTCCGAGGAAGTGCCCTACCTCTGCGGTATGATAGCCGATATAGCCGCGGAAAAGGGCAAGATAGCCGCCCTTACGGAATGCGGAATAGAGAACAACAATCCCGCCCATTCCTCCTATTATAATAAGGAGTGGTGGACGGGCACCCTTTATCCCGCAATCAGGGACAAGGGCCTTTCCTTTGTGGTTGTATGGAGAAACGGCGGTATTCCGCCGGAGAGCCATTACTTCAACGCCTACAGGGGCTGCTACTCCGAGTCCGATTACCTCTCCTTTACAGCAAGGGAGGACATTTTACTTGAAAATGACCTCCCTGAACTGTACAAATAGGATTTCTGCCTGATTACTCAAGCATAAGTGAACGGAATTCGTCGATGTCGGCCTTGGCTACACCGGCGATTTCTGTAAGATACTTCTCAACGCCGCTGACGAAGGTGCCGCTGCCTGCAAGTTCCCAGAAGTAGGGGACAATGTCACTGTATACCCATGCCATACGGGTGTTCTTGAAGATGGGCTCGGGGTTGCTTTCTTTGTCTGAGCTGGATACGCTGTAGCCAACGGGAGCGAAGTATGTGACCTCGTATTCCTTTGCGATGATGCCTTCGCGTACGCCAAGGAGGCCAAGGATGATTATGTCAAGGGTACCGGTACGGTCACGGCCCAGGGAACAGTGGAAGTACACGGGCTTGTTTGCCTTGAGGCTGGCAAGGCAGAAGTCAAAGAGCTGCTTTACCTTGCCTCTGTAGGCCTGCTGGAATGCCTCCAGTTCATCTGCGGTGGGAGTATATTTGCTCACGTCTGCAATGTCTGTTCTTCCCTGGTCAAATTTGAGCCACTTTGCGCAGTTCTTGTTTGAAGGCTTGGTGACGCCAAGCATCACCTTGCCGCCTTCCTCGATTACGGGAGCGCAGTGGTCCAGACCGTTGACAGCAGCGGTTTTCACTACGTCGTCACTGCCGCGGAGGTCTATCTGGGCGCCGATTCCCTCAAAGAGGACCTCGGCCTTACCCTGCTTGTTGAGCATAGTCTCCCAGGGGTCGTTCATACGTCCGCCGCGGTAGAACTTGCGGTATTTGACCCTCTTGCCGTCAAGGGTGGGCCAGCCGCCAAGGTCACGCGCGTTGCGTACGCCCGTTCCTTTCTGCTTGGCCTCAGTCTTCTTGCTGGCGCCGGTGAAGAATACCTGGTGGAGGGTGCAGCCGTCCTTTGTCTTGAAACTGCCTCCGGTGATCTGCTTTCCGGCCTCGGTGGTGACCACATAGGTGTACTCATCACCGGGAACAAGGTTTGTGATTTCCACATAGTATGAACCTAAGGCTATGTCAAGGTCTCCGCTCCATCCCAGTTTGTCCTCAAGGTGGAGTTTAAGCTTGGCGTTTTTGTCGTCAAGGTCCTTCTTGCTCCAGCGGATGCTGTATTTCATGGGCTTGTCACCGTCGGGCCATTCCTTCTTCCAGTTGTCCCAGTTGAGGTCGGTGCCGCGGAAACCGCCGTAGTAGTCAAGTACCTTGGTGCTTTCCTTGCAGGTCTTGTCCTCGTAGTTGACCTCCGTGAGGAACTGCTCCACAAGGGGATTGGTTGCCTGTACAAGGTCTCCGTCCTTTACCTCAGGGGCTGCATCGGCATAAAGGTCTGTGTCGTCTTCATCGGGATCGGTATTTTGTCCGCCCTGCTCTTCGCCTCCATCGGGGTCCTTCTGCTCTTCCTGGTTCTTGTCATCTTCCTGCTGGGGAGTAGCCTGCGGAGTGCAGAATGCCACCACGGGGATAATGAGTAATAATGTAAGGAATCTCTTGATCATAGTTATTCTTTTTCTTATAGTTTCAGGTTTATTATTCCAGCATCATATTGCGGTAATCGTCAATGTCCTTCTGGGATACGCCCACGCCAAGGAGATATTTCTCCACGCCGCTTGCGAAGGTGCCGTCACCTGCGAGTTCCCAGAAGTAGGGAACTACGTCTGAGTAGGCCCAGGCCATACGGGTGTTCTTGAAGATGGGCTCAGGGTTGCCGCTCTTTTCAGAGGATGATACGCTGTATCCTACAGGTGCGAAGTAAGTGACTTCATAGGCAACGCCGATCTGGCCTTCGGGGACGCCCAGAAGACCCAGGAGCAGGATGTCCAGGGTGCCGGTGCGGTCACGGCCGAGAGAGCAGTGGAAATATACGGGCTTGCCAGCGCGGAGGCTGTTTACCACGAACTCGAAGCACTGTTTGCCGAAATTGCCGTTGGAGTTTCCGTTGGTGAGCATCCATTTTCCGCCTTCCTCAATGCCGGGAGCCAGGAAATCGAGTCCCTTTACGGCGGTGGCGCTGAGTTTGTCGGAGTTGCGGAGGTCAAGTTGGGCGCCTATGCCTTCAAAGCGCACCTGGTTCTTTCCTGTGGTGCCGATTGTTTCGCTCTGCATCCTGCCGCCTCTGTAGAGTTTATGGTATTTGACGGTCTTTCCGTCCAGGGTTTTCCAGCCGCCGAGGTCTCGGCCGTTGCGGCAGCCGGGTTCGAAGAACACCTGATGAAGGGTGCTGCTGGCTTTGGTGGAGAAACTGCCCTGCTTGATTACCTTTCCGCCTTCATCTGCGGTGACGGAATAAGTGTACTGAGTGCCGGGCACAAGGTTGGAGATATTCACATAGAGGAGGCCCGCCTTGATGGGCATTTCTCCGCTCCAGTCTCTGTTGTCCTGCATCTTGAGGGTCATGGCGCTGCCTTCAACAAGGTCTTCGGCGGTCCAGCGGATGCTGTACTGCATGGGCCTGTCGCCGTCCGGCCATACGCCCTTCTTGCCGGCGTTGCTCCAGGTGAGGACTACGCCGCTGGGATCTTCCTCTCCGTTTTCATTGTAGGCCTTGCCGTTGAAGCCGCCATAATAGTTGAGGATCTCGGTGTACTGGTTGTAGGTTTTGTCCGGGTATGTAACCTCATTCACGAATTTCTCCGCGATGGGGTTTGAAGCCTGGACTTCCGTTCCGTCCATAAGTTCGGGGGCTGCTTTTTCGTAAGGGTCCGTGGCGGGAGTCTCATCTCCTCCGCCTGACTGCTCTTCACCTTCGCCTTCATCGGGCTTCTGCTGCTGTTCCTGTTCATCTTCCTTGGGCTCTTCTGTCTTCTGCGGGGCGCAGTAAAGGAGCAGGGGAAGGATAAGAAGTAGGGTTAAGATCTTTTTCATAATGGTTATGGAGTTTGATTATCTGACTTCAATGAGGTAGTTGCCTTCAAACGTTGGCGTAATTATGGGGTTTGCTCCGTCAATGGTGTAGGAGCGGGGCTCAGTTTCAGTGTATTCCGTCACTGTGTACGATTTCGCAGGGTCAAGGCCGCGGAGTTCAATAGGATCTCCACTCCAGGAAGATGCATAAAATGCGTAAAACGTTGCACCGTCATTTTCAATGACGTGGGCTTCCGGCTTGTCGATGCCGTAAGTATAGAGGTCTCCGCGGTAAAGGCCCTTGGAGAGCATCTTTTCCTTGTAGATGGGCACCCACTTGCGGAGGAGTTCCTCTTTTTCGGGGGTGAGGAGGCTGCCGCCGGATTCCTTGGCGTCAGGATTGACCTTAGGCCAGGTGAATTTTGTGCCGATGATTCCGCCTACGCCTATCTGGGAGGCAAAGTCAAGGCCGCCGTCGGAGAGTTCCACGTGGTCTGCGTAATATGCAAGCCCGGGGGCCAGGGCGGCATAGACCTTACGTTTCTGGCGTATCTGGGCGCTGGAAGTGGGGTCAGAAGCCACGGCCTGGTTCATATAAGGAAGATAGAAGAAATTCACCGCGCAGCCGCAGGGGCATATCTGGACTACGGAACCGGGCTTTATTGACTGAGCGCGGTTGTAAAGGTGCTGGAAGAACTCCGGATGGCGCTCCTGGGCCTCTCCGGGATAATCCAGGTCGCTGGCGGGGTTGTAGTCCGGGGCGCTCAGGTTAAGGTGCTGGCCGTCCAGTTTGAAGCCGTCGAAGCCCCACTGGGCCAGGAACATATCCACAAGGTCTTCCGTGTATTCCCAGGTGTAGGGGTTGACGGGGGAGAGGTACCAGCTGTCCCACCAGGAGATGTCCTCGTGGGAGCCGTCTTTCTGGACAAGAAGCATTTCAGGATGCTCCTTTGCCAACGAACTTTCAGGGTCTGCGGCCATGGGGGCCCACCAGATCTTGGCCTTGAGGCCGGCTGCGTGAACGGCGTCCGTCATACGCTTCATCCCTTCAGGGCCGATCCTGTCATTGGTGGTCCAGTCTCCTTCGCAGATCTGGTAGCCGTCGTCAATGTCCACCCACTTGAAACCGAGTTCCACAACCTTGGGAAGGGTGCCTATTACCTCGTCTACGGTGAAATTCCTCTCGTATCCCCAGGCGCACCATACGGGCTCATAGGCGTCTTCCGGGGAAACGGGCATCTCAAAGCCGTAGGCCTCCTGCATATATTCGGAGAAAGCCCTGAGGGGCCTGAAGAAGTCTCCCTTTCCCTCCCACACAAACTGCTGCAGGGCAAAAAGGGTGTCTCCGGGCTCCAGCACAACGGGGGAGTCCAGTTCCAGGAGGATGGACGCCCTTGCCGTATTTCCCTTTCTCTCAACCGGGAAGTTTACGGTTTCAAGGCAGGGGACCGCTAGGCCCACGCTTACGTTCCTTTCCCCGTTCCAGAGGCTTACCATAGGGATGCCGCCGCCGTAGTCCGAGTCATTCATTCCAAGGTAATTCTTCTGGTAGAAGCCCTTGGGGACGGGAAGCACCCAGTCCTTGCGCTCTGCCGTGGAAGAAGGCTGGAGGGACCAGATGTCTCCTCCTTCAAGGGTTATGGCCGATGTTTCCATAGCGTCCACAAGGAGGTCCTTGCCGGTGGTGTTGACAAATCCTATGTTGCGGACGGTCATTCCGTCAAGCCCGTCAACTGGCGAGGCGTCCATAACCACTTCAAATCCTTTGAGCGCCTTTCCCTTGTAGAAAACCGCGTTTTCAGCGGCGGGACCGGCGCAGGATGCCGCAGCCGCTGCGGCAATAGCCGTTATAAATAAAACTTTCTTCATACTTCTATAGGGGGAGTTCCTGTCCAAAACGTTCCTTGCAGATTTTGCGTACGGCATCGAGGGAGGTGAATGCTCCGGTGCCGCCTGCTCCGGTGGTGTTCACGGCTCCGGTGAGGTTACCTGTCCTCTGGCATTCCTCCGGGTCAAGTCCTTTCACGAATGCGCTGATGAAGCCGGAATTGAAACTGTCTCCGGCCCCGATTGCGTCTACCACATTCTTGTTCAGGAAGGCGGGAAGGAGTTTCTGCCAGCCGTCCTTTTTCACAAGGAGAGAACCCTTGGAGCCGCATTTCACCAGCATTATGCCGCCAAGGTACGGACGGACCTCGCTAATGGCTTCCTCCAGGCTGGCCTTGCCCGTGAGGGCGCAGAGTTCCTTCTCATTGGGCATAAAGACCGTGATCTTGGGAAGTACGCTCCTGTAATCCAGGGCCCATTTCTCCATAGGGTCCCACTGTGTGTCAAGGGATACGGTGACGCCCTTTTCCGCCGCAAGGTCAAGGACCTTATGGATGTCACGCAGAAGGGCGCTCTGCATAAAGAGGGAAGAGAGGTGGATATGCTGGGAGAGGTCAAACACGCTCTTGTCTATTTCGTCGAATCCCATCACGTCCATGGAGCCCTGGTACGTGAGGTTTGCGCGGTCCTCTCCGTAATTCATACAGATGGTTGCGCCGGTGGGTGTGTCTCCGGTGCCGATGAAATGGGTGGCTACGCCCTTTGCTTCAAGCGAACTCTTCACAAGGTCTCCGAAGGAATCCCTGCCCACGAGGCCCACAAAGCATACGCGGCTTCCCAGCGCGGCTGCGTTTGCGGCGAAAATGGCCGTGGAACTGCCCAGGGTAACGGTCATATCCTTGCAGAATTTCTCCTTTCCTATCTCCGGTTCCGATTCAATTCCGTTGAGGATGATGTCCACGTTTAGTTCGCCGATGGCCGCTATTTGGTATTTTTTCATAGAGATTAGTGTTATTTTACCTTGCTAATATAGGGAAAAAGTGGGAAAATCTTTCATTTGGTTTCGATTTTGGCAAGAAAAAATCATTTCGTTTTGTTTCATATAAAAAAATGTCTATATTTGCCGCAGCACTAAAATTAAACCGCTATGGATATATATGATTCCGCTCAGGGCCGAAGATCTGCCATTCTTCAACTTTTAAAGAGCGATTCGTCGGTAAATGTTACTGAACTGAGCAACCGTTTCGGCGTTTCGGAAGTAACTATCAGGAAGGATCTGAGAATCCTCAAGGAAAGGAAACTCCTTGTGAGGGTGCACGGGGGTGCGATCCTAGGCGCAACATCGGCCTCGGAACCCGCCGCAGAAGAGCGCCATCTCAGTTTCAAGAAGATGGTGAATATGCGTGAGAAGGAAGCCATCGGCCGCGCCGCCGCAAAGTACATAAGGAACGGGGACACCATCCTGGTGGACTCCGGAACAACGGCTCTGGAAGTGGTGAAGAACCTCCAGCCCTTCGACGACCTCACCATTATCACAAATTCCATCAGCGCAATGGCGGAAGCCCTTAAGTACAAGCGGTTTAACGTCATTCTCCTTGGCGGTACGGTGCGAGAGTCCAGTATGTCTATGGTGGGCCCGCTGGCAGAGTCCAACCTCAAACTTTTCTACTGTGACAAACTGTTCCTTGGCGTAGACAGTTTCTCCGTTGAAACCGGTCTTTCCACCCCCAGCGTGGACGAGGCAAGCACCAACCAGGTGATGATTTCCCGCGCACGTGAGGTGATTGGCGTATTTGACTCCTCAAAGGTGAACAAGCGCGCCCTGGCGTTCATAGCGGAGGTTGACAAGATCAATACCATTGTTACGGACAATAACCTTCCTTCCAATGTAAAGAGGCAACTGAAATCTATGAACATAAACGTGGAAACAGTTATACCGTAATAAAAGCGAAACCTGTTGAAACAATTTTTATTTTCGGGTTAATGTGCTGATTGTCAATTATATAAAATAGACTGATATATGTTTCGGTTTGAGTGTAGAATAAAAATCAAAACTCAAACCGAAACTTTTCGGATAAAATACCTAAATTTGCTTACTGATAAAATTGCAAATGAACTACAGTTATAACACTTACCGGGAAATCAGGCAGCAGCCAGCAGTCTGGCTCAAGACCCTGGATTCCATCCTTGCCCATAAGCAGGAAATCAAAGCCTTCAAGGACAAATACCTAAACGCCGGCTACGATGTAGTGCTCACCGGCGCCGGAACATCGGCCTATATCGGAGACGCCCTGGAGCCCGCCCTCTACACCACCAGTTTCAAGGGAGCGCGCGCCATCGCAACCACGGATATCATCACCAACCCCCAGATGTACTTCGACTCTTCAAGCAAGGTGCTCCTGGTGAGTTTCGCCCGCAGCGGCAACAGCCCTGAAAGCGTGGGCGCCCTGAGGGCCGTGGAAGGAAGCGCCGGAAAGGTGGCCCATATCTTCATCACCTGCAACAAGGACGGTGAACTGGCCCAGATGAAGGGTGAGAACATCCTCTGCGTGCTCCTCCCTCCGGAGACCAATGACCTCTCCCTGGCAATGACCAGCAGTTATTCAACCATGCTCCTCACGTGCTCCATGATTGCCAACATAGACCACATTGAGGAGGACATCCCCCTGATCAAGGAGGTTGCCGGCGCGGTGGAGAAGTCCCTGGATAAGTTCGAGGAAGCCATCAAGGACCTTGCCTCCCGGGATTTCGAGCGCGCAGTGTTCCTTGGCTCCGGCCCCCTGAAGGGCGTTGCGGAGGAATGCCGCCTCAAACTCCAGGAACTCACGGACGGCGCCGTGATGTGCTCCTACGATTCTTTCCTTGGCTTCCGTCACGGTCCCAAGGCCGTGGTGAAGCCCAATTCCCTTCTTGTGTACCTCCTCTCGCCAAATCCCAAGGTGCGCCGCTATGAACTTGACCTCATCCGTCAGGTAAAGGCCAACAACAACGTAAAGGGAACCCTCGTGATATCGGCCGACGACCCTTCCATCGATGAATCCTACTATGACCTTGGAATCGTCACCGGAATGAATCCCTCTATGCCCCCCTGCTATGGCTGCATCAGTTTTGCCTGGGTGGGCCAACTCCTTGGATTCTTCAAATCGCTGGACCTGGGCCTGAGCCCGGACTCTCCGTCCATCTCCGGAAACATTTCCAGAGTGGTGGAGGGCGTTACCTTATATAATTAATAAGAAAAATGCCTAAGACAGAACAACTGCTCCACAAGTTGGACGCCATCCGTGAGAAAACCGGCATTCCCCGCACCATCTTTGCGGCCTGCCCCAATTCTCCTACCGTAATCCGCGCATCCCTGAGGGCTGCAAAGCGCAACAACGCCCCCATCTATTTCGCCGCCACCCTCAACCAGATTGACTGTGACGGAGGTTACACCGGAATGACGCAGGAAGACTTCGTGCGCACCGTCCGCTTTGAGACGGAACGCGTGAATTTCACCGGAGACGTCATAATCGCAATCGACCACGGCGGCCCCTGGCTCAAGGACAGGCAGCGCGTGGAAAAGTGGAGCGTCAAAGACGCTATGGACGGCGTGAAGAAGTCATTCGAGGCGGCGGTGCTTGCCGGATATGACCTCATCCACGTGGATCCTACCGTAGACATCAACGTCCCCAAGGGGGAAATAATAGACATTCACGTCGTTGCCGCCCGCACCGTGGAACTTATCTCCCACGTGGAGAAGTTCCGCAAGGAGCACGGAATCGCTCCCATCTCTTATGAGGTGGGCACCGAGGAAGTGCACGGCGGCCTTGCCGACGAAACTACCTTCGACACTTTCATTAGTGATTTAAAAAATGGGTTAATGGTTGCAGGACTGCCGGATGTATGGCCCTGCTTCATCGTAGGAAAGGTGGGAACAGACCTTGACACCACCATCTTCGACGGAGAGGTTGCACGCCGGCTTACGTCCAAGGTACGTCCTCTGGGTAGCTACATCAAAGGTCATTACACCGATGATGTGGCTAACCCCGAGGAGTATCCTCTCTGCGGAATGGGCGCAGCCAACGTAGGCCCTGAATTCACTATGTCAGAATACCGCGCCCTCTGTGAACTGGAGGAACTTGAGAAAAAGCACCATGCGGAAGGCCGCGTAGCAGTCCTTTCCCATATGAAGGAAGTCCTTCTCCAGGAGGTTGAGGACAGTCACCGCTGGGAAAAATGGCTCCACGAGGATGAGCAGGGAAAGTCCCTCCACACCCTCACCCCGGAGCGCCAGGACTGGATAGTGGCCACCTGCTGCAGGTACATCTGGCAGCAGCCCCGCACCCTTGCCGCCCGCGGCTTCCTCTATGCAAACCTCCAGAGGCTTGGAATTGACGCGGAGGAAATAGTCCTTGGCCGCATAGAGCGCGATATGGACAAGTATTTCCGCGCGTTCAACCTTGTGAACGTGAACGATCTTCTGTAAAATCAAATAAAACTATAACCAATGAAACGATTATTCATCCGGGCAATGATGGTGATGGCGGCTATGTCGCTGTCACTGCTTGCTATGGCCCAGAACATCAATGTCTCCGGTACCGTAGTGGACGCTACAGACGGACAACCGATCATTGGCGCAGGCGTAATGCTCTCTTCCGGTGCCGGTACGGTCACGGACTACGAGGGCAAGTATGTCATCTCCGCGCCCAAGGACGGTTCAATTACCTTCTCCAGCCTAGGTTACACTTCCGTAACCGTTGAAATAGGCGGCAGGACAGTTGTGAACGCCCAACTGAGCCAGGATACCCAACTCCTTGAAGAAGTGGTGGTCCTGGGTTTTACCTCCCAGAAGAAGGCGGAACTCACCAGCGCCGTGGTTTCCATGGACGGAGATAAACTCACTGACGTTACCACCGCCGACGTAGGCAATATGCTCCAGGGCAAGGTTGCCGGCGTCATGGTTATGAACTCCACCGGCCAGCCAGGCGCCAGCGCCGACATCCGCATCCGCGGTACCGGTTCCATCACCGCAGGCGCAGGCCCGCTGTACGTCGTTGACGGCGTTGCAGGCGGCAGTTTCAACCCCAACGACATTGAAACCCTCACCGTCCTTAAGGATGCATCGGCCACGGCCCTGTACGGCGCCGCGGCAGCAGGCGGCGTCATAGTTGTCACCACCAAGAGCGCCAAGCAGGACAAGGTCCAGGTAAACTTCAAGGCCAGTGTGGGTATGAAGAAGGCCCTCACCGGTCACTTCAGGCCGATGGACTCCTACGAGATGTACGACTTCTGCAAGATCCTCTACAAGGGTTCCATCAAGAGCAACGCCCCCGCGCAGGATATGCTTGACGTCCAGAATTTCAACTGGATTGACGCAGTGTTCAGCACCGGTATGGTCCAGGACTACTACGCTTCCGTAACGGGCAAGGCCGGCAAGGTGAACTACTATGTGAGCCTTGACCACTACAACGAGAAAGGTACTATGATCAACACCGGCTACAAGCGTACCGCAGCCCGCGCAAACTTGTCTGCCCCCATCACAGACCGCTTCCTGATGAACGTCCGCGTGAATTACGCCAAGGACTACTCCGACTCCGAGAAATGGCGCACCCGTGAGGCTGCATACACCATGATGCCGTTTGACGTTCCCTACGTGATAGAGGACGACTACTACACCACGGACCCCATCAAGATTGACTCCAGCACCCGTCCCGACAACCGCAAGAAGTGGTATTCCAAGAATACCTACAACATCCTGCACAACGAGAAATACAACTACGAGAAAGGCCACGGCGAAAACCTCACCGCAGACCTCCAGCTCACCTGGAACGTGACGGACTGGCTCACACTTGTGTCCACCAACCGCTACGACAGTTCCAACTCCTTCTGGGAGAGTTACTACGACCCCCGCACCACTGAGGTGGCCGATTCAAAGGGCTCCTATTCCAACTCCGACGGAGAATGGAACGGCTGGGGCACCACCAACCTCGCCAAGTTCCACAAGACCTTCGGCGTGGGCCACGACGTAAACGCAGTTGTGGGCTGGGAATACAGCCAGGGCTACTCCCGTAACCTGGCCGTTTCCGGAGACCGCTTCCCCGCAGGCCAGCGCTCCATCAGCAACTGCGCCCCTGACGGCATCCAGGGCGAGGGCAGTGACTACCACACCCGCGCCTGGGCCCTCCTTGCGCAGGCACAGTACTCATACCTTGGCAAGTACATCGTGACGGCATCCATCCGCTACGACGAAAGTTACAAGTTCGGTCCCCTCAACCGCGGCGGTTTCTTCCCCGGCGTTTCTGCCGCCTGGGTAGCCTCCAACGAGGATTTCCTCAAGGGGAACAGCGTTCTGAGTTTCCTGAAAGTTCGCGCCGGATTCGGTAAGACCGGCAACGACGCTATCGCTCCCTTCCAGTACCAGGATACATTCTCTCTGACCGCCCAATATAATAATGTGGTCTCCGCATTCCTTCAGCGCCAGGCCAACTTCAAACTGGGCTGGGAGGAAGCGTATATGACCAGCCTCGGCGTGGATGCAACAATCGCCAAGAACTGGAACATCACCCTTGACGCGTACCACACGCTCAACACCCGTCTCCTCCTGGACCGTCCCCAGGCTCCTTCAACCGGTTTCTTCTCCGTGATGGACAATGTGGGTAAGGTCCGCAATATGGGCCTTGAACTTGCCGCCGACGGCTCCATCTTCCACAACCGCGACTGGAACGTCACCATGGGCTTCAACCTGGGTCTCAACCAGAACCGCGTGGTTGAACTCCCGGATCACGCCGATATGCCCCTTACCCGCGCTGAGGTAACCCAACTGGTGAGGGAAGGCCAGCAGATCTACTCCTGGTATATGCCCAAGTGGATGGGCGTGAACGTTGAGAACGGCAAACCCCAGTGGGAGCACATAATCACCCAGGAGGAACTTGACGCCGACCTTTATGACGCAGACCAGTACAAGGCAGGTGACGGAATAATCACCAGCAGTTACGGAGACGCCACTTCCCAACTTGTGGGAAGCGCAACTCCCTGGCTCACCGGCGGTCTGAACCTTGGCGTGTCCTGGAAGGGCATCACCCTCAGCGCAAACGGCAGTTTCATGGTGGGCAACAAGATCTTCAACCGCACCCGCTGGACCATTATGGACACCGACGGCGCCCAGCAGCAGTACAACCAGCAGAGCCTCAACACGGGCCTTGGCTGGATTCGCTGGAAGGACGGAGACCCTGACGGAACCAACTATATGGCCACCCACCCGGAGGCCAAGAGAGGCGGCAACAGCCAGGCCCACGAACTTTCCTCACGTTATCTTGAGGACGGCAGTTTCTTCCGCCTGAGGAACGTCACCCTCTCCTACGACTTCCCCACAAGCCTTATCAGCAAGATCAAGATGAGCGGCGCGCGCGTCTTCGTATCGGCCGATAACCTCCTCACCCTCACCCGCTTCTCCGGTATGGACCCCGAAGTAAACCTGGAGGTCGGGTCATACAGCCTGCCCGGTATGTATGCCGATATTTATCCTGTTCCCATGTCGGTCGTCCTGGGTATTGACATCAAATTCTAAAAGGAGACTACAGTTATGAAAAAGATATTTGCAATCGGCATCGCCCTCATCGCTATGGTGTCCTGCAAGATGGACTTCTATTCCTCCGATGCAATGACATCGTCCTCCCTCAAGGAGAATCCTGCATCGGCCGTATATACCACGGACGGCATCTACGCCCTTTTCAAGGACAACCTTGAATACAAGGGAACCGCCGAGGCCGGAAACACCTACCTCCGTCACCTGTTCCAGTTGGCCGAAAGCCGCGGCGACAACGTGACCGTTTCCGGTTACTCCGAAGACCCCTTCACTTCTCCTTACCGCTATGAGGACGTGCCCCGCGGAAAGAACAAGACCTACACCTGGTGGATGGCCTACAAGATAATCTATGCAGCCAACTCCAACATCGAGGAACTGAACCCCGACACCAGCGACAACCCCAAGGAGACATCCCAACTCCTTGGCGAGAACTACTTCTTCCGCGCCATCGCCCACTTCCATATGGTGACTCTCTTCGCCCGTCCCTATGTATGCGGCCGTGACCTCCCCGGAGTTCCCCTCCGTATAGGTATGGACTATTCCACCACCACCCGCGCAAGCGTCGGCGAGGTATTCGACGCAATCGTTGAGGACCTCAAGAAAGCCATCGAGTATATGGACGCCGGCTCTCCCCGCGGAGACGCCTCCTATGTGTCGGCAACCGCGGCCCGCGCCCTCCTTGCGCGCGTGTACCTGTTTATGGGCGACGATCACCTTGAGGACTGCGTCAATGTATGTAATGAACTCATCGACAGCGCTCCCGCCTATGTGAAGGGCGTATATCCGCTCGCAGACCTCCAGAATTATCCCAAGGCCACCTGGTCTTCCAAGGAAACCATCTGGTGCGTCCATTACATCAATCCCAACGACCACCCTTCACCGGAGGCCACCATCGGCGCCATGTACCTGTGCCAGGAATACAGCACCAACGGTTGGGGAGAATGGTACTGGAGCGACGAACTAATTGAACTGTTCAACCGTTATAAGAATCCTGACGGATCCTGCGCCGACAACCGCTTCAACGCCTACTTCGTCTACAAGTGGTATCCCGCAACAGCAGAATGGCCCGCTTCAGGAATGCCCGCTAATACGGTTGTCCTCAATAACGGCAAGCAGACCGTCTGCTTCCCCGTACCGTTTGAGAACGACGCCTGCTACACCGCTCACGTAGCCGGCCTCACTCCCAACGCCGCAGGTGATTACGTGTTCACCTATGAGGGAACGGAGTACACCGCCAAGAAGACCGACGTAAACGGCTATACCCGCTATTTCATAGACCACAACTTCACAGGAGACGCCACCTTCTTCGGCGGCAAGACTCCCGCCTATATCCGCCCGGACATTGACGAGACCGACGGCTGGGCCTTCCGTACCAATATGTATATGCCTTATATGAACACCAAGTTCTCCTGGCAGGACGGTCAGGCCACCCTCTCTTCTCCCGTTATGCTCCGCTGGGGTGAAGTGTTCCTGAACAGGGCCGAGGCATATGCACGTCTCCACAATGACGACAAAGCCCTTGAGGACGTGAACCTCATCCGTAAGCGCGCGGGCCTTCCCAACGACGCTATGTTCACAACCGGAAATATGGCCGCCCGCGGCTATGAATCTTCCCTTGACGTAGTCCTTGACGAGCGCCGTATGGAACTCTGCTTCGAGGGTGACCGTATGTTCTCCGTCTTCCGCAACAAGAAGACCCTGGACCGCCGCTATGTGGGTTACCATCCCTTCACCACCATCAACTACGACGATCCCCGTATCGCCCTTCTCATCCCCGACGATGAGATCCTCACCAGCGGAATCGCCCAGAACGATCCCCGTTCCAATAACGTAGCAACAGACTAAAGCAGATGAAAACACTTTCAAGAATACTTCCTTTTGCGGCAGCGCTGCTGCTTGTGGCGGCCTGCGCCCAGAAACAGGATCCCACTCCTTCGGGAGGAAACGGCAAGAAGGAGAAAGCAGATCCTGAACTATCCGTAAGCGGAACTCCCACTGAGGCCGTCCAGTCCGGATCATCCTTCACCCTCACGCTCTCTTCAAAGTCCGAAGGCGCTTTCCGCGTTGTTGCGGACATGCCCTCCATGGCAGGTGTCCGCGCCAAGTCGGACAAGGAGTTCGAGGTCTCCGTGTTTGCCATCGAGGATACCAAGGTGGCGGTGAAAGTGTCCCAGGATGCCGCCGGCGACTACCTCGCCGCATCCAAGGACCTTTCCTTCCAGATCAAGGGTATCGGCAAGAGCGCCATCCCCGGCCCTGAGGATTCAGTAGCGGGCACCGCAGTTGAATATGATGAGACATCGGCAACTATAGTGAACCCCGAAAGAGGCCTCTATGCCGCCCACGAGATTCACTCCGACAAAGATTCTCCGCTTCAGGCGGGTGACGTGAAGGCAAGGCGCGCAACCGGCCACTCCGTCCTCCTCCTTGAGTTCTACCTCACGGATTACATCAGCGGAAACATTACCTCAAAGTACATCAAGAACATCCAGGCAAACCTGGAGGCTATGCGTCAGGGCGGCTGCAAGGCCATCGTCCGTTTCGCCTACACCCAGGACCAGTATGCCGATATAAAGGACGCCGAGGTTGAGCAGGTGCTAAAGCACATCGAGCAGTTAAAGCCCACCCTCCGGATGTACGAGGACGTGATATTCGTGCTGCAGGCAGGCTTTGTGGGCGTCTGGGGTGAGTGGTATTACACATCCCACTTTATCCAGGGTCCAAGGAGCGCATCTGACTACAAGCCCCGCAAACAGGTTACCGACGCCCTCCTTGACGCTCTTCCCGCATCCCGCCAGGTTGAACTCCGTACCCCCAAGTTCAAGATGATGATGTACGGGATGTCCCTGAAAGACACCATTACATTCGCTACCGCCCACGACGGTTCCATTGCCTCAAGGCTTGCTGGCCACAACGACTGCTTCGGAGCCAGCGCCAACGACCAGGGCACTTTTGAGGATGACGCCACCCGCGAATTCTGGAAGAAGGACACCCGCTACACCATTATGGGCGGAGAAACCTGCGCCGTTTCAGAGTTCTGCCTGTGCCCCCAGACCCTCAAGGACCTGAAGGACTATCACTGGACCTATCTCCACGACGGATACAACCAGGATGTCCTGAACCGCTGGAAGAGGGACGGCTGCTTTGACGAGATTGAGAAGAATCTGGGTTACCGCCTGGTCCTCAAGGACGTCCACTATGAGGCCGTCGAGGCAGGAAAGCCCTGCAAGGTCACCATCCGTTTCTACAACAACGGCTACGCCGCTCCCATGAATCCACGTGAGGCCTGGCTGGTGTGGAAGGGAAGTGACGGCAAGATGGTGAGGAGTCCTCTGGGCTATGATCCCAGGCAGTGGCACTCCGGCTACAATGCAGTGGTGAGTTCCTTCACTCCCTCCACCGCCGCCGGAACTCTCTATCTGGAACTCTCAGACCCGCTTATCCCCGCCAATCCCGATTTCAGCATAGCGCTTGCAAATGTGGGCGTGTACGATTCCAAGACCGGCCTGAACAAACTGTTTACCGTAGAATAGAATCACTGTTATGAGAAGACGTTCAATACTTTCGCTGCTGGCGCTCACAATTGTGGGCGCAGCAGTTTTTTCCTGCTATTCCTGCACGCCTGAAAACAAGGACCCCGAGGTTCCCGCTCCCGAGAATAAAGACGATGACAACCAAGGAGGCCAGGAAGAGAATAAGCCTGGTGAAGGTGACGGCACCTCCAAGGCCGGAACCTACAAATTTGTGGCTTCTCCTATGAAGGGCGCCTGGGAAGCCGGCGACCAAATTTATGTCCACGGCAATATCGGTACCCAGACAGAGGTTATAACTCTTTCCGCCTCAGATATTTCGGCCGACGGTCGTACTGCAACCGCCACCGTTGGCGCCGAGGCCCTCACTTCTCCGGCAGAGCCAGACAGTTTCTATGCGGCGTGGCCTGCAGAAGCCGTATACATGTTCAAGGGTGTGCTCAAGATAAAGACAACTTTTGAGCGTTGCGAGGACCTTCTCACCATTTCTTATCTGAGTGGCGACACTTTCAATTTCATTGACGTGTCCTCTCTTTTAAGCTTTACTGTTGACGGTGACTACGACAGCTATGCAATTGCATCCAACGACCGAAACGGCATTTGCATAACCCGTTTTGAGGCCGAATACAGTTCCGAGACCAAAAAGTTCAATCCAAAGCAAAACGACGGATATCCTTTCCGTTACGGAACGGTATCTTCCGGCCAGCCGTCCAAAATCTGGTTCCCCGGAGACTTCAGTTTCCCGAAGGGATATACCCTGTATTTGGGCAAAAGCGGCTCCTGGACTGCAACTTACAGCGTTTCAAGTGCCGTCTCCCTTACTTCGGGGCGGTCTCTGGACCTTGGAAACATTACTTCATCGCTTGAGCCTTACAGTGGTCTTCCGCCCAAGATGCCAAGGATGGGGGATTCCCAGAAGTTCACCGTGAAGTTCAACGAACTTTCTGGCATCTGCCTCAGTGAGGGCAAGGATTTCCTGTGGGGAGTAGGCGACAACGGAGATCTTGCAAAGCTTTCATTCGAAGGTGACGTCCTTTGGACTTACCATATTGGCGGAGATGCAGAGGATGTGTCTCTCAACCCAGACACCAAGGATCTTCTCATAGGACTTGAACCTGATGGCGTTGGGCTTGTAAAGGGACCGGATTATAACAGCAGGGTTACTACTCTGTTTAGTATTCCGGCCGCAAAGAATTATGGCAATGCCGGCGTGGAGGGCTGTAATTACTACAAGGACGGCCTTGCGTTTGCAGGCACGCAGTCCAATTCGCAAATTTTCCTGTGCGACCTTGAAACCAAGGCGGTTCTGTGGGATGCCAAACTCTACGATAAAAACAGGGTTTCGGAGATTGCCGGTTTCAGCTATGACCCCCTTACCGGCTGGCTGTGGATTATCGACTCCGAGGCAAAGAAGGTGTTTGTATTTGACATAGACCACTCCGTGACTGACGGCAAGTACAGCGTAACCATGGACTATCTGGGCGCTTATCCTGTGGGAGGCTCCAACCCTGAATCTGTATGCATAGACCGTGTTCACAGTTGTATGTGGGTTGGAGATGATTATGGTGATACATCTTATCTTTACCGTTACGATTTCACCGGTTTTGATGACTTTGACAAAAACTGATGATCTTCTCACCCCTATGAATGGCACCGGCCGGGCGTTTGTCCGGCCGGTTTTTATTGGTCTTTGCGCTTTATTGTGTATATTTGTTGTATAAACTGCATAATATGAAACTCGCTTATTCCATTGTATTGACCCTCTTTGTCCTGGGCGGATGTGCCCAGCCTCGTGAAACTGCCGCAGAACAATTGCCTCAGGACTCTGACCAGGAGGAGCCTGCCGTTGAAAATCCATCGGAGGAAGTCTTTGATGACCCTGTATGGGCCATGATCTCCGACGGCGACAAAAACTTGAATCCCAGAGATTACAGCAAGGTTATGGCTACCAGCCAGGCAGGAGTGTATACCCAGTCCCGCAACTGGTCCGGATGTTCGTGGAAAAATGACCATGTGTCAAGCCGTATAGACATCCTTACCCAGGAGGAAGCTTTCCCGGGAGCTGTTCTGGATGTGGAAGACCTTGTGAGTGAAAACGGCGCCGTGATATCCAAGGATAATATATCGGCTACATATATAAACGCAATCCACTCCAAATCCGAGGCATATCCTGACATAGATTACGATATATACGACGTCATTACCCACAGCGCCGTAAAAGACCTTGAGGCCGGCAAGCTTTATTCTGCATGGGTTGATATATATGTTCCGGCGGGCACCCCTGCAGGTACTTATACGGGCAGGGTATCGCTGAAATCGGCCCAGAAGGATATAGCAGTTTTCAAGTATTCGCTGGATGTCCTTAATCTTACACTCACCAATCCGGAGGAATGGGAAACTTTCCTGGATCTTTGGGAAACCCCGTTTGCATCCAACAGGTACTACTCCGGCAAAACCAACATGGAATTTTTCAATTTCACTACGCCGGAGAGGCAGGATACCAACCCTTTCAGCCTTTATTATGTGCGCCTTGATCCAAAGTATCAGGCAGGTCTTGAAAGTGAACTTGAACTCTATCATAAAGCCGGCGGCAATGCCATAAGCGTCCAAACTGTGGAAGGCCCGGACAACAGCCGGTTCCCTTGTGCAACGCCTTCAATGATAAAGTGGATTCTTCAGAAGGACGGTACCTACAGGTGGGATTACACGGATATGGACTACTATATGGAACTTAACCTCAAGCACGGTATTAACCGTCAGATAGACCTCTTCTATCACACCGGAGTTGGTTGGGGCTTTGTTTACTATGACGAGTCCACAGGAGAAGTTACCAATAAACTCAGCGCTCAGCCCGGGCAGGATCGCTGGAAGACAACCACACACGAATTTCTCCAGGACCTTACCGCACATCTGGAGGAGAAGGGCTGGTTTGAGATGGCCGTTCTATATATGGACGAGCGCCTTTATGATGTGACATTGGCGCTTGTTGAGGCTGCCGAAGCAATTACCAACTCCAAGGGCGTCCAGCTCAAGGTTGGCGGAGCCGTGAACGGGAAGGAGGTGGAGCCTCTTTATGACAGGATGTACGACGTCTCCATTTGGGAAAATGCAAGGCCGTCAAATGCCAGGGAACTGGCTCAAAGCCGCAGGGCAAAAGGGCTTCAGACCACCCTGTACTCTTGCGGAAGTGGCAAGATGGCATCTACCTGCCAGCCTGCAGAGGCGGCATTTGCAGTTTATGAAGCCAAAAAGTACGGAATGGATGGTGTGATGCGCTGGGCCCTGAACAAGTATGATGAAGATCCCCTTTATGGAACCCTTCACACTACTTGTTACCCTGGAGACTGCTACCTGATATATCCGGACGAGAGGAATTCGGCAGAAATGAAGGCACAGAGCAGTCCTCGTTTCGAGAAACTCTGCGAAGGGATGCGGTACACTGAAAAACTGAACCTAATACGTAAACTGTATCCCGGAAAGGCCGCCAAGGTGGACGAGATTGTCTCTTCCCTTAAATCTTCGATGGTCAAGGAGGCGGCATCCATGCGTGACAAGGTGAATGAATTAAGCAGGGAGGTGCAATAATAACTAGAAGCGTGGTTTAAAGCTCTTGTTTAGACATATTTCTCCGGTATGGGCATTGTGCACTATTATGCGCAGTGCCTTTTTTTCTACCTTTCCTTCAATTACGGTAGGGAAGGACGTGACAGAATTGAGCTCGGGGCCTCCGCCAACAATCTGGGCCCACCCCTGGCCAGTTTCCGCGGGAGTGTCGTAGCGGAAGCGGTGCTGGTGTGCGGTTATAAGCACCTGGCATCCGGCCTTATGAAGCAGCGGCCCCCACAATTTGGAACAGGTGCGCTGCCATGCCGCCCAATTGTGCTTGTATAGAGGAGAAGAATCGGCGGGCGCTATATCTCCGGGATTTTCATCCGGGCGGGGGTCAAAAAGGGGAATATGGCAGAAGGCAACAATATAAGGGGCCGATGCTATGTCCTTGCGCTTGAGGACGTCTTTAAGCCATACGGCTTGGGCTTCGCGGTAAGGGCCGCTGTTGAAGAGCCCTGCGAATATGGGATTGGTATCCAGTTTGTCCTCTGCGGTATCAAGGCCGATAAGGGCTATGTCTCCCATCCTCACGGCAAAGTTTCGGCCAAGGTCCCAGTCTCGGGGGCTGCGTTCTTCTGGCTGGCGGTACATCCACACATTCTCCAGGTGGCGGTTGGCCCAGCCGCGGCTGTCGTGGTTTCCGGGGCAGAACATGTACGGAATGCGGGAGCCATAATCCTTTCTGTCAATCTCCGGCTGGAGGAAGATCTTCATCTGAGCCTCAATGGTTTCTTCCGTATTGGAGGCGTCTCCGTTCCAGATGACACATGAGGGCGACAGTTGGGCGACTTTTTCTATGGCCATTGAGAAAGGATCCCACTGCACGTGGGTGTCGTTAATCACGCAGAAATGGGCCTTGGCCTTTTTGCCGGCGGTGGTGAAAGAATAGATGGCGGGATCTTCTTCGTTGCCGATGATTTTCATGTCGTAGCCACCGCCGTAATGAATGCGGTCTGCGCCAATCTTATAAAAATACGTGGTGTCGGGTTTCAGGCCCGTGAGGCGCACCTGAAGCACTTTGTCGTTGATGTCACACAGGCGGTATCCGCCGCATTTAACTTTCCTGGCATCGGACAGGTCCGGTTTTTCTCCTATGAGGACATATCCGTTTGCGAGTGCATTAACTGCAAAGGCAACCCCCATGGAAGTTTCCGCGTAGTTTTCAAGCAGCGGGGCGGACGCTATGAGTTTCCCTGAGATGGGATCATCGGCCTTATTATTGCCCGTTAAATCAATGGCTTTGGCAATATTTGCAGTACCGGCAGCCAGCGCCAGTGCGGCAGAACCCTTGATAAAGTCTCTTCTTTTCATATCCAAAGATAAAGTTTTTTATTGGATAATTTGCCAGTGTTTATTAAATTTGTATCAATATAACACTGGCCACATGAAGAATTTCACAATCGTTGCCGTAATCACTTTAGCGGTTTTTTCATTATCCTGTAATTCTCGCCCTTCTGGAGATTACGCCTTTGAAGATGTCCCCTTCAGCGTAATCCCATATCCTTCATCAGTATGCCTTGCAGAAGGCTTCTATGAGCTCACAGGGGCCCGTTTCTATGTAGATGCCTCCCTTGGACAGGAAAGCCTAGATGCCGTACAAACATTTGCCGGACGGCTAAAGGAAACCACCGGTTGTAGGAATAAAGTGAAATCTGCCTCTCCGGATTCTTTTAAAGAAGGAGTGCGCTTTGTTTCCGGAGAAGTTTCCGGTACATTTGAGGCCTACCGTCTGGAAATAGGAAAAGATGGTGTGACCGTAACAACTTCCAGCACGGAAGGTGTGTTCAATGCCATACATACTCTTATGCAGATGCTCCCTGCATCATTCTTTAACCCGGAAACCAGAAGTGCACGTTACCGCGTGCAGTATGCCACAATTGAAGATTCTCCTCGTTTCTCTTACCGTGGTGTCCTCATTGACTCCGGCCGTCATTTCTTCCCGGCAAGTGAAATCAAGCGCTGCCTGGATGTAATGGCTATATACAAGGTAAACCGTTTCCACTGGCACCTTACCGAAGACCAGGGATGGCGCCTTGAGATAAAGAAATATCCCCGCCTCACCGAGGTTGGTTCCATTAGGAAGGAAACCCAGGTGGCCCATTGGAGAGACAGTTTGGACCATAAGGAATACGGCGGTTTTTATACCCAGGAAGAAGTCCGTGACGTTGTGGCTTACGCCAAAGAGCGCGGCATCACTGTAATCCCGGAAGTGGACCTTCCCGGCCATATGCTTTCGGCCCTTACCGCATATCCTGAACTTGGGTGCACCGGCGGCCCCTATGAGGTTGCAACCACCTGGGGTGTAAAACCTGATGTACTGTGTCCCGGACAGGAAAAGACTTTCGAATTCCTTGAGGATGTCCTTACTGAAGTGATGGACCTTTTCCCGTCGGAATATATTAATATCGGCGGTGACGAATGTCCAAAAATCCGTTGGAAAGAATGTCCCCGTTGCCAGGCCCGCATCAAGGAGCTTGGATTGTCCGACCACGACGGCCACACAGCGGAGCAGTATCTCCAGAGCTATGTGACAAACCGCATCCAGAAATTCCTTGCAGAACATGGTCGCAAGATAATCGGCTGGGAGGAAATCCTGGAGGGAGACCTTGATGAAGGGGCTACCATAATGTCCTGGCGTGGAATTGAACCCGGTATCCGTGCGGCGGCGCGCGGATTTGACGCCATAATGTCCCCGGGCTATTACATGTATATAGACCGTTATAACTCCGAGGAATGGGATAGGGAACCTGTTTCCATAGGAGCATGCCTGCCGTCGGAACTTATGTATTCCTACGAGCCATGCGAAGGTGTGGCTCCGGAGGCCGTGTCCCATATAATCGGCGTCCAGGCAAACCTTTGGACAGAATTCATCGCCACGCCGGAGTACCTGGAGTACATGCTGCTTCCCCGCCTTGCCGCCTTGTCCGAGGTCCAATGGGAAGCCGTGGGCGCCCGTGACTGGAAACGTTTCCGCGCAGCCATGGATCACAGCCGTGACATCTATGAGGCCATGGGTTATACCTATGCCAAACATCTATGGGGTATTGTGGGTATGCCCGGCTATGAAAAGCCCGCTCGCACCCCCGAGGAACTTGAGGCTTACCTCAAGGTTCGCAAAGGCCCCTGGGAAATGAGCTATGAAGAAGGTAAGAAACTTATTATCAAATAATAACTAACAAATCCTATGTCAAATTCATTAATCGGCAAAATTGCCATTGTCGCAAGTGCAGCCTTGCTCCTTGCTTCTTGCTGCGGTAAGAATGACGGTGTAATACGTACAAAGGTTCCTGCCCGTCCTGCCGGACAGGAAGATGTGATTGGTCTTAAGGCAGACCCCATTGACACTGTCCGTATTGGTATTGTGGGCCTTGGGGCTCGCGGCTCATTTGCCGTATACCGTTACACAAACGTCCCTTGGAGCAAAATCGTGGCTCTCTGCGACGTCCTTCCGGAAAAAGTGGAAAAATCGGCCAATTACCTTGTGGAGAACGGCTTCAGCCGCCCGGATGGCTATACCGGACTGGAAGGCTACAAGGAACTCTGCGAGCGTGACGACATTGATCTTGTGTACATTTGTACAGACTGGGTGCACCATACCCCCATCGCCCTTTATGCCATGGAACATGGAAAGCATGTCGCCATTGAGGTTCCGGCTGCCACCACTTTGGAAGAATGCTGGGCCCTTGTCAATACCGCCGAAAAGACCCGCCGTCACTGCATGATGCTGGAGAACTGCTGCTATGACTTCTTTGAGTTAAGCGCCCTCCAGATGGCCCGTGAAGGCCTCTTTGGAGAAATCCTCCACGCAGAAGGCTCATATTGCCACAACCTCTTCGATTACTGGAACGACTACTGGGAGAACTGGCGCCTGGACTTCAATTACAGAAACAGGGGAGACGTCTATCCCACTCACGGCCTCGGTCCCATCGCCCAGGCCCTCAACATTCACCGTGGAGACCGCTTCAAGACTCTTGTTGCCGTAGATACCAAGAGTGCCAACGGCCAGGTGGCATTTGAGAAGAAGAAGGCCGAAGGAAAGTATTTCCAAGGCGAGGATGCAAAGGATTTCCGCAACGGAGACATAACATGCACCCTTATCCGTACAGAGAACGGCAAGTCTGTACTTGTTGAGCATGATGTACTTAACCCCCGTCCCTACAACCGCATGTACCAGCTTGTGGGTACCCTTGGATATGCCGCCAAGTATCCTGTAGAGCAGCTTTCCCTGCGTCCCGAACAACTTGAGAAGGCTGGTATAGACTATAAGATCGAGAATCAGCATGCGGCCCTTCCGGAAAATGTTGTGAACGCCCTGCGTGAAAAATATCCTACACCAATCCTTGATGCAGAACTTGAAGAGAAGGCAAAGAGGGTCGGTGGTCACGGCGGAATGGACTTCCTTATGGATTACCGCCTGATTTACTGCCTGCATTATGGACTTCCTCTGGATATGGATGTATACGACCTTGCCGAATGGTGCTGCCTTGGAGAACTCGGTTCCATTTCCATGGATAATGGCTGCGCTCCGGTTGAGGTCCCTGATTTTACCCGCGGCGGATGGCAGAAGACAGATGGCTTCAAGTATGCATTCGCTGACGGCTCCATGCGATAACATTTAATCTCTGACCAAATGATAAAAAGAATCTTAACAACTATTCTTGCGGTTACCGCCGGTGTCCTCACTTTGCAGGCTCAGGTCCTCAAAGTCTCCGGAACAGTTACGGAAGCCGCAACAGGAGAGCCTCTCATTGGCGTCAGTGTGGCCATACAGGGTACTACACGTGGTGTGGTTACCAACCTTGACGGCCAGTATACACTGGAAGCTGGGGCCGATGCCACGCTGGTTTTCGGCTATCTTGGCTATACTACGGTAACGGAACCCATAAAAGGCCGTTCTGTGGTCAATGTGACGATGGATTCCGATATCAACACATTGGACGCGGCTATCTCTATGGGTTATTCCAGCGTTCGCAAGACGGAACTTTCCAGTGCTGTCACCACCGTGCAGGGAGAGAGCCTGAGGGATGTCTCTTCCAATGACCTTGGAACGATGCTTCAGGGTAAGGTGGCAGGTTTGGAAGTGTACAGTTCTTCAGGTAACCCCAACAGCGGTTCAACCATCCGTATCCGTGGTACCGGCTCAATATCGGCCAATAGCGATCCTTTGTACGTTGTAGATGGCGTTGTTGGTGGTACTTTCAATCCAAATGACGTAGAAAGCGTGACAGTCCTGAAGGACGCGGGCGCTACCGGTATCTACGGCGCATCCGGCTCCGGCGGCGTTATTGTGGTGACCACAAAGCAGGCCAAGAGGGGACAGGACAGCCAGGTGGAAGTACGCCTGCAGACTGGTCTTGAACAGATAGCCCTTGGCAGGTTCAGCATGATGAACTCACAGGAACTCTACGACTACTCCAAACTCTTCATGAGCAAAGGTTCCCAGAAACAACTTGATAACCAGAAAGTCCTTGAAACCGACACAGACTGGATAGCGGAGGCTACCCAGCCCGGTCTCAAGCAGGACTATTATGTGTCGGCTTCCGGCAGTCAGGGGAAAATGACGTACCTTGCCAGCATCGACTATTTTGACAACAACGGTATTGTCAAGCAAACTCGTTA
This sequence comes from uncultured Bacteroidales bacterium, assembly GCA_900319485.1. Classification (GTDB taxonomy): domain Bacteria; phylum Bacteroidota; class Bacteroidia; order Bacteroidales; family UBA932; genus Cryptobacteroides. The sequence goes on along the minus strand of ONOQ01000002.1, from coordinate 42,799 downwards.
CCGTAAGCTCTCCGGCCGTGTTAACGTAGGAGCGGAGATCCTGCCCCGCGTTACTCTCAACGTGCGCATGAACTATGACAAGTCCTGGAGCCTCAACCGCGGTGCTCTGAGCCTGCAGCAGATGCCCTGGGACAATCCATACGATGTAAATACAGGTGAAGTGTTGTATGTGAACAGCAATACACGCTCCGACAACGGCAAGTCCTGGTGGGGCCGAGACGTCTCCAATCCCTTCTGGAGCCAGAAGATGAATTCCAGCGGCGGTGGCGGCAGTTTCTTCAGCACCAATCTCCTGCT